>JBILVS010000006.1:0-48504 GCA_044370335.1 Caulobacterales bacterium
CGTCGGTATTCGCCGCATCCCGACCACGCAGGCCGAGGCCTTCGTCACGGTTATCGGCCCAGGCGTCGATATCAGCCCGGCGATCAGCGGCGACCGCAGCCACAGGCCCCTGCAGGGTCACGAAGTCACCCGTCGCTTGCGCGGTGGTCGGGCCCATCGGGTCGCCGTTGGCGGCGATCTCGGCAGCGCACACGTCAGTGTCGCCCACGCCGTAGATGTTGGCCATCACTTCAACCACAGCCCGCTCCACCCCGGCGCGCACCGCAAGTTGGATCGGCTCCAGGGCCCGCTCGCCCACGCCCACGTCGACCAGCGTGTCATCGAAGAAGGAGAAGACGCCGGCGCGGATCTCGCGACCGATGACCTGCTTTTGGTAGCTAATAACGTCCACCACCTCGAGCGACCGAGTGTCGACCAAGCGGAAGTCCAGCGCGATGTTCATCACGAACAGCCGGCCTGTCAGGGTGCCGCGGTCGCCGCGGACGGCGGTTTCGCCGACAAAGGCTTCAGCGCCGACGGACCGGATATTGTAGTTCAGCTCGGTGATGCCGCCGACAAAGAAATAGTCCGAACCGGGGATCTGGCCGGCCAGGATCGGCCGCACATCGTCGCCCGCGGGGCTCTCGTCGCCGATCAGGCGGTTGTTGGCGTAGCGCAGCTCAAGTTCGGTCACTGAGGTGTCGAACCGCTCCACCAACCGGGCGCCGGCCTTCGAGAAGGCGGTGATCGCCATGAGCGAGGCGCCTTGGGTCAGCTGCCGGCCGCCTTCTTGATCGATCCGGCCGGTGTAGTCCATAATCCGGCCCACAGCGATCCGCGGGGTCCCGAGCCCGCGACCAGCGGCGAAAGACGCCAGGCAGTTCAGGGCGGGGGTGTAGGCGGTCGGGTTGGCGGTCACCGGCGCGTTGCCGATTGGGGTGGCGTAAAGGCCGTCCGAACCGGCGTTCGGCGTCACACAGCCGGCAAGCATGGCGGCGGCGAAAGCCGCAGAAACAAGGCGAATCTTCATTGCTGGTCTCCGTTGAGCTCGGCGTTGACGTCGCCGTTGTTGATCTGGGTGCTGTCGATGATCACGGTGTTCCAGCTGCCTTGGGTGATGACATTGAGCTGGTTGCCGAGGGCCGTAAGCCCCATGTCATCAAGACCGCTGCCGGAGTCGGTCAGCCCGCCATGGAGCGAGCCCTGACCCAGCATCATGCGGCCGTTGACAATGAGGCGGTTGCCGTTGGGATCCCGGGTGGAGGCTTCGATCGGGCGCTCCATGGAGCCGTAACCGGCGCCATAGGCGTTTTCGAAGTCGCCAAGGCGATCGGGAGCCTGGGCGGCCGCAGGGCCCGCCGCGGCAAGGACCGCGACAGCTCCAAGAGCCGAAATAAGGACAATGCGGATCACGATGACGTCTCCAATCCCGAATGCGTGTTGCGGCGATGGAAGCAACCGCCGTGCCAATCCCGCGGGCGCCTGCCCCGTGGGATTCCCCCTATTGGGGCGCCGTTTCCGCTCGTCTGCCGCCGATCACGGCTCCAAAGTGTTCCGAATTGGATCAGTTTTTGCCTGTCCGACGATGGGGCCACCGTCATGAGCGCCAAGGTCGGACAATCCGACCCCACCATGCTTCCGCCGTCCGAACGCGGATTGCCCCCGATCGTCGGATGGGTCCTTCTGGCGCTCGTGGTGGCGCACTTGGCGCGGATCCTCGCGCCTGCGGACGCCCAGATATGGGCGGTTCGGACATTTGCCGTTCATCCGGTTCGATACGATCCTGCGAACGCCGAGGGCTTTTCCTCCCTCTGGGGCCCAGTCCTCCAGCTTGCTGGATCAGCCATGATCCACCTCAACTGGTTGCACCTGCTCTTGAACGCGGCGTGTGTGCTCCAGGCGGGCGTCCCCGTCGCCCGAGGCCTCGGCGAGGGGCGATCTGGAGGCGGACGGTTTCTTCTGGTCTTCTTCGGCTCCGGCGTCGCGGGCTCCTTGGCTTATGTGGCCTTGAATTGGGGCTCGCCCGTCGAAGCCTTCGGCGCATCCGGGGCCGCATGCGGCGTATTCGGAGCATATTTCCTGACAGCCCGGGGCGGCTGGCGCGCGTCTTTGGCCGACCCCCAGATCCGCGCCGGCGTCGCTGTATTCCTTGGCATTAACGTGGTGCTCGTAGGCGCCCTTCGTGTTTTCGGCCTTCTCCCTATTGCTTGGGAGGCCCATCTGGGCGGCTTTCTCGCGGGCGCGGTCCTGGCTGTGCTCCTGCGGCGGCCTGCTATCTCCTAGCCGCAGCCTGCTCTCACATTCCCGTGCGCTTCCTTGCGCAGCGAGGGTGCAGCCCTTGTCACATCAGGGAACAAGGTTCACGCTCCCCAAGGAGCCGCCCGCAGACGGCGGACAATGGAGGAAACCCATGTTGATCCGCCATGTGCTTAAAGACAAAGGCGGCGTGGTCCACACCCTGCGCGCCGACGCCACGCTTTCTCAGGCCGCGATGGAGCTCGAGGCGCGCAAGGTCGGCGCCCTCGTGGTAACCGACGCCGGGGGCCCCATTGTCGGGGTGTTCTCTGAGCGCGACTTGGTTCGAGAGGTTGCCAAAAGAGGCCCGCAGGCCTTGCAGGACGCGGTTTCATTGGCCATGTCCCGTGGCGTTATCACAGCGACGCCGGACGAAACCATCGACGAAGGGCTGTCTCGGATGACCGACCGGCGCATCCGTCACCTCCCGGTGGTGGAAGGTGGCCGGCTCCTGGGTATCGTGTCCATCGGCGATCTCGTGAAGATGAAGATCGCAAAGGCCGAAGCCGAGGCCGCGGCCATGCAGGCCTATATTGCGGCTGGGTAGGGAAGGTTAGTTCACAGCGGCCGGAGAGAGAGTTCTCCTCAAAAGCGCGGGAGCTGTGGAAAATTCGCCGAAGACTGAAAAATCCACTTGCGCCTAACCATGATCCTCCATATCCTAACCGACCTCGCGCTTAGTTTGTTTGGGTTGCACGGGTCACCGTGTCCTGACAGGCATTGCGATTTTCACGGATCTAATGCTGCCTGGACGGGTTGCTGCAGAAAAGTGAGGGTCCTGAAAAAAGGGCGTTGACATAAAAATGAGGGGCGAATAAACACCGCGCCTCGCCGCCGCCGGAAGCCAGAAGCAAGGCTGAAACGCGGCGGGGTTGATTGGGTTCTGGGCTTTGATGCTCTTGAATTTAGTCGGTTCTTTGACATCGTAATTTGGAGAAGGGAAACGCAGGCGGCGGCGTCCTGTGACCAGAGTAAGTCTGGTCTTTGATGTCGACGGTTTGTGTTTTCTGGATGACTGACTTTTGGTTTCTGATCGGTAAACGCCGAGCAGTAACGGATGTCGGTCCTCGTCAAACGCAAACGCCAAACGGCGTCTTGATCTTCGGGTCAAGACCAGTCGGATCAACTCAACCTGAGAGTTTGATTCTGGCTCAGAACGAACGCTGGCGGCAGGCTTAACACATGCAAGTCGAACGCCCCGCAAGGGGAGTGGCAGACGGGTGAGTAACGCGTGGGAACGTGCCCTAAGGTACGGAATATTCCCGGGAAACTGGGAGCAATACCGTATGTGCCCGAAAGGGGAAAGATTTATCGCCTTAGGATCGGCCCGCGTTGGATTAGGTAGTTGGTGGGGTAATGGCCTACCAAGCCGACGATCCATAGCTGGTCTGAGAGGACGACCAGCCACACTGGGACTGAGACACGGCCCAGACTCCTACGGGAGGCAGCAGTGGGGAATCTTGGACAATGGGGGAAACCCTGATCCAGCCATGCCGCGTGGATGATGAAGGCCCTAGGGTTGTAAAATCCTTTCGTTGGGGACGATAATGACGGTACCCAAAGAAGAAGCTCCGGCTAACTTCGTGCCAGCAGCCGCGGTAATACGAAGGGGGCTAGCGTTGTTCGGATTTACTGGGCGTAAAGCGCGTGTAGGCGGACTGTTAAGTTGGGGGTGAAATCCCGAGGCTCAACCTCGGAACTGCCTTCAAAACTGGCGGTCTGGAGTGAAGGAGAGGCGAGTGGAATTCCGAGTGTAGAGGTGAAATTCGTAGATATTCGGAGGAACACCAGTGGCGAAGGCGGCTCGCTGGCCTTTTACTGACGCTGAGACGCGAAAGCGTGGGGAGCAAACAGGATTAGATACCCTGGTAGTCCACGCTGTAAACGATGAGTGCTAGTTGTCGGCAGGTTTACCTGTCGGTGACGCAGCTAACGCTTTAAGCACTCCGCCTGGGGAGTACGGCCGCAAGGTTAAAACTCAAAGAAATTGACGGGGGCCCGCACAAGCGGTGGAGCATGTGGTTTAATTCGACGCAACGCGCAGAACCTTACCCACGTTTGACATGTCTCGTATGGTCGGCAGAGATGCCTTCCTTCAGTTCGGCTGGCGAGAACACAGGTGCTGCATGGCTGTCGTCAGCTCGTGTCGTGAGATGTTGGGTTAAGTCCCGCAACGAGCGCAACCCTCGCCTTTAGTTGCCAGCAGTTCGGCTGGGCACTCTAAAGGAACTGCCGGTGGCAAGCCGGAGGAAGGTGGGGATGACGTCAAGTCCTCATGGCCCTTACGCGTGGGGCTACACACGTGCTACAATGGTGGTGACAGAGGGTTAATCCCTAAAAGCCATCTCAGTTCGGATTGTCCTCTGCAACTCGAGGGCATGAAGTTGGAATCGCTAGTAATCGCGGATCAGCATGCCGCGGTGAATACGTTCCCGGGCCTTGTACACACCGCCCGTCACACCATGGGAGTTGGTTCTACCCGAAGGCGCTGCGCCAACCGCAAGGGGGCAGGCGACCACGGTAGGGTCAGCGACTGGGGTGAAGTCGTAACAAGGTAGCCGTAGGGGAACCTGCGGCTGGATCACCTCCTTTCTAAGGACGAGCTCGTAAGACATTTCGCTTCGGCGGGATCTTCGGGGTCGGCTTAGGCAACGTTCGTCGCTTACCCAAGCTGGCGAACACAACGCCGGGACGGCGCCGTCTTCGTTTCTCTTCTCTGTCACCGTGGTTGCGCTCGGCGCGACTTCGGAACGCGAGCCCCTTGAGCGGGGGCGTACCAAGCGCTGCGGTTTGGCCGTTGGCGTGAAGGCCCGTAGCTCAGGTGGTTAGAGCGCACGCCTGATAAGCGTGAGGTCGGCAGTTCAAGTCTGCCCGGGCCTACCAGCGCCGAATGGGGCCTTAGCTCAGTTGGGAGAGCGCTAGCTTTGCAAGCTTGAGGTCATCGGTTCGATCCCGATAGGCTCCACCAAGCTTAGGCGGCGCGTTTCGCATGGTGACAGATCAAACGCTTGCCGCCAGTTTCGCTGGACGGCCAGAGGCCCTTTGGGCCTGTTTATGTTGACATTGTGAAGGAGGGTTCGTCCGGCTCGTTACCTCTGAGCTTCAGGACGGATCATGACATCGTCTGGCGTAACGTCCATATCGTGCGGCGGGGCATTGTCCTCACCGTGCATGGGCGTCGCTGAAACGATCAAGCGTCTTCAAGAGCATTCGGGGAATGCCTTGGCGCAGAGAGGCGATGAAGGACGTGGCACGCTGCGATAAGCCGCGGGGAGGGGCGAGCACCCTTTGATCCGTGGATTTCCGAATGGGGCAACCCACTCTCGAAACTGATGCTCCAAGATCGTTCGATCTTGGACGGTCTTCGGACATCAGTTTCAAATGAGAGGATCAGGCTCTGAATACATAGGAGTTTGAAGCTAACCCGGGGAAGTGAAACATCTCAGTACCCGGAGGAAAGGACATCAACCGAGACTCCCGTAGTAGTGGCGAGCGAACCGGGACCAGGCCAGTGCATCGATGACAACAACGCGAACCAGTTGGGAAACTGGGCCAGAGCGGGTGACAGCCCCGTAGCGGTAAAGATAGTCGGTGCCTCGAGTAGGGCGGGACACGTGCAATCCTGTCTGAACATGGGGGGACCACCCTCCAAGCCTAAGTACTCCTCTGCGACCGATAGTGAACAAGTACCGTGAGGGAAAGGTGAAAAGCACCCCGACGAGGGGAGTGAAACAGAACCTGAAACCGAATGCTTACAAGCAGGGGGAGCGCAAGTGACCCCGTACCTTTTGTATAATGGGTCAGCGACTTAGTGTTGCAAGCAAGCTTAAGCCGTTAGGTGTAGGCGTAGCGAAAGCGAGTCTGAATAGGGCGTCGAGTTTGCAGTACTAGACCCGAATCGCGTTGATCTACCTATGAGCAGAGTGAAGGTGCGGTAACACGCATTGGAGGCTCGAACCCATGCCTGTTGAAAAAGGCTGGGATGACTTGTGGGTAGGGGTGAAAGGCCAATCAAAACGCGTTATAGCTGGTTCTCCGCGAAATCTATTGAGGTAGAGCGTCGTGTATTACCCTAGGGGGTAGAGCACTGGATGGGCTAGGGGTCCTCACCGGATTACCAAACCTAACCAAACTCCGAATACCTAGGAGTACAGCACGGCAGACAGACGGCGGGTGCTAACGTCCGTCGTCAAAAGGGAAACAACCCTAATCCACATCTAAGGCCCCCAAGTCATGGCTAAGTTGGAAAGGATGTGGGTGTGCATAGACAACCAGGAGGTTGGCTTAGAAGCAGCCATCCTTTAAAGAAAGCGTAACAGCTCACTGGTCAAGCGCACCTGCGCCGAAAATGTAACGGGGATTAAGCCATGCGCCGAAGCTTGGAGCTTCTTCGGAAGCGGTAGCGGAGCGTTCCGTAAGCCTGCGAAGGTTCACCGTGAGGTGGGCTGGAGGTATCGGAAGTGAGAATGCTGACATGAGTAGCGACAAAGAGGGTGAGAGACCCTCTCGCCGAAAGACCAAGGGTTCCTGTCCAATGCTAATCAGGGCAGGGTTAGCCGACCCCTAAGGCGAGGCCGAAAGGCGTAGTCGATGGGAACCAGGTGAATATTCCTGGGCCAGTGGGTGTGTGACGGATGGCGACTGTGGTCGGGGCTTATCGGATTGCCCCGGCTCTGGAGACCGTCCCTGGAAATAGCCCCCACATAGATCGTACCCGAAACCGACACAGGTGGTCAGGTAGAGCATACCAAGGCGCTTGAGAGAACTATTGCGAAGGAACTCGGCAAATTACCCTCGTAACTTCGGGAGAAGAGGGCCTGGCTGGGTAACTCCAGCCAGGGGCACAAACTAGGGGGTGGCGACTGTTTATCAAAAACACAGGGCTCTGCGAAGCCGTAAGGCGACGTATAGGGTCTGACTCCTGCCCAGTGCCGGAAGGTTAAGAGGAGGTGTGCAAGCACTGAATCGAAGCCCCGGTGAACGGCGGCCGTAACTATAACGGTCCTAAGGTAGCGAAATTCCTTGTCGGGTAAGTTCCGACCTGCACGAATGGAGTAACGACTTCCCCACTGTCTCCGCAGTAGACTCAGCGAAATTGAATTCTCCGTGAAGATGCGGAGTTCCCGTGGCTAGACGGAAAGACCCTGTGAACCTTTACTGCAGCTTCGCAGTGGCGTTATCGACGGCATGTGTAGAATAGGTGGGAGGCTTTGAACTTCAGGCGCCAGCTTGGAGGGAGCCACCGTTGAAATACCACCCTTGCTTTCGGTGACGTCTAACCGCGACCCGTGAAACCGGGTCCGGGACCCTGCGTGGCGGGCAGTTTGACTGGGGCGGTCGCCTCCCAAAGAGTAACGGAGGCGCGCGATGGTAGGCTCAAGCCGGTCGGAAATCGGCTGTTGAGTGCAATGGCATAAGCCTGCCTGACTGCGAGACTGACAAGTCGAGCAGAGACGAAAGTCGGTCATAGTGATCCGGTGATCCTGCGTGGAAGGGTCATCGCTCAACGGATAAAAGGTACTCCGGGGATAACAGGCTGATCTTGCCCAAGAGTCCATATCGACGGCAAGGTTTGGCACCTCGATGTCGGCTCATCACATCCTGGGGCTGGAGCAGGTCCCAAGGGTATGGCTGTTCGCCATTTAAAGTGGTACGTGAGCTGGGTTCAGAACGTCGTGAGACAGTTTGGTCCCTATCTACCATGGGTGTTGGAAACTTGAGAGGATTTGTCCCTAGTACGAGAGGACCGGGATGAACGCACCTCTGGTGCACCAGTCGTCACGCCAGTGGCGCAGCTGGGTAGCTAAGTGCGGACGGGATAAACGCTGAAAGCATCTAAGCGTGAAACCCCCCTCAAAACTAGGTTTCCCTGAAGAGCCGTCCTAGACCAGGACGTTGATAGGCCAGGTGTGGAAGCGCTGCGAGGCGTGGAGCTAACTGGTACTAATAGCTCGTTTGGCTTGATCGAAGTGACGTTCATGCATGGCGACGACACTGTCGCCTGCACGGGCGCGTTATGCATTGGATCTTTTGATCCAAATAGGACGATGTCATGTTTGAAGCGTGCGGCCCGTGTCGAGCTGGTGGCTATGCCGGGGGTTCCCCACCCGATCCCATCCCGAACTCGGTCGTTAAGTCCCCCAGGGTCGATGGTACTACGTCTTAAGGCGTGGGAGAGTAGATCGCTGCCGGCTCTGCTCGGTCCGCTTACTTCATAACTAAAACCCTCCTTCTCCCGTCCGGTCCTCCGTCCGGATTGGCCAGCCCGTCGCGTTCGCGGCGGGTTTGGCGTTTCTTGGGCGGCGCCGGTTGGTTTGGCGCGGGGTGGAGCAGCCCGGTAGCTCGTCAGGCTCATAACCTGAAGGTCGTAGGTTCAAATCCTGCCCCCGCACCCAAATTCCTAACAGCCCCGCCGCGCAGCGGGGCTGTTTTGCTTTCGTGAGCGCCCCCGGGTGTTGCCCCGGCGGGTTCGACCTGCATTCAGCCTTTAGCATGCTCCCCTGACATGGGCCTTTGCGCAAAGAACGGGGTACTGGCCACCGCTGCGGTTTGGGCCAGGCCCAAATCTGAATGCCGCGCACCTTCTGTGATTTTGCCGCAAAGCCCCTAAGGCCCGCACGTCCAAAGCGGCTCCGGGACCGCGTCAGGCTTGTCTTCGGAAAGGGCTGCAAATTACTTGGCGCACAACCCTGCCCCCTCCGCCCCCGGACATGTTCGGGCTTGAATCGTTGGGCCAATCCGCCATGGTCGCCCCCGGCCGTCAAAGACAGGCCGCAGGCATGGGAGGGCGACAGCCTAATGGAGTTGCTGTTGTCGTTGGCGTGGTTCGCGCAGCACTTCGTCATGGCGCTCGCCGTGACGCTGGCATTCGGCTTCGTTTACATCTTGGCGACGCCGCATCGTGAGATTGAGCTCATCCGTGCCGGCAACCTTGCCGCCGCCGTCGGCTTTGTCGGAGTGCTGATCGGCTTCGCCATCCAAATCAACCACGTCTTCGCCCGCACTCCGGACCCAATCGAGGCTGTCATCTGGGGGCTTGTGGCGCTCGCGGTCCAACTGGTCGCGTTGGTCACGTGCCGGTTTGTCATGCCCAATCTCTCCAAGGACATCGAAGAGGGACGATTGGCGGCGGGGTTCGTTCAAGCAGGTGTGGGCCTCGTGATCGGACTCATCACCGCCCCCGGCTTGGCATCCTGATCACCAAGGGCTGATGGCGTCGGCAATGCGCTGGCCGATTCGCGGGCGTTGCACAGCGGTGACCTGACCGGTCCCGCCATAGGCGATGCGCGCTTCGGCGATCTGATCGTGGCGGATAGTGTTGTTGGCCGCGATATCTTCCGGCCGGATGACGCCGCTGACGGTCAGCTCTCGCAATTCCGCATTGATCATCACCTGCTGCCGCCCGGCGATCACGAGATTCCCGTTGGGCAAAATGTCGACGATCACAGCTGCGACCGTCATCTCGATCTGCTCTTCCCGGTTAATGCTGCCCTGGCCTCTGGCTGAAGAGCTCCCCTCTGCGTCAAGGAGCGAACCCGGATCATACCCGCCGGGCAGAACCGCCGCGGGCACATTCTCGAGACCGAAGAACGAGTTGACGCCGACCTCCGTCGAGCCGGACCGCTCACGCGAAGAACTGTTTGTCACCTCGGCGCTGTCTTCAATCTCGATGTTCACAGTCAGGATGTCCCCCACATCCTGCGCCCGCTGGTCATTGAAGAATGTGCGTGATCCCGGTCTCCACAGCGAGTTCGGCGCTGCCTGCGAGGTCACCGCAGCGACCGGAGTTGGAAACGCTCTCACGTCACTCCCTGCAAGGCTGGAAGGGTCCCCGACGCTCGCCATCTGCGGCGGGGCCGCCGCCCGCCGCGCCGCCGCGGCGGCCTCGCCACCGAGGTCTGCCGCACGGTCATAGGCCTGGACGCCGATTGCACCCACGTCTCCTGCTGCGGACTGCACGGTGCTGCATGCACCCAGGGCAGCCGCCAAGGCAGCTGGAGCCAGAGCGATGGAAGTGGAGACGAGGCGATGCATGAGGCGTGTTCCTTCGCTTTAGTTCGAGACGTTGGCGGAAGCAGCCCCCGGCCCGGTTACCACGGCCTCGACCGTGACGTCCGATTGCAGATTGACGACCCGAACGCCTTCCCCAACGGCGGCGTCGTTCAGCGCGCGACCCCGGGCCGTGAGCTGCATCCCCGGCGCGATATAGACAAGCGTGATGGTGTCGCCGCGCCGAATGGCAGGGGCCGCGGCGGAGGTCGCTCGCGCCGACGCCCGCTGCCCGGTCACGCGGATCTCTTGCAGATCCGCAGGCGCCCGCCAGGACAAGCCGGCCGCGGCTGCGGCGGCTTCGACGAAGCGGGCAGGGAAGGCCGTGACTTGGCCAGGCCGCGGGGCCGGAGCGACGGCCCGCCCCGCCACATCGCCCGCGTTCTGAAAGAAGTCGCCAAGCGTCACCGCGGGCCCCGATGCGGTCACATTGTCCCGCAACACCGCTTGCGCGTGCGCAGGGTCCGACGCCAAAGCCACGATCGCAAACAGCGCCGCCGCCAGAACTGCAAGCCATTTCGCCATGACCAAACCTCCCGAGAGTTCTGTTTATGGCGTCAGCGTAGCTGACTCGCTGCCTGAAGCATTTCGTCTGACGCGCTGATCACGCGAGCGTTCATCTCGTAGGCCCTTTGCGCGATGATCAGGGCCGAGATCTCTTCAACGGCGTTGACGTTCGAGGTTTCCAGAAAGCCTTGCATCAGGGTGCCGAGGCCGGGGCTTCCTGGAGAGCCTACGGTCGGTGATCCAGAAGCGGGAGTTTCAAGAAAGAGGTTGTCCCCAACCGCCTCAAGGCCCGCGGCGTTCACGAATGAAGCGATCTCGATCTGGCCCACCTGCTGCGGCTCGGCCTGACCCGGCAGCCCGACTTCCACGATGCCGTCTCGCGAGATGCTCACTTGCGTCGCTTCCGGAGGAATGGTCACCGCCGGCTCAATCGGAAAGCCGTCCGACGTCACCAGTTGGCCTTCCTGATTGAATGCCAAATTGCCCGCGCGGGTAAAAGCAGTCGTCCCGTCAGGCATGGCCACCTGCAGATAGCCGCGGCCAGAAATCGCCAGGTCGGCAGGATTGTCCGTACGCGTGATATTACCCTGGGTCGTGATCCGGCCGATCGAATCCGCCCGAACGCCGATGCCGACCTGCACGCCAAGGGGCAGGATCGTCCCGGCCTGCGAGGACGAAGCTCCGGGGCGCTCCAGGTTTTGATAGAGCATGTCCTGAAATTCAGCCCGCTGACGTTTATATCCTGTCGTGTTCATGTTCGCGATGTTGTGCGAAATGACTTCGACATTCAGCTGTTGGGCTTGCATCCCGCTCGCCGCGATCGACAGTGCGCGCATTTCGATGGTCCCTTGCTCTAACGGTTAGCGGCCCAGACGGTCGATGGCGCGCTGGCGCAAATCGTCCGCGCCCCGCACAACTCGCGCCGCCGACTCATAGGCCCGGCTAATTTGAATGAGGTTGGTCATCTCCACGATGGCGATGACGTTGCTGTTCTCCAGCGCGCCTTGGATCACCTGGCCTTCCGCCTGCGTCCCTGCTTGATCGCCCGCATCCCACAGATTCTCGCCGATCCGCTCCAACGCGCCCGGACGTTCGAATTGCATCAAGCCGATCCGGCCTGCCTCCACCCCGGCGATCCGGATGACGCCTTGGCGATCGATCGTCGGCTGTTCGCCGCGCGGATCAACCACGATCGGCGCGCCTCCCTGGTTAAGAACGGGCCGCCCTTCACCGGTCACAACCTGCCCAGCGCCGTCCAAAGTAAACGCGCCGTCCCGCGTGTAGAGAGGGCCGTCCTCGCCCTGCACCATGAAATAGCCCTCCCCCTCAATGGCGAGGTCAAACGGATTGCCCGTCACCGTGATCGGGCCCTGCCGCAGATCCCGCGCCACCGTGAGGTCCCGCGAGAACCGAATGTCCCGGGGGCCTTCCGTCGCAAAGGTCTCTGGCAGGGTGATTTCCTCAACGACCAGCTGATCGGCCTTGAATCCCGTGGTGCTCACGTTCGCCAGATTGTTGGCCGCAATATCCATGCGCCGCTGCAACAGGCGCTGAGACTGAAGGCCTAGGAGCATGGCGGAGTCCATTGTGGCGAAGCGCTCCCTGCGCGGCTGTTAAGATTGACGCGATCGTCACTGTGCAAATTGCGGGCCGCTCCCAAACCTCAATGAAAACAGCGTGATAAAAGTGCGACCTTGGTTGGCTCGCTCGGCAAGATGCGCCCCTGCTCGGCAGTTCTTGCCGGGCTTCCACCAATCCTTAACCAGAAACAACGAATCTACTGGCCTCAACGACCGGGCGCCGACGGCGGCGCGATCGAAGGGCCTTAACTATGGCGGGCGGCGGCAAGGCGAACAAACAAGACAAGGCCCCGGAGGCGGAGAGCGCAGACGACGCCCCCCCAGAGGGCAAGAAGAAGCTGGCCGGCAAGAAGCTGGTGCTGTTCGTGATTCTGCCGACGCTATTGGTGCTCGGCGCTGGCGGCGGCGCATTGATGATGCTCCTGAAACCCGGCGGCGATGCTCATCAAGAAGGCGAGCAACACGCCGGCAAGGACAAGGACAAGGATGCCGGGAAAGCCAAAGGCAATGACGGCCATGGCGCCGAGGGCGGGGGAGCCTTCACCGTAACGGAAGGCGAGGACGTTTACTTCGTCGCGCTGCCGGAAATTCTCGTGAACATCACCACCGTTGATGGCGGCGCCGCGCACTTGAAGTTGAAGCTCACCCTGGAAGCCGCCGATGAATCGGCGCTCTTGGCGCTTGAGCCTGCGATGCCTCGGGTGATGGATCAATTCCAGACATTCCTGCGTGAGTTGCGGACCGATGACCTCGCGGGCTCCGGCGGTGCGTATCGCGTCCGGCTGGAATTGATGCGACGAGTCAATCTCGTGATCGCCCCGGCACGCATTGATGCGGTCCTGGTCGAAGAAATGCTGATCCAGTAGGGGCCCTGATGGACGACGAGATGGATCAGGACGCCCTCGCGGCGGCATGGGCGGCGGAAGCGGAGGCGGCGGCCGCCGGCGGCGGTGATCTCGCTGCCGAATGGGAAGCCATGATGGCCGATGAGCCGGCCTCAGCCTTCACCGGCGGCCCCGGCACAACCGAGCGCATTCTCAATCAGGACGAAATCGACAGCCTCTTGGGTTTCGGCGGAACCGAAGAGGACTACACTGACAAAAGCGGCGTCCGGGCCATCATCAACTCTGCGCTCGTCTCCTACGAGCGTCTGCCGATGCTCGAAATCGTCTTCGACCGCCTTGTGCGGCTGATGACCACGAGCCTCCGCAACCTGACTTCCGACAACGTCGAAGTGAGCCTGGATCAGATCACGTCGATCCGCTTCGGCGATTATCTGAACTCGATTCCGCTTCCCGCGATGATCGCGGTTTTCCGTGCCGAGCAGCTCGACAATTTCGGCCTCGTCACGATCGAGTCGAACCTGATCTACTCCATCGTCGACGTGCTGTTGGGCGGCCGCCGCGGCACGGTCGCCATGCGGGTCGAGGGGCGCCCCTACACCACCATCGAGCGTGAGCTGGTCACCCGCATGATCGAGGTCGTCCTGCAGGACGCGACCCAGGCTTTCGCGCCGTTGACGCAAGTCAACTTCAACCTTGAGCGTATCGAAACGAACCCCCGCTTCGCCGCCATTGCTCGCCCGCCGAACGCGGCGCTGGTTGTGCATTTGCGCATCGACATGGAAGATCGTGGCGGTCGGCTCGAGTTGCTCTTGCCTTACGCAACCTTGGAGCCGATCCGGAAGCTCCTGCTGCAACAGTTCATGGGCGAGAAGTTCGGCCGCGACAACATTTGGGAAGGCCACCTCGCCACCGAGCTTTGGCACACCCGCGTTGAGGTCCGCGCCGTCATGGACGAAATGAAGGCGCCGCTCAAAACGGTGCTCAACCTGAAGGTTGGCGATACGCTGATGCTCAACGCCCCTGCAGAAGC
Source organism: Caulobacterales bacterium (assembly GCA_044370335.1). GTDB lineage: Bacteria > Pseudomonadota > Alphaproteobacteria > Caulobacterales > Aquidulcibacteraceae > REEB509. Next base: position 14,286 of record JBILVS010000006.1, read on the forward strand.
GCCGGTGACCCTAAAGTGCGGCCCGATGGCGCTGACCACCGCCCGCGTCGGCCGCCTGGGTCAGTCCGTGGCGCTGCGCGTCGACAAACCGATCGCCGCGGCCACCCGCCGCGCCATGATGATGATGGAAGGCCGCTGATATGACGCCCGTCTCGTTGATCCTGGAAGTGGTGCTTGTCCTGCTCCTCGCGGCCTGCCTTTTTTATTGCTGGCGCCTAGAGCGCCGATTGGCGTCGCTGCGGTCCGGCCAAGATGGCGTTCGGGCCACGGTTGTCGAACTCGCCCAGGCCACCGCCCGCGCCGAGGCCGCCGTCCGCGATATGCGCCAGAACGCCGAGGCCGCCGGCGCGGAACTGCAGGAGCGGATCGACGATGCTCGCCGCTTGAGCGAACGCCTTGGGCGCCTGGGGGCAATCCGGTGACGAAATTCAAACTCTCCTTGCGCGGCGTTCGCCTCATGCCCGCGGCCATGGTCGCCATGGCTGCGGTTTTGGGCCTGAAGACGGTTGCTCTAGCCGAAACGGCCGCCGAGGAGGTCACCGAGGGGCTTGATCTCAGCGCCGCTGATGCGGGCGCGCTCGCGGAAGGCGGGCTTCCTGCGGCCCCTTCAACCGAGCAGGAGCCTGTCTGCACTTTGCCGGGCTTTGCAGAGCAGGCAGGTCTCTCCGCCGAAGAGGTGCAGGTCCTCCAGGCTCTCGGCGCTCGGCGCGAGGCCTTGGACGCCCGCGAAGCGGAGATGGACTCCCAAGTTCAGGTCCTCGCGGCCGCCGAGCAGCGCCTTAGCGAGCGAATCGCTGAACTCCGCGCCCTGGAATCCGAGGTTGAAACCCTCCTGGGCCAACTGGACGAAGAGGAAGAGCAGCGTCTGGCGGGCCTTGTGGACGTGTATCAGCGCATGCGCTCTCGCGATGCGGCCGAAGTCTTCAATCAGCTCGAAATGCCGGTCCTGTTGCAGATCGCCCAACGCATGCGCCCGCAAAACCTTGCGGAGATCATGGGCCGCATGGATCCCGCCCGCGCCCGTGAACTCTCAATCGAACTCGCCGCCGCCGCAGACCTCGCTGATGATCCGCAAGCCCTGCTTGACCGCGCCCAGGGCGCGACTGCCACGCCGTAACCCCCTGTTAGGGCTGTCCGCCCTACACCTTGCGCAGAGATGAACGAGAAGAGGCTGAGCCCTCCGTCATGGCGATAAGCTGGAAATCGGCCGGGTATTTGGCCCTTGGCGTCGCAGCCGTAACCGCTGCCGCCCACGCCGACACGGCCCAATTCAGCGCCGCGCCGGTGGGCGAGGGGGTCGTGCTGTCGATTCGCTGGGCTGATGGCCGCAGCGGCGCGCCCCCCGAAGCCCGTGCGACCATCGAGGACGGCGTCCTTGTCGTCCGCTTTGACGCCCCTGTGGACGGCGACGTTTCGGGTCTCGTCTCCGGCGCCCCGGACGCCATCGCCTTTGCCCGCCGCTCAGTGGATGGCTCCGAATTGCGGATCGCGCTCCGGCGGCCCATGACGGCGAGCGTCTCTGAGGACAGCGGCACGCGGGTGGTGTCGCTGACCCCGGCGCGAGATCAGGCCGCAGCGCCCGATCCCGAAGCGTCCCTAGTCGGTCTGGCGGTCTCCCAACGCGACGACTACACTCGCCTTTCGTTTCGCTGGCCTTCGGGCGACGCCGGCGTTAGCGTCACCGCGCGGTCGGATAACCGACTTGAGCTTCGCTTCAGCCGTCCAGGCGACATCGATCTTGCCCAGCTCCGCACGTCTCCGCCCCGCTTCGTCCGCACCGCGCAGCTGCTGAGCCGCGATGGCGGCGATCTCCGCATCATGCTGACCCTGGAGGAGGGCGTCCGCCGCCGGCAGTTCACCGATGGCGGTCGCGTGGTGGTGGATCTTTTGCCGCCCGATCCCGAGGCCGTCGAGGCGAGCGTTCCCGCCGAAACCGCCACCGTCGCCCCGCTTCCTCCCACCGCCTCGCCTGCGGGCGTCGTGCGTCTTCGCTTGACCGAACAGGATGGCCAAACCCGCCTGGAGTTTCCGTTCAGCGCGCCCGCCGCCGCCGCCGTTTTTTTGCGCGGCGGGGCCTTATGGGCGCTGTTCGATGGCGGAACGCAGGTCGATTTGACCGGCGTTGTCCGAGCTGGGCGACGCCACCAAGACATCGCCCCGATCATTGAAGCAGGCGTGGCAGGCGTTCGAGTTCCGTTACCTTACGGCGTCACTGCCGTGGCCTCCCTGGAAGGCAACACCTGGGTCGTCAATCTTGGGCCGCGCGGTCCTGGTTCGACCGGCGCTTTCGCCGCTCTCGAACGCGAGAACACGGCCCGCGGCTCCGGCTCCATCACAGCAGGCTTTGGCCGCGATGGCGTGGTGCGCGTCATCGACGACCCCGCCGCAGGCGATCAGATCGCGGTGGCGATGCTGCCTGGTCCTATTATCGCCGTTGCCGAGCGCCGCTCCACCGTGGAAGCCGCCTTGCTGCCGACCCGCCACGGCGGCGTCGTCGAACTGCGGTCCGACGGGGTGACCGCGGCGTTCTCCGGCGGCTTCCTGCGGGTGACCCGCGGTGCGGGCATGGTCGCAGGCGCCGGCCTGAGCGGCGAGGGCGACGGCGGTGTCAGCCTGCCTGGCGCCATGGACCCCGACATCTTCGCCCGCCTGCAGGAGTTGCAGCTCCGCGCCGCCGCCGAAGGCCTGGAGCCGGGCGCAGGCGTCGCAGCGCGTCTCGCCTTGGTGGAGTTCCTGCTGCAGAACGAACTCGCCGCCGAGGCCTTGGGCGCGATGCGGCTAGCCGTCATCAACCAGCCGCAGCTCGACGCCGAGCCCGCTTTCCGCCTGATGCGGGCGAGCGCCAACGTCATGATGGGACGCTATGCCGAAGCGCAGGCCGACCTCGCGACCGCAAGTCTGGCTGATGACCCCGCGGTGGCGCTGTGGCGCGGCTACGCCTTCGCGCAAGCCGAGAATTGGCCGGAGGCCCGCGCCGAGCTCTCCCGCGGGATGAACGCCTTGGGTGACCAAACGCCCGACTGGCGCGCCCGCTTCCGCTTGGCGCAGGCCAAAGCGGCGCTCGCCCTCGATGATCCGACCGCTTGCGCCGAAGCCGCCCGCGCAGCCATCGCCGAAGCGTCCACCGCCGCCCTCCGCGACATGGCGGGGATCGTGCTCGCCCAGGCGATGCTGGCTTCCGGCGACCGCGAGACAGCTCTGGCGGCTCTCGACCGCGCCAGCGCCAATCCGAATGAAGAAGTCGCCGTCCGCGCGGCGCTGGAGGCCATCCGCGCCCGCATGGCGAATGGCGCGTTGTCCGCCCCTGCCGCGGCCGAGCAACTTGAAGGCCTCCGGTACCGCTGGCGCGGCGATGTGCTTGAACTCGACGTTGCCGCGGCCTTGGGCGACGCCTACGCGGACATGGGTCAGTGGCGCGAGGCCCTCACCGTGATGCGGGCGAGCGCCGACCGCTTCGCCGCAAAGCCGGCTGCGCGTCGGCTGCGCATCACCATGTCGGAAGCTTTTGAGCAGCTGTTTTTGAGCGGCGCGGCCGACAATCTCGAGCCGATCCAGGCGCTCGGCTTGTTCTATCAATTCCGCGAGCTGACGCCGATCGGCCCGAATGGCGACCGCATGGTTCGCCAACTCGCCGGCCGTCTCGTGCGCGTCGACCTGCTCGAGCAGGCGGCTCAACTGCTCCGTCACCAGGTCGACCAGCGACTTGAAGGCATGGGTCGCTCCGAGATCGCGGCGGACCTTGCCGCCATTTATCTGATGGACCGCAAGCCCCAAGAAGCCCTGGAAGTCCTCAACGCCACCCGCCAGGCCAACCTTCCCACAACACTGGTGGCAGAGCGTCGCATCCTCGAGGCTCGCTCGCATTTGGAACTGGGCCGCCTCGATCATGCCCTTGAAATCGTTGAGCGCGACCAGTCCCGCGAGGCGCAAGCCATCCGCGCCCAGGCGGCATGGCGCCAACGCGACTGGGAGCGCGCTGCCGCTGAACTCCGCCGTTTGTTGCCCACCGCGAACGGCGAGCAATATGGCGCCGTCGATCGTCAGGTCGTGCTCCGCACCGCGGTGGCCTTGACCTTGGCCGGAGATAGCGCCGGAGCCCGCGCCCTTTATCGCGCCCATGTCGGCGGCATGAGCGGCTCGCCGGAAGCCACCTCCTTTGAGGTCATCGCAGGCTCCGTCGACGCCAATGGACTGGAATTGGCGCAGCTTGCCCGGGCCGTCGGTCGCTCAGACCTGTTGGACACCTGGTTGGCCGCCATCCGGGCCCGCATCGCCGGCGTTTCTGCAGATCAAGCCCAGGCCCCGAGCACGCCGGCCCCGGACGCCCCGACCGAGCCCGCGCTCCCCGCCCGCGCCGCGCTCCCTGCCAATGCGAACGAGCGCCGCGGCTGAGGCTTGGCGGCAGCGCCGCAAACGGGCAGAAGGCGCGTCATGATTTCTGTTGTGATCCCCACCTTGAATGCCGCGCGCAGCCTGCCCGATGCGCTGGCTCCGTTGGTCAAAGGCGTGATCGCCGATCTGGTGAAAGAGGTGATCATCGCCGACGGTGGGTCGACCGACGACACCTTGGCCGTCGCCGACGCCGTCGGGTGCGAGGTCGTCTCAGGCGCGATAGGTCGAGGCCCTCAGCTGATCGCAGGGGCCGCCGTCGCCAAAGGTCGGTGGCTCCTGTTTTTGCATGCTGACACGGTTTTGGCCGATGGCTGGGTCGACGAAGCTCAACGCCATATCCGCGCAAGCGAAGACCGCGCCGCAGCCTTTTCCTTCGCCTTCGACGATGATGGCCTTGCCGCCCGCCATGCGGCGTTCTGGGTCGGTATTCGGTGCGCTGTCCTAAGGCTCCCCTATGGCGACCAAGGTCTTCTTATTTCGCGCAAACTCTACGATGCCCTCGGCGGCTTCAAACCGATGCCGCTGATGGAGGATGTGGACCTGATCCGCCGGATCGGGCGGACGCGCTTGGCGTTGCTCCGGGCCAAAGCCGTCACCAGCGCCGAGAAATACCGTCGCGACGGCTACGCCCGGCGCAGCCTGAACAATCTGGTGCTGTTGGCCCGCTATCTCGCGGGGGCCGATCCAACCCGTCTGGCGGAAGCCTATGCCAAACCCTCCTGACCCACGCCGGCCGACCGTGGTGCTGATGGCGAAGGCGCCTGCCATTGGCCGCGGCAAACAGCGGCTGGCGAAAGAGCTGGGCCGCGTGGAAGCTTGGCGGATCAACCTGCGCCTGCATCGGCTGGCCTGTCGAGCCGGGCAGGCGGGGCCCTGGGCGTTTCAGCTCTGCGTGAGTCCTGACCGGGCTGTGACAGCACGTCTGCCCGGTCTGTGGCCCGCTCGTCCATCGCGAACGCCGCAAGGCAAGGGGGATCTTGGCGCGCGCATCGCCAAAGGGTTGGCCGGCCTCAGTGGTCCCGTGCTCGTCATCGGCGCCGACTGTCCTACCATGTCGAGCCGCGATCTGGCCGCCGCGTTCAAAGCGCTACGGCGGGCCAAAGCGGTTCTTGGCCCTGCCGAAGACGGGGGCTTTTGGATCGTGGGGGCCCGCAAGCCTCGGGAATTGGCGAAAGCGCTGCCGGGCGTCCGCTGGTCGACGCCGAACGCGGGCGCCGATATGCTGGCGCGGCTGCCAAGCCCTGTGGCTCGCCTGAGGACCCTCGCCGACATCGACGATGCCGCCGCCTGGCGGTCTTACCGGTCGAGCGCCACGTAAAGCGCGGGGCGCCCTGAGGCGAGCGCCTGAATCTCCACCGGCTCCTGCCCATAAACCCACCGGCACAGCGCCATGTGCGACAGCACCCGCTCCGCATAGATCCGGCTCTCCTGCCGCGGCAAGCTTTCCAGAAGCGCCAGCGGATCGTCGAAGGCGGGCTGCGTCGCAAGCCAACGGTCCAACCATCCCGGCCCGCCATTATAGGCTGCGAAGATCCGTGTCAGGTCCCCGTCCTGATGGAAATTGGCGATGAGCCATTCAACGTAGGCCTGTCCCAGGCGCATGTTGAGCCCAGGCTCATAGAGTTGCGCCGGCGCCCGTCGGAAGTTGTAGTCCGTCGCCATATCGTCTGCGGTGGACGCCAAGAGTTGCATCAGCCCCCGCGCATTCGAGCGGCTTACGGCGTCGATGTCGAAACGGCTTTCCTGCCGAATAATGCCGAACAACACCGCCCGATCGACGGTGAACCCAATATCCGGGGCGTAGGTGGTGTTGGGACAATAGCCAGAGGCCACTTCCGGCCCCCCGAACTCCGCCGCCCGCAACTGCGCCGCCGGCGCCGCCAATGCGACCGCCAGAGCCAGGAAAGTCCGGTCTTCGGCGGGAGAAAGAAATCCGTGCAGCCGGGCCAGTTCGGCTTCCGCATCCTCAAGGCGGCCGAGCTGCACGAGGGCTGCCGCCCGCCGCGCCGCCGGATAGCGGTCTAGAAAAGCCCGAGCCTCCTCCAGCTCAAGTTGCGGCCAAGACAGATCAAGGTTCGGCGTCTGTCCGAGCTGGGCGAGCGCCATTTGCCCGTAGAAGGTGGCGGGATAAGCCGCGGCGAACTGCAAATCCTGCAACGCGCCGTCCGTGTTGCCGACCGCAAGCCGCGCCCGCGCCGCCCAATAATAGCCGCTTGACCGGTTCCATGGCCCGAAATACGCCCACGTCGCCGCGGTCTCGAAATAGTCGATCGCGGACGGATAATCCCGCAGCCGGAACGCTGCGACCCCGGCCCACCACGCGGCTTCGCCCCGCCGAGGTCCATCCAATTGCCGTTCCGCGATCGAAAGGACGCGGTAAAAATCGCCGTCCCCCATCGCGAGCGCCAATTGGTCCATGGCCGCACGCGCGCCGGCGGTATCGCCCGGCGGATCAGGCGCCGCCCCCGGAGGCGGCCGGTAACGCCCGTCCTCCGGAGAAGGCGGGGAGGCCGCCCGCCGCGGCCGCACATTCAAGGCGCGGCTATAGACCGCCTCGGCGATGGCCAGGTCGCCATGCCGGCGCAGCCAGGCTGTATATTCGCTGTAACCCGCGCCGGAACCGGCCCGCCGCAGGCGCGCCCCTTCGACGACCGGGACGAGTACATCGTCCTCGACGTGCTCCAGCGCCGCCCGCGCCGCGCCCCATTGGCCGCTTTCGGCCGCTTCAAAGGCTGCCCTGTAACGCCGGGCGTCCTCGTCCGAGAGCGCCACGATCCGCGTGTCCGCCAGTGCCACAACAGCGCACGTCCAGACGAGCAGCGCTCCCGCAACAATCTTCCCCGGCATGCGTCTCGTCCCCGTCTTTGCGCCTGGACCCCGCAGCGTGTTAGACCGCAGGCTCCCGCTTGACCTCAAGTTCATCGAGCCAGGCCGAGGCGGCCAAGAGATCCGCCCAGGCCAAGCGCTTCTGCGCCGGCTGCCGCAAAAGATATGCCGGATGCAGCATGACCATGGCGTGTACGGGCGTGGTTAACCCTTGGATCGGCAGGGCGAGCCTTTGCCCCCGGAGGCGCGTCACGCTTTCGCTGCGCCCGGAAATGAACTGCCCGGCGATGCCGCCGATCAGCACCAAAAGCTTCGGCTGCGACAGGGCGATCATCCGTTCCACAAACGGCCGACAGATGGTCAGCTCCTCGGGCGTAGGATTGCGGTTGCCCGGCGGCCGCCAGTAAACACAGTTCGAAATCAAGCAGTTGGCTAGGCGTGACACGCCCACGAACCCAAGCATCCGGTCCAAAAGCTGTCCTGCCCGGCCCACAAAAGGCTTGCCGACGGCGTCTTCGTCCGCACCGGGCGCTTCCCCGATAATCAGGATCGGCGCCCCGGCCACCCCGTCCGCCACCACGGTGCGCCGCGCCCCTTTTTTAAGCGCGCAGCCATTAAAAGCCTCAATGGCGGAGAACAAGGCCGGCAGATCCGTAGCCTTCGCCGCCGCCGCTTGGGCCTCCTCGGCGGGCCCGGTCAGGGCAGGGGCCGCGGGCTTTACAGAGATCGGCCGCGCCGCCGGGGCCGCCGGGGCCGCCGCCGCTGTGGCCGCGGACCACGGGGCGGGCGCGGGGGCGAGGACCTCAAGGCCTGCCTCTTCCCAGAAACCTGCAAGGGCTTCAAAGGCCTGCTCGGCTGCGTTCATTGGTCGCTCCACCCCTTGTCGCGCCTGTAAGTCCGATCATCTGGGCCTTGGCAAGCCGCATTCTAGCTCTGATAACCCGGCGAACACAAAAACATGCGACCGCTCAGATGAGGAGCGGGATTGGAAGGATTAACGGCAATGGCCTTCGACGCTATCGAACGCGAATCCATGGAGTACGACGTGGTGATCGTCGGCGCGGGGCCCGCCGGGCTGGCCGCGGCCATTCGCCTGAAACAAGTCGCTGAAGCCGCCGGCCAAGAGATTTCGGTTGCCGTTTTGGAGAAAGGGTCCGAGGTCGGCGCTCATATCCTTTCAGGCGCCGTGATTGATCCGATCGCCCTCAATGAGCTCATTCCGGACTGGAAGGAGCGAGGCGCCCCCTTAGACACTCCCGTCACTGACGACCGCTTCTATCTGCTCGGCCCCGCCGGATCAGCCCAGCTGCCGTCGTTCGCGTTGCCGCCCCTTATGCACAACCATGGCAACTACATTGTCTCATTGGGCAATGTCTGCCGTTGGCTGGCGACCCAGGCCGAAGCGCTGGGGGTTGAGATCTATCCGGGTTTCGCCGCCGCCGCCCCCTTGTTCGATGAGCATGGTGCGCTAAAAGGAGTGCAGATCGGGGATATGGGCATCGGTCGCGACGGCAAGCCCAAAGACGGCGTCTTCACTCCCGGCATCGAAATCCACGCCAAATACACGCTCATCGGCGAAGGCGTCCGCGGCTCTCTCGCGAAGGTCCTGATCAAGCGCTTCCGGCTGGACAAAGACTGTGATCCGCAGAAATTCGGCATCGGGATCAAAGAATTGTGGGAAGTGCCGAAGGATAATCACAAGCCCGGCCTTGTGGTGCACACCGCAGGTTGGCCGTTGGACGACAAGACCGGCGGCGGCTCCTGGATGTACCACTTCGGCGAGAACCTCGTCTCGATCGGCTATGTGGTCCACCTCAACTACAAAAACCCCTATCTCTCACCGTTCGACGAGTTCCAGCGCCACAAACACCACGTCGAGATTGCGCCCTATCTGAAGGGCGGCAAGCGCCTGTCCTATGGCGCCCGCGCCATTACCGAAGGCGGCTTCCAATCGATCCCCAAGCTCTCCTTCAACGGCGGCGCCTTGATTGGGTGCTCTGCGGGCTTTGTGAACGTGCCCCGCATCAAGGGCAGCCACAACGCCATGAAGTCCGGCATTCTCGCCGCTGAGGCCGCCGCGGAAGCGATCTTCGCCGGACGCCAGCGCGACGAGCTCACCGCCTACGAGCAGGGCTATCGCGCCAGTTGGATCTATAAGGACCTGAAGCGCGTCCGGAACGCCAAGCCCCTGTTGTCGAAGTTCGGCACCGCTCTCGGCGGCGCTCTAGGCGTGCTCGACATGTGGACCACCACCGCGCTTGGCGGGTTCTCATTCTTCGGAACGATGAGCCACGCCAAAACCGACGCGGAAGCGACAGAACCCGCTTCTAAGCATGAACCGATCGCCTACCCCAAGCCCGACGGCGTCCTCAGTTTCGACAAGCTGTCGTCGGTTTACTTGTCCAACACCAACCACGAAGAGGACCAGCCGGTGCACCTTGTGCTCCGCAATCCGGCGATCCCCATCGATCATAATCTGCCGGTCTATTCCGAACCGGCGCAACGCTATTGCCCGGCCGGCGTCTATGAGGTTCTGTATGACGATCGCGGGGCCAACCCGCGGTTTCAAATTAACGCCCAAAATTGCGTGCACTGTAAAACCTGTGACATCAAAGATCCCAGCCAGAACATCGACTGGGCGACGCCGGAGGGCGGTGGCGGTCCGAACTATCCCAACATGTGAGCGCGGCGCCCTCCGCCGCGCCCGAGTGGCGAGAGCCTAACGGCGAGCGAAGGAGGGTGCGGGATGATGCGCAACTGGATGGCCGCGGCGGTGATCGCGACAGCGGCCCTCGGGGCGACAACGGTTCAGGCGGCAGCGGAGAACTCCGCCGCAGTCCGGCAGACCGCTCCCTCAAATACTCCGAGGACCTACGCCGATCTGACCGCGGCCCTGACCGCTGCGGATCTCGACCAGATCGTGACCGATGCGCGCCTGAGCGAAGCGTCCGGGGAAGCCTCGCCCACTGATCTGACGGTGCTCCTTCTTGACGCGATGTTGGCGAATAACGCGCAGGCTGTTCGCCACTATGCCGAGGCGGGCGAGGGGCGGGCGCCGAACCTGTTTTCCCCCTTCGACACCCTTGCGCAAGGCCGCTTTGAGCAAGCCCTGACCGAGCTGCAGGACATCGCCGGCGGCCTGCCGGAGCCTCTGTCGGATTACGGCATGGCCCTGATGCTTGAAGCCGCCGGCCGCCAAGAAGACGCAGCGGTCGTGTACGGCATCATTGAGCAGGGCCTCATCACCGAGCCGCTCGAAAGCGAGCCTCGCGACGCCGACGAGCTTTTGCGTCTTTTGGGCGAAACCCGCACCGCCACGATCCTGTTCCGCGCTGGCCAGGTTCAGCACCGCCTCGGCGCCTTTGATGAGGCGCGCAGGCTCTACGCCTTGGTCCGCGAGTTCACCCCCCAATCGGCCCAGCTGTCCCGCGAGGACGAAGCCGCCGCCCGCCGCCGACCGCCCACCCGGGCCGCGCTCAATGCCGGCACGGCCCTGGCGCAGTGGCTCTTTGTCCTGGCGGATTTTGCCAACAACACCGAAGGCTTGGCCCGCGTCTTTGCGTCTGACGTTCCTCTTGAGACTCTCGCGTCCCCCACCGCCGCGCTCTACTTCCAATTCGGTGTCCTCCTGGACCCCGGCGCGGAAGAATACCTGATTACCGTCGCCAGCCAGCTTGTCGATGTCCGCGGTTTTGAGGCGGCGGACCGCATTCTCGCCCGGATCGGAGACCGCAGCCCGTTCCTGGCCGAAGCCGCTCTGTCGCGCGCTGGGATCGCCTTGGAACGTCGCGATGACGCCGCCGCCCGCCGCCATGCTCAAACCGCGGCTCGCGCCGGGGGCGATCGCTGGGCGATCCTGGCTTCCGCCGCCGATGTCCTGATGAAGGTGGGGGCAGACCGCGAAGCCCAACGCACGCTGGATCGCGCTCTGGCCCTGTCGGAGACGACAGAGGACCGCGCCCGGGTCCTGTCGCTGCGCGCTTTGGCTTGGCGCCATCTGGGCGACCTCGACCGCGCCGTCGTTGACGCTCGCGCGGCCATGACCATAGAGCGCAACGACGACACCCGGCTCGCCGCCATCGCCGTCATGATGGAACACCCCACCGCCTGGGGCGAAGCGGTGGCCGAAGCTCGCTCCATGCTGGCGGCAAACCCGGATTCTGTTCTGCGTCTGAATGCTCTCGGCTATACATTGATCCAACGCCCCGAAGGCCTCGACGAAGGCTTCCGCCTCCTATGGCGCGGCTATGCCCTGAACGACCGTAATGACGCCCTCGTCGATAGTCTGGGCTGGGCCTATTACCTCTATGGGCAGTTCGACGAAGCTTTGGTTCTGATCGAACGCGCCAACGAACTGACCGGCGATAACCCCAATGCCGAAATTCTGGACCATCTGGGAGATGTCCGCTGGCGACTGAATGACCAGGAGGGCGCTCGCGATGCTTGGCGCCAGGCGCTCGCGGCGTGGCCCGATGCGCCGCGGCGGCGGTCTTTGGAGCGTAAGCTTTCCGAAGGCCTGACGACGCCCGCCCCGGAAATGCGCGATCCGCCCGCCGTGACCTTGCCCGACCGCGGCGGTCGGCCCCAAGAAGAAACCTAGGACAAAGCGGCGGGGAGGGAGACGCTCCGTGGCGATGCACACCCGACCTCCAGCGCTGTCGTGGCAGGCGCCGCCTGCTTGGGCCGCGGCTCTATTGGGGGCCGCTGCAATCTGGCTCGCCTCGCCTCTCTCTGGTCTGGGCCAAGAGGCCCCAGCGCCGTCCATCCCGGATTTCCGCGCCGCCGACTACGGCGACTACATGAGCGCGCAGCTGGCTTGGGAGCAGGGCGATTTCGCCACCGCCGGACGTCGGCTTGAGGCTCTCGCCGAGCGCAATCCGCAAGAGCCCGCCTGGATCGAGGGCGCGGTGTCGGCCCATCTCGCCGCTGGCGACCCCGGCGCCGCCCTGCGCCTGGCCCAGATGCAGCAGCGCACGGCGCCCGCGGCCCTTGTCGGCGTCGCCCGCGTGACGCTGGCCGCGGACGCCTTGAGCAACCGGCAGTGGCGCGAGGCTCAGGACTTATTGGACGGCGTCACGGCCGCTCCCGAGGACTCCGCGACGCTCCGACTGGTGGCCGGCCTCCTCCAGGCCTGGGCGCAGGCGGGCCGCGGCGACGAAGATCGCGCTTTGGATCAGGTGGCGGGCCTGCCGCGGCCCCGCGCTGCCGCCTCGGCCCTGCCGTTTCAAAGGGCCATGATGTTGGAGGGCGCCCGCCGATACGTGGAGGCGGACGCCGCCTATGGCGAAGCGGCGGCCGGCCAGCGCCTTCTGGTTGAAGACATCCTGCGCTACGCCGCCTTCCTGGAGAGGCGCCAAGGCGAATCCGCTGCTCGCGCCTATCTCGACAGCCTCCGCGACCGAATCGGAAACATCGCCTACGAGGCCGCCCGGGCAGGTCGCTACACTGCTCCCGCTCCGACGCCCCAACGCAGCGCAGCCCTGGGATTGGTCGGCTACGGCAGAGGCCTCGCCGCAGAAGACGCCGCCTTCGACGCCGCCATGGTCCTCTCTCTGGCCCTTCTGATCGACCCCGGTCAGGATGGCGGCCGGCTGGCTCTCGCGGTTCAGCTGCGCGCCATGGACCAGTCTGAGCGGTCCCTGGCTGTCGCCGCGGGCATCGAACCGACGTCCGTCTATTATGAAGCGGCTCAGGTTGAGGTCGCCGAAATCATGGCCGAGGCCGGCCGCACGGAGGAGGCCTTGGCGCGCATTCGCCAAGTCGCGGCGGAAACGCGAGGGCGCTTTGCCGTCCGCGCTTTAGCTGACTTGACCCTGACGGCAGGCGCCCACGCCGAGGCCGAAGCCGCCTTCACAAGGCTCATCGCGATGAACGAAGGCGAGCCGGCGCAGTGGCGCCCGTTTTTCGGCCGGGCGCAGGCCCGCGACCATCTCGGCCGTTGGCCTGAGGCGGAAAGCGACTTCCGTGCCGCCTTGACGATCGACGCCGATGAACCCGAGCTTTTGATCGGACTGGCCCTCGGCCTGCTCCGCAACGGCGGTGCGCCGGATGAGGCCCTTCGCCTGATGGAGCAGGCCTATCGCAGCGATCCCCGCGGCGCCGCGACGCTGGCGGGCCTCGGCGAGGCCTATTTGGCGATCGGCCGGATTGAAGACGCCGCCACGGTCCTCGATCAGGCTCTTCGCCGTGCACCCGGCGACGCCGACATTGCCGAAAGTCTGGGTGATGCGCTCTGGCGATTGGGAGACCGCCGCCGCGCCCGCTACATGTGGTCCCGCGCCCTTAACCGCCAAACCGATGACGAGGAGCGCGCTGGTCTCGTGGGCAAGCTCGAAAGCGGCCTGGTTCAAGCCCCATGAGCAACCCGAACATGTTGTCCGCGGTCGAGGTCTTTGCCCCGGCGAAAGTCAATTTGACCCTCGCGGTCGGGCCGCCCCGGCCGGACGGGCGGCATCCATTGCAAAGCATCACAGCCTTTGCCGACGTCGGCGATCGCCTCCGGCTTGAACCGGCGCCGACCCTGTCGCTGCAGGTCAAGGGCCCCTTCGCCGGCGGCCTGCAGGACGAGCCGGACAATCTCGTCCTGCGCGCGGCCCGCGTTCTGGCGAAAGCCGCCGGTGGCCCCGAGCGGGGCGCCGCGCTGACGCTGGACAAAAGATTGCCCATCGCCTCGGGCATCGGCGGCGGATCAGCGGACGCCGCCGCAGCCTTGCGCGGCCTCAACCGCCTCTGGGGCCTTAATTGGCGAGAAGACGCCTTGGTGGACCTCGCCTCGGCGTTGGGCGCCGACGTCCCCGTCTGCATCGGCTGTCGACCGGCGGTCATGAGCGGGGCAGGCGAAATCCTTCACCCTTTCACAATGCCGTCGTTGGCGGCCGTCTTGGTTAATCCAGGCGTGCCCGTGCCCACGGGGGTGGTCTATCGTCGCTTCGACGCCCTTGGCCTGGGAGGCGACTGGCCCCCGCTAAAGCCGCCGGCTGCCTTCGCCACTGCTGCGGAAGCGTGGCGAGCCGTGGAAAGCCGGGACAACGACCTCAACCCCGCCGCGGTCGCCGAAGCCCCCGTCATCGCCGCGGTGTTGCAGCGCCTCCGCGAAGACCCGCGCGTTCGGCTCGCGCGCCTGTCCGGCAGCGGCGGCACCTGTTTCGCCCTTGTCGAGGGTCCCGCTTTGGCGCAGGCCATCGCGCAGGATCTGGCCGCTGAGGGCCGCGGCTGGTGGGTCACCGCCGCGCAGCTTGGCGCGGTTGACGCAAGCCCTGTCTCGCTTTAGCCGAGCCGACAGCCCTGGAGCCCGTCGGCAGTCCAAAGAGGAAGCCTTGTGAGCGTTGCGGTCGAACTGGGCGGAGCCATGGCTCTCGCGTTGGCGGTCAGCGCCGCCGCCTGCACCGTTGCAGTGCGGGCGCGGGTCCTCGATGCCCCCGGCGGACTGATCCGCAAAGGCGATCGGCCGCCGATCCCGACGTCAGGCGGCGTCGGTATCGGGTTTGGCGTGTTCGCCGCCATGGGTCTCTTGGCGGCCCTTCCGCAATGGGGGCTCGATTTGAGCCCCGCAGCCCCTCGGTGGATCGCCGCAGCCTTGTTCGTTGCGGCCTGCGCCCTGATGATTGGTCTGCTGGACGACATAGTGGCCTTCGGTCCCAAGCTGAAGGGGGCGGTTTTCGTGGCCCTGGCCCTGGCCGCGCCCGCCATGATCGGCCCTGTCGAAGCGCTCCCCCTCGCTTTCGGCATGACGCTGCCTCTTGGCTACGTCGTTGGCCTCTTCGGCTCAGCCTTGTGGATGTTCACGATCATGAACACAGTGAACTTCATCGATGGCGCGAACGGCCTCGCCATGGGCAGTTCCGCCATCGGCTTGACGATGCTGGCGGTTGCTTCTTTCCTTGCGGGCGCCCCGGCGGCTGGAAGCTTGGCTCTGTGCGCCGCCGCCGCCCTGATCGGCTTTCTGGTTTGGAATTTCCCTGCCGGCCGTCTTTTCGCCGGCGACACCGGCGCCCTGTTCGTCGGGGCCTTGGTCGGAGCAATCGGTCTGATGGCGGTGGAGGAGGGATCCTTGTCGCCCTTCGTGCCTCCCATCGTGTTTTTCCCGATGTTGGGCGACGTCTTGCTGACCCTCGCCTGGCGCGTGCGCCATCGCACCAAGGTGCTTGAAGGGCATCGTGACCATTTCTACCAAATCGGCCTCCGCGCTGGAATGCCGCCCTGGAAAGTGACCCTGGTCTATTGGGCCCTCATGGCGAAGTGCGGCGTGATAGGCATCGCGGTCACCTTGGCGCCACAGACTTCGCCACTGGACGCCGCAATGGCTGTGGCGGACGCCCCGCCTTGGACGCAGGCTGCCGTGATCGCCGCCGCCGCTTTGGCCTCCACCACGACGCTGGCTTCGTTTGGTGTCCTGGCGGCAGTTTGGCTAAAAGCATCGGCCAAGATCAGGGCTTACGCCAAAGCCCAGGGCCACGATACGGAATAGGCGTCAATACGCCCGTTCGACCACAAAGCCGGCCAGCGCGTCGAGGGCGTCGCGGTAGGCGTTGCTCGGCAGGGAAGACAGAGCCTCGCGCGCATCGTCCGCGTAGTACCGCGCTTGAACAAGCGTCCCCGCAATACCGCCGTGCCGCCGCACCAACGTTTGCGCCTGGGCGAAATCACCCTCGTGTTGATCCCCGCTCATTACCCGTCTCCAGAAGGCGCGCTCTTCCGCGCCACCCTCATCGCGCGCAATGGCCACCGGCAGGGTCACTTTCCCTTCTCGGAAGTCGTCGCCGAGATTCTTGCCCATGGCGGCGCTGACCCCGCCATAATCCAGCGCGTCGTCGACCAGCTGAAACGCAAGCCCCAAGGACCGGCCGAAGCGCTCGAGAAGGTCAGCTTCAACCCCCGGCCGCCCTGCAGCGACAGCCCCCACCCGAGCGGCCGCCGCAAACAACGCCGCCGTCTTGGCGCCGATGATGGCCATATAGCGCTGCCGCGATGTGTCGGCGTCGTTGGCCGCCGCCAACTGCATCACTTCGCCCTCGGCGATCACGCTCGATGCGCGCGCCAGAATGTCGAGGACCTGCAAGTCCCCGCACTCCACCATCAGGTTAAACGACCGGGCGAAAAGGAAATCGCCCACGAGAACACTTGCGGCGTTCCCCCAAATCCGGTTGGCGCTGTCCCGCCCGCGGCGCAGATCGCTTTCATCGACCACATCATCGTGCAGAAGGGTCGCTGTGTGAATGAACTCCACCGCCGCGGCGAGCTTGCGCACATTGTCGCCGCCCCCGCCCAAAAGCCGCGCCGAAGCCAAGGTGATCATCGGGCGGATCCGCTTGCCGCCGGCGTCGATTAAGTGCCCCGCGAGATTGGGAATAACGCCCACTGGACTCGTCATGCGCGCGTGGATGACGTCATCCACAGCCCGCAGATCATCCGCGATCAGCTCAGTGAGCCGATCGATCGGAGAATGGTCGGGCCGCGCGGCGGCTGGACTGGTCGCGGCGGGTCCCAAAATGCGCGCCCCTGGCTTGCGTTCATGCGTTGCGGGGACGATGATGTTCGCCTCGGCGCGGGTCAAGCGCCACGCTGCCAAACAAGACACAGCGTCGCACCCGCCTTGTCATGTGCCGACGGAGTCCCACCCCATGCGGGAGCTTCTGCGCACCAACGACTTGGTGCTTCTCAGTTTCGTTGAAACGGCCCTCCAGTCGCAAAACATCGAGGTCTATATTCTCGACGTGGAGACCAGCGCGATCGACGGCCTCGCTTTCGGCTTGAGCCGCCGCCTGATGGTCGACGATGAGGCCTTGTCTCGCGCCCAAGCCATTCTCTTTGACCTGCGGAAGGATTATGGCCCGCTCTGACGACGACACGATCGACGCGTTTCTCGGCGGGCGCCTCCGATTGCGACAGGCGGCGCGCGGCTTCCGGGCCGGCATGGACAGCATCCTGCTGGCAAGCGCGGCGCCGCCTCTCAGCGCGGGGCGCGCCCTTGAGATCGGCTGTGGGGCGGGAGCGGCGCTGTTGGCGGTGGCGGCCCTCAACCCAGGCTTGGCCTGCGTGGGCCTGGAGCGTCACCCAGAGGACGCGGCCCGCGCCCAAGCCAACGCAACAATGAACGGCCTCAGCGCGCGGGTCACAGTCCTCGAAGGCGATCCCATCGAGAACGCGGCGATGGATATCGGCCCCCCGTTTGACGCCGCTTTCTGCAACCCCCCATTTAACGCCAAGGGGCGACCGCCGACGAAACTTCGCCGTCATGCCCATGCAAGCGAGCACAGTCTGATCCAGTGGGTGAACGCCGTCGCCAACCGCCTGACAGGGGGAGCGCCCATGGTCATGATCCACCGGGCGGATGCGTTGCCCGAAGCGCTCGCCGCTTTCGAGGGCCGGCTTGGCGGCGTCACGGCGCGCCCAGTGCAGCCTCTCGCGGACCAACCGGCCCATCGGGTGCTCTTGAAAGCGACCAAAGGATCGCGCGCCGCGTTCCGGCTTTTACCGGCGCTGGTCCTGCACGAGGCCGGCGCGAAGCATACGCCTGTTGCCGAGGCGCTGTTGCGCGGAGAGGCTCGTTTGGCCTGGGACTAGCCTCAACCTTCCACGGTCGGGTCTTCATCCTCCCAAAAAGGCTTGACCTCGCCTTTGAGAAGAATTGTCAGCGGATCGCCTTTCCGGTCTAGCGTCTTACCCGCCTGGACCCGGATCCATCCTTCCGAGACGCAATACTCTTCCACGTTCGTCTTCCGCTGCCCGCGGAATAGGATCCCGACGCCGCGCGCAAGCGCAGCCTCGTTGTGGTAAGGGCTTTTCGGGTTGACCGACAGTCGGTCGGGGAGGGATTGGGTCTCGTCGCTCATGACTGGGGCGGATAGCCTATCAGCGAAAGTCTGAAAAGCGGGTAGGTGACTTGGCGCACAAGAGCAGCAACAGGGGGTTTGGTCGGGCTCATCCTTGCTCAACCGTAAAGCCTAAAATCAGCTGCTCGGATGACGCTATGGTGAGAAAAGCCTTCATTGCGCTCGGCTGCGCGTTTGCCTTCGGCGCTTGCGCCGCCGGCGCCCCTGGCGGTCATGCCGACGCGTCCCCGGAAGCCAACGCTCCGGCGGTTGGCCAATCTGCCCCTGCGCCGGTTTCTGAAGCCGCGGCCCCTGTTTCAGCCCAGGAGGCCTCCCCATCGGTCAGCATCAGAATGTGGCAGGGCGGGTGCGACTATGCCTCCGGTTGTGGCAACGAAAGCTTCACGCTGATCGCAGGCGGCACACATGCCTATGAGCGCGCCGATCGGCCGCAAGGCGGCGCTCGTGCTGCAAGCAACCACTCAGGCGTGCTCGGCGCAGAGGCGTTTGTGAACGCGGCAGCCGCGTTGCGCGATGGAGGCTATGTGTCATTGCTGCAGCAAATGAGCGGCAGCGGCGACAATTGGCGCCCCGATGACCCGTGGTGCATGTCCCATGGCCCTGGCGTGCGGATCACGCGGGTGAGCGCTGAAGGCGGCTCAAGGGAAGTGTTTTGAGACACGGGCTGCCGCTCCGCGGCGATGTCGTCGTTCGTTAACGCCTTAGAGCGCGCGATACAGGTTGACGTCATGCAGACAGCGCCGGCGCCCCGCGCCCCCTTAGGCTGGCGACGTTGACCGAAGCGGTCCCCGCCGGTAATTCCCGCGCTATGGCTAAAGCTCAGACCCCGCCCAAAACCGGGCTCCATCTAACGCCGTCCAAGCCCCGCTGCTTTCAGGACATAATCCTGATCCTGCAAAATTATTGGGCCGCCAAAGGCTGCTTGATTCTGCAGCCCTATGACGAGCAGGTCGGAGCAGGCACGCTCCATCCGGCCACCACGCTGCGGGCGCTCGGCCCCAAACCCTGGCGCGCCGCCTATGTGCAGCCTTCCCGGCGGCCCAAGGACGGTCGCTACGGCGAAAACCCGAACCGGCTCCAGCATTATTATCAGTATCAGGTGGTCTTGAAGCCGAATCCGACCAACCTGCAGGAACTTTATCTCGGATCCCTCGACGCCATCGGCCTCGACCCGCTCCTGCACGATATCCGCTTTGTCGAAGACGACTGGGAAAACCCCACCGTGGGCGCTTGGGGTCTGGGCTGGGAGGTCTGGTGCGACGGCATGGAAGTCAGCCAATACACCTACTTCCAGCAGGTTGGCGGCCTGGATGTGCGCCCTGTTTCAGGCGAACTCACCTATGGCCTTGAGCGGCTCGCCATGTACGTGCTCGGTTTCGACCGGGTCTTTGACATGCCGTTCAACGACCCCGACAGCCCCTATCCGCTCACCTATGGCGACGTCTTCTTTGAGAACGAACGCCAACAGAGCCGCTTCAACTTCGAACTCTCCGATCCCGCGATGAACCTCCGCTGGTTCGAAGACGCTGAAAAAACCGCGATTCGCCTCCTAGCGGACGGCGCCGTGCTGCCCGCCTTCGACTACACCTTAAAGGCGAGCCACCTCTTCAATCTGTTGGACGCCCGCGGCGTGGTCTCCCCCACCGAACGGCAGAGCTTTATCGCCCGAGTCCGCACCCTCGCCAAAGGCTGCGCCGAGGCCTGGGCGACCGGGGCAGGGGCCTAAGATGAAGGCCTGGATCGCCGCCTTGGCCATGACCATGGCGTTTGCCGGCGCCGAGGCGGAAGCGAAGAAGCCTCCGCCGCCTGAGAGCGGTCAAATAGGCGGCCAGACGGCCCCTGACGGCGTCGTCTTCTGCGAAACCACAGACGCGGAGATGAACCCCGCCATTGCCCAGGCTCGACGCTGGATCCCTGCGTTTCTCGCTGATTTCCGGCAAAGCCCGGCCTATAGTTGTCAGCCGTACAGCCTCAGACTCTGGCATGTCACGCCGTTCGGCGGCGCGGAGCATATCTGGGTGGACAATCTCCGCTATGAAGGCGCGCAACTGGTCGGCTCTCTCGCCAACCAGCCCGTCGAGTTCACCGGCATGAGCCTTGGCTCTCGCGTCGTCATCGACGAGGCCATCATCAGCGATTGGACGATGGTCCGGGGCGGGTTGGCGTATGGCGGCTCCACGATGCGGGTTATGCCCGATAAGCTTCCCCGCGAAGACGCCGACGCCCTCTGCGCCTTCCTCGCCAAAGACCCGGCTCCTCCGGATTGGCGGCCGTAAGCGCATTCCGCGTCCTGGTCTGGCCTTTCCCGCAGCGCAATGTAAGACACCCCTATGCCGCACCTCCTGATCGAAATCCTCTCAGAAGAGATCCCCGCCCGCATGCAGGCCCGCGCCGAGGCCGACCTGCGCAAGCTGATCTTGGAGGGGCTCGCGGGCTTTGGCCTGAAGCCGGAGGCGGCGCGCACCTTTTCCACCCCCCGCCGGCTGGGCCTGGCCGCTGATGGCCTCCCCGCTGCTTCTGCAGCGGTAGTGGAGGAGCGCAAGGGCCCTCGCGTCGGCGCCCCAGACGCCGCGATCCAGGGCTTTGTGAAGGCTGCTGGCCTTCGCTCCATCGATGAGGCGGAGATCGTCGAAGACAAAAAGGGCCAATCCTATATCGCCCACATTAACCGCCCGGGCCGCGAAACCGCCGGCGTCCTGGCTGAGGTGGTCCCCGCCGCGATCCGCGCGTTCCCTTGGCCGAAATCGATGCGGTCCCAGTCCGGCGACCTGACCTGGGTCCGGCCGATCCGCAATCTCCTTGTCACCTTCGACGGCGAGCCGGTCCCCATCGATCTGGACGGCCTGCCGAACCGCCCCGAAACCATGGGCCACCGCTTTCACGCCCCCGAAGCGATCCCCGTCCGCCGTTTCGAAGACTACGAGCAAAAGCTCCGCCGCGCCTATGTGGTGCTCGACCGAGAGGAGCGTAAAGCCACGATTCTCGCCGACGCCCACACCCTGTGCGCCGCCCGCAATCTGGAACTCGTTGAAGATCCGGGACTTTTGGAAGAGGTGGCGGGGCTTGTGGAGTGGCCGGTGGCCCTAATGGGCGACATGGACCCCGCTTTTCTCGATCTCCCGGGAGAGGTGATCCGTCTCACCATGCGCACGCACCAGAAATACTTCGCCGTGCGCGATCCCAAATCGGGCCGCCTCGCGCCACACTTCATCACGGTGGCGAACATCGAGGCGAAGGACGGCGGTCAGGCGATCGCAGCGGGCAATGCGCGGGTCCTCTCGGCCCGACTGAACGACGCGCGCTTCTTCTGGGCCAAGGATTTGGAGACCCCGCTTTTCACCGAAGAGCGCAAGGAGAAGCTGAAAGGCTTGGTGTTCCACGCCAAACTCGGCAGCGTCTGGGACAAGGTCGAGCGCGTGGCGGCGCTTGCGCGGGAGCTGGCTCCGGCCTGCAGGGCTGATCCGGACCTCTGCGAACAAGCCGCCCGCCTTGCAAAAATGGACCTCGTGACCGAAACCGTGGGCGAGTTTCCTGAACTGCAGGGCCAGGTCGGCCGGCAGTTGTATGAAACATTCCCCCTCCGCACCGGGGAGGGACCTGGGGGTGGGGGGAGTGCCCGCCCCTCCATCGCCACAGCCATCGAAGACCACTACCGCCCCTTGGGTCCCAACGACCGCGTCCCGACAGACCCGGTCGCGGTGACGCTGGCTTTGGCGGATAAGCTCGATAGCCTCGCGGGGTTCTGGGCGATTGACGAGAAGCCGACGGGATCGGGCGATCCCTTTGGTTCGAGGCGGGCGGCGCTTGGCGTGGTGCGTATTCTGCTGACGGCCGGAGTTCGGCTCCCCCTTGGGAGACCAGAAGAGACGTCCAGCACCGGTTCGCCCGCCTATGGTTGTGCCTTGCGGCGCGCGCTTTGGCTCCATCTGCCGCATGACAGCGGCGGGGCCAAAGCCCTGGATGTGTTGAATAATGACCTCCTCGCCTTCCTCGCGGATCGCCTAAAAGTCCAGCTCCGCGACCAGGGCAAGCGCCACGACCTTGTCGACGCCGTCTTCGCCCTCGGCGACGACGATCTCGGGCGGATCGTCGCCCGCGTCGAAGCCCTCGACGCCTTCCTCAAGGCCGACGACGGCAAGACCCTGCTCGCGGGCTACAAGCGCGCCGCCAACATCCTGGCTCAGGAAGAGAAAAAGCAGCCCGGCTTGGCCGAAGAGATCGCCGCCGGCGCCCCCGCGGCCGGTCTCCTCCAAGAGCCCGCGGAAAAGGCGCTGTTCAAGGCCCTCACAACTGCTGCCGAACAGTCCCGAACCGCCATGGGGGACGAGCGCTTCGCCGACGCCATGAAAGCGCTTGCCGCCTTGCGCGCGCCAGTGGACGCCATGCTCGACGATGTGCTCGTCAACGCTCCCGACAAAAACCTCCGTTTAAACCGCCTGCGGCTTCTGGCCGGCATCCGATCCGCGCTCCACAGCGTAGCGGACTTCTCGAAAATCGAAGGATAAGACCATGGCCGAACGGTTCGTTTATGGCTTCGGCGGCGACCAGACCGACGGCGACGCCGCGATGCGCGACCTCCTCGGCGGCAAGGGCGCCAACCTCGCTGAAATGGCCAAGCTCGGCCTGCCCGTGCCCCCCGGCTTCACGATCACGACCGCGGCCTGCAACGGCTATTACGCCTCCGGCCGTGTTTGGCCCGAAGGCCTTGAAGCAGAAGTCACCCAAGCCATTGCAGCCCTCGAAGCCAAGACCGGCAAACACTTCGGCGATCCCGCAAACCCTTTGCTCGTCTCCGTCCGCTCCGGCGCCCGGGCGTCGATGCCCGGCATGATGGACACTGTCCTCAATCTCGGCCTTAACGACGAAACCGCCGCCGGCCTTGCCGCCAAGGCCGGCGATGAGCGCTTCGCTTACGACAGCTATCGCCGCTTCATTCAGATGTACTCACATGTGGTGCTCGAGTTGGACCACAGCGCCTTTGAAGCGATCCTTGAGGCGTACAAGGACGAAAACGACTGCCGCTCCGACACTGATGTCGACGCCGAAGGGTGGAAGCACATCATCGCGGCCTACAAGAAAGAAGTGGCGAAGGTCTCCGGTCGTCCGTTTCCGGCCGATCCCAAAGAGCAACTCTGGGGGGCGGTGGCCGCGGTGTTCCGGTCCTGGATGAACCCGCGGGCCAACGTGTACCGTAAGCTCCACAACATCCCCGAAGCCTGGGGCACCGCCGTCAACGTCCAGGCCATGGTCTTCGGCAACATGGGCGAGACCAGCGCCACCGGCGTCGCCTTCACCCGCGACCCTTCCACCGGCGCAAAGCGGTTCTACGGCGAGTTCTTGATCAACGCCCAGGGCGAAGACGTCGTTGCCGGCATCCGCACGCCGCGGCCGATCACAAAGGCAGCCCGCGAAGAAATGGGCGACAAGCAGCTCTCCATGGAAGAGGCGATGCCCGAGGTGTTCGCTCAGCTTACGGACGTTTATCGCCGGCTGGAAGCGCACTACCGCGACATGCAGGACATCGAGTTCACAGTGGAGCAGGGCGTGCTCTACATGCTCCAGACGCGGAACGGCAAGCGCACCGCCAAAGCGAGCCTCAAGATTGCGGTGGATATGGTCGACGAGGGTCTGATCACGCCCGAGCAGGCGGTGCTCCGCGTTGATCCTGCGTCCCTTGATCAGCTGCTGCACCCCACGATTTCCCCGAGATTCAAGCGCGACGTCATCGTGCAGGGCCTGCCCGCCTCGCCTGGCGCCGCCATCGGCAAGGTTGTGTTCGATCCGGACGAAGCCGCTGACCTCGCCCAGCGCGGCGAGGCTGTTATCCTTGTGCGGACGGAAACCAGTCCCGAAGACATCCACGGCATGCACGCCGCGCGCGCCATCGTCACCAGCCGTGGCGGCATGACGAGCCATGCCGCCGTCGTCGCCCGCGGCATGGGCCGCCCCTGCGTCTGCGGCGCGACGGACCTCCGCATCGACGAAGAGCAGGGCCTGTTCACCGCCAGCGGCCGCGTCGTGCGTCGTGGCGACGTCATCACTGTTGACGGCTCCGGCCAAAAGGGCTGGGGTCAGGTTTTGGCCGGCGCCGCCGAAATGGTTCGCCACGAGCTGACTGGCGACTTTGCCCGCGTCATGGAGTGGGCGGATAGAATCCGAAAACTCCGTGTGCGAACAAATGCTGAAACCCCTGACGACGTGCGCACTGCTCTCGAGTTTGGCGCTGAAGGCATCGGCCTGTGCCGAACGGAGCACATGTTCTTCAACGCGAGCCGGATCGCGGCTGTGCGAGAGATGATCCTCGCTGACAACGCCGCGGACCGGGTTAATGCACTTTCGAAAATCCTCCCGTTCCAGCGCGAGGATTTCGTTGAGATCTTCCGTCTGCTTGAAGGACGCCCCGGCACGATAAGGCTCCTCGATCCGCCGCTCCATGAGTTCCTGCCGCACTCCCCGGAGGAATGCGCCGTGGTCGCCGCAAGCCTCAAGGTCGACCCGAAGGCCCTCCAGGCGCGCGTAAAAGAGCTCATGGAAGTGAACCCGATGCTGGGGTTCCGTGGCTGTCGGCTGGCCATCGCCTATCCCGAAATCTACGCGATGCAGGCGCGCGCGATTTTCGAAGCCGCGGCCGAGGTGGCCAAAGAAACCGGAATTGTCCCCCAGCCGGAGATCATGATCCCGTTTGTGATTGGCCGGAAGGAACTCGCGGTCGTCCGCGCCATCGTCGAGGACGCCGTCCGCGATGCCCTCTCAGCGGCCGGAGTGGAGATTCCCTATTTGATCGGGACCATGATCGAGTTGCCCCGCGCGGCGCTGCGGGCCGCTGAGATCGCCGAGGAGGCGAGCTTCTTCTCCTTCGGCACCAATGACCTGACGCAGACCACCCTCGGGGTCTCCCGCGATGACGCGGCGAAATTCCTAGGCCTCTATGTCGATCGCGGCCTTCTCGACCGAGACCCGTTTGTCTCGATCGACGCCTCCGGGGTCGGCGAGTTGGTCCAGATTGCGTCAGAGCGGGGCAGGGGCGCGCGTCCTGATCTCAAGCTCGGCATCTGCGGCGAGCACGGCGGCGATCCGGACTCGATCGCTTTATGCATGCGTTTGGGCCTCGATTACGTCTCTTGTTCGCCGTTCCGGGTGCCGATTGCGCGCCTTGCGGCCGCGCACGCAGCGCTCAGCGAAAAGCCTCTCAGCCGAGCGTGACGGGCCGTCCGCGCCGTCGCTATGCAGATCAGAAAGGGCCGGTTCCCGTAAATGGGCGCCTTTTAACCTTGAATGCTGCATTGCGGCATGAGACATCGTCACGCAGCTATGCCGTCCTGCGAACGGCGTAACGTCTTGACCCGGTAGGATTTTGTCCTGCCCGAAGCGCGAGCCTGACGCCGCGCGGACGAATCGAAGGACCGTCACCACTCGCGTCTTAACAAATTGTCAATCGCCCTGGTAGGGAGCAGCGTGTATCGGAACGCGGCTTTCAGCCATGCTGCTGATCAATCTTTGCTGGGATCGGGGCTGCCTCTTTTGCGCCTGACGCGCAGCCGCCTCCGCTCCTTAAGCGGTTATTAGGGATCTTCGTGATGGTTTGGCGAAGTCTTGCTACCTTCATCGGGACGATTCGGACCGAATTCATGGTAGAACTCGAACGTAATCCTTTGGCCCTTCGGCAGGGCGCTGCGGCTCTAGCCTGTGTCGCCGCCGCCGCCGTTGCGATGCCGGTGATCGCGGAACGCGCCGCTGAACAGCGCACGTTGGCGATGGCCGACGGTGTGGGTGTTGATTATGCCCGTCGCCTGGATGCCCGCTTGTTGAGCCGCGGCGACCAAGCCGCGGAGTTAGCCCTCGCCGCCCTGCGGGATGCCGATGGCGCCATTGTGGCTGCCGGCAGCGCGACGGTCCCGGCTTTGAGCGAAGATCGCTCGGCGATGGTTCTGCAGGCTTCGCTCCGCGGCCGCAATCCGGAGCCCTTCCGGGCCGTTTCCGGTTATGAGCGAGAGCATCGCTGTCTTGCTGAAGGCATCTATTACGAGGCGCGCGGCGAATCCCGCGCCGGCCAGATCGCCGTCGCCGAGGTGATCATGAACCGGGTGGCGTCCTCGGCTTACCCGAACACGATCTGCGGTGTGGTCTATCAAGGTTCACACCGGGCCACCGGCTGCCAATTCACCTTTACCTGCGATGGTTCATTAACCAGCCGCCCCCGGGGCCGCCCGTGGCGCGTGGCGCGCGAGATCGCCACAGAGATCATGGCCGGCGAGCATCCGGAAATGACCGGGAACGCCACGCACTACCACACGACCGCAGTGTGGCCGCGTTGGGCCCCGCGATTAATAGAGACGAACCGGATCGGCGCGCACATCTTCTACCGCTATCCGTCGGCGGCGGAGCGCGCGACCATGCCCGAATGGAACCGGCCGTCGCGGCGGCCGCAGGTCACGACCGTGGCGGCCGAAGGTCTGGTGGAGGGCGTAATTGCTGGCGAAGCGGCCGCGGCGCCTCTCGCCCTGGAGCCTGCCCCGTTGGACACGCCTGCGGCTTTGTCTGAGGAAGGGCTCGCGCCGGCTCCCGAGGCCGCCGTCATTCCGACCGCTGGATAGGCCGACCTGGTCTCAGGCGGCATCAAGCCCAATATCAAGCGCGGGCGCCGAATGCGTCAGCGCGCCCACGCTGATCACGTCCACCCCTGTCTGCGCAATGGCGCTCACGGACATGAGTGTGACCCCGCCGGACGCCTCAAGCGTTGCCCGGCCCGCAGTCAGCGCGACGGCGCGGATGAGATCCTGGGTCGAGAAATTGTCCAGAAGGACGATCTGCGGACCTTGGCTTAGGGCTTCTTCGAGCTGCGCGAGGCTATCGACCTCAACCTCGATGACGCGCATGTGGCCGGCAACCTCTTTCGCGCGGGCGAGCGCCGCCGACACGCTGCCGGCTGCTGCGATATGATTGTCTTTGACAAGGATCGCGTCGTCGAGCCCAAACCGGTGTGGCCAACCGCCCCCAAGCCGCACGGCCTCCTTCTGGAGGGTGCGCAACCCTGGCAGAGTCTTTCTGGTCGCAGCGATCCGCGCTTGCGTCCCGGCCACGGCATCGACATAGCGCCCCGTCAAAGTGGCGCATCCCGAAAGAAGCGTGAGAAAGTTGAGCGCTGTCCGTTCGGCCGTGACGACGCTTGCCGCTGATCCTTCGATCCGCGCAAGAACGGTTCCGGCGTCGACGCTCTCTCCATCCTCCGTCAGCGGAGTAAAGGCGATCTGGTCGTCAACCAGCCGAAAGGCAAGCCGCGCCGCCTGGAGGCCCGCCACAATTCCGGCCTTCCGGGCCCGGAGCATTCCGGAGAATCGCGCCCCAATCGGCAAAAGGGCGGCGCTTAGGTCCGGCCCGCGTCCGATATCCTCAATCAGGGCGTTTCGGACAATCGGCTCCACCACAGCGTCAAGAAGCGGCATGGCGTCGGACCCCTATGGAGTGTGGGCTGCTGAATGAGCTGCGCCCCGGAGCGTGCGGAAGCGGAAAATCACGGCGGAAATGGCCGCCCCGGCTCTCCTGCCGCGCAAGCGCCGCTTGAGCCACATGACGCGCCGCCACCAGCGGCAAACTCTCTCCATGGGCGGCAATGAGCTCCGCGATCAGAGCGTTGAGCTGGGCAAGGCCTGCCGCGTCGCGAACAACGCCGCCATGCTGCGCCATCGCGCCCCGAAGGCGCTGTAGACTGAGAGGCGGCAGGGTAGCGGAAGGTGTGCCGTCGCCGCCCGGCCGCCCTGATTCGCCATCAGCCACGAGCCGCCGCGCGATGCGGTCTGCAAACACGACGGCTTCCAGAAGTGAATTCGACGCGAGCCGATTCGCCCCGTGGGCCCCGGTGCAGGCGCATTCACCGAGCGCGGACAATCCGGCCACGGTCGAGCGCCCCCAGAGATCGACCATAATCCCTCCCATATGATAATGGGCCGCTGGGGCGACCGGCAAAACCTCCGTCCGCGGATCAAGTCCCGCGGACAGGCAGGCGGCGAATACGGCCGGGAAGTGAGCCGGAAAGGCTGGTCCCACCGCCTCTCGCGCATCAAGGTAAGCCCCTCGCCCGGCGGCCCGCTCGCTCTGGATCGCCCGTGCCACCACATCCCGCGGGGCCAACTCCCCCTTCGGGTGATAGCGCGCCATGAAAGCCGAGCCATCGGCGTTCACAAGCCGCGCCCCGTCGCCGCGCAAAGCTTCCGTCGCCAAGGGCGCTGGGTCCACGCCGATATCGAGCGCGGTCGGATGAAACTGCACGAACTCCATGTTCTGCAGCAGCGCTCCCGCTCGGTCCGCGCAAGCAACCCCATCGCCCAAAGCTGAAGCGGGATTGGTCGTCACGGCGTAAAGGCCGCCGATCCCTCCCGTCGCAAGCACGGTTTCTGAAGCCTCGAGGCGAACCGAAGCCGAACCATCCGTACATAGAGCGCCGCCATTTGTTCCGTCCGGATGCTGCAGAAGCGCCTGCATGCGCAGGCCTTCAATCACCCGAATGCGGGGACTGGCGCGAACGGCTGCGATCAGCGCCTGCATGATCGCCTGACCCGCAAGATCCCCCTTCACCCGCGCGACCCGTGGTTTTGAATGCGCAGCTTCAAGAGACAGCGCCAGCGCGCCTTCCGAGGTTCGATCAAACGGCACGCCGAGCGCGATTAGGTCCCGAACCCGAGAGGGGCCCTCCTGCGCCAGAAGGGTTGCGGCCACGGGATCGACCAGCCCTGCGCCGGCCATGATCGTGTCCGCGGCGTGCGCCTCCGGGCTGTCGTCCGGGGCCAACGCCGCGGCGAGACCCCCTTGCGCCCAGGCGCTTGCCGAGGCCTGCCCTAGCGGGGTGGGGGATAGGACCGTGACAGGACGTCCCTCAAGCCGCAAAGCAAGGAACAGGCCTGCGAGTCCGGCCCCGACGATCAAAACGCCGGGGTCGGACAAAGAGGAGGGCGCGGTCATCCGATCGTCCAGGTGTGGCGCGCACGCTTACGCAAACAGCTCAACAGCCGCCGCCGGCAGTCCCGTCTTGAAGTCAAGCGGCGCGGAAGTCTTCGGCAAGGCCAACATGCGATCAATCGCCCGCTTGGCCCGTTCGCGGATATCCTCCGGAACTGTCACTTCATGCCTGTGCAGCTTCAACGCGTCATAAATGCCAGCGAGTGTGATCGTCTTCATGTGCGAGCACAAATTGCATGGCCGGATGAACTCCGTTGACGGCACAGCCGCAGAAACATTGTCTGACATCGAACATTCCGTCAAAAGAACAACCTTCTTCGGAGCGTTCCTGATGACATAGTTGGCCAGCGCTGCCGTCGATCCGGCATAATCCGCCGCCGCCATGACGTCCGGCGGGCACTCGGGATGGGCAAGCACGATGATCCCTGGGTGAGCGGCCCGTAGCTCCGCGATGTCCGCCGCCGTGAAGCGTTCATGCACCTCGCAACGGCCCTTCCAGGCGATGATCTTGATCGCGGTCATGGCGGCGACGTTGCGCGCCAGGAATTCGTCCGGGATCAGAATGACGCGGTCTACGCCCCACTCTTGCGCGGCCCACTCAACTACCTGGACCGCGTTGGAAGAGGTGCACGTGACATCGCTCTCCGCCTTCACCTCGGCGGACGTATTGACATAGGTGACCACAGGCGCGCCGGGATAGCGCGCTTTAATCAGTCGCACGTCGGCGCCGGTGATCGAAGAGGCAAGCGAGCAGCCTGCCTTCAGATCAGGAATCAGGACGGTCTTCTCAGGCGCGAGAATCTTGGAGGTCTCCGCCATAAAGTGCACGCCGGCTTGAACGATGATCGCGGCGTCCACGGAAGCGGCCTCCCGTGCCAGCTGAAGGCTGTCGCCTTGATAGTCTCCCACGCAATGGAAAATGTCGGCGGTCATGTAGTTGTGGGCTAGAATGACCGCATTCCGCTCCTTCTTCAGCCGATTGATGCCCGCGATCAGAGGCGCATAGGCTGGCCACTCGAAGGCGGGGATCGTCTCCGTGACCTTCTGGTAAAGCCGGTCAGTCTCGGCCTTCACCGCAGCGTCATAGACAAGACCGCGCGCAGCCGCTGCGCTGGCCGGGCCCCACTGGTTCGCAGGGAGGGCGCAACCCTCATCCCCCGAGGCGATCAGCGGCGCATCAATGATCCTGGCCATGAGGGGCTCCTTTACGACTTTTGCTCAATAAGAGCATATTTGGATCGCGCCTCTGCACACACAAGGCCGGTCCTGCGATCTTATGCTACAAAAGAGCATAAGCTAAAAACAATAAGACCGCCGTCGCCAGCGCGCAAGCGAAACCAAGCCGCCGCCTTCGCCGCATCTTTGCCGACTTGGCTGTGCTAAAGGCCGGTATGCTCAAGCTTCAGCCCCACCTGTTCGCCGCTGCTATAGCCTTTGGCCTTGCCGCCTGCGCCACGACCCCGACGGTGGGGACCCCGACGACCGCCTCACCCCCCCCGACAGAGGCGCTGGAGGTCGCAATCGACTTTGTCTTGGCGCCGGACGCCTTCACCGGCATGCCCGGATGGGCTGAGGCCGATCTCGCCCCGGCGCTGCTCGCATACCAGCGTTGGTGCGCCGTCATCAGCCGCCGGGCTGTGGACCAGCCTTTGTCAAACCAAGCCCGCTACGGCGGCGTGGTTGGTGACTGGCTCCCCGCTTGCCGGGCGGCGACGGGCCTTTCCCCCCAAGACGCCCGCGCTTTCTTTGAGGGCTATTTCGCCCCCGCTCGCGTACTGGCGGCGACCGGCGAAAGCCGCCTGACGGCCTATTTCGAGCCGGTGGTCGAAGCCCGGCGCACGCTTCAGGCGGGCTTCACTGAGCCGCTCCTGACGCCGCCGCGCGATATGGTGACCGTGGATCTCGCCGGCTTTGCCGCCGCCTATGACAGCGAGGCCCTTCGTGGGGCGCCCCGCGAACTTCGCGGTATCCTGCAGGACGGCCGCGTCCGCCCCTATCCACAACGTGGCGCATTGCCCGTCGCCCCGGGCCAAGCCTTTGCCTACGCCCATCCCGCCGATGTCTATCAGCTTCAGGTCCAGGGCTCGGGCCGGCTTCGCTTCGAAGACGGCGCTGAGGTCCGCGCCGCGTTCGCCGCACAGAACGGCTACCGTTGGCGGTCCGCTCTTGGCGTCGCCCGCGACAGCGGCCTCCTACAGAGCCCCACCTGGTCCAATTTCCGCGCCTATCTGGACAGCCAGAGCCCCGAAGGCGTTCGCGCCGCCCTGAACGCGGATCCAAGTTATGTGTTCTTCGCCGAGGAAACGATCGGCTATCCGAACGAGGGCCCTCGCGGTGCGGCAGGCGTGCCCCTGACGCCGCTTGGCTCGATCGCCATCGACCCAGCGTTTCACCCATACGGAGCGCTGCTGTTCGTCAACGCCACATATGATGGGGGGCCTTTCGCCCGGCTGCTCATGGCGCAAGACACCGGCGGCGCGATCCGCCGGGGCCCGCTCCGGGGCGATCTGTTCTGGGGCACGGGGACAGTCGCAGGTCAACAGGCTGAGCGCATGAACGCCACCGGTGTCGCGTTCTGGACGCTTCTGCCCCGGACGCTGGTGGCTATGATGGGAGAAGACCGGCCGCATTAGGCGCCGAACCCAGTCCCGCCCCATCCAGTCGGGCCCCAGTTAGTCGCGCCAATCAGTCGCCCCGCGGGCTCGGCACGTGCACCCCGCCCACCGGCCGATCCCGCACAGCGTCCCGTCGCACCCGAAAGAGTTCGGCCGGACGCCCCCCGCCGGAGGCGTCCATCTCGCCGGTCCCCTCCACAAGGCCGGTGCGATCTAGGAGTCGCCGGAAATTCTGCTTATGCAGCGCCAGGCCCGAGATCGCCTCAACGATCCCTTGGAGCTGCGTCAGGGTGAACCGTTCCGGCGCGAGCTGGAACACGATGGGCCGATATTTGATCTTCGCTCGCAGCCGCGAAACAGCCGTGGCGAGAATGCGCCGGTGATCGCTGACCATCGCTTCCCCGAAAACGGCTTTAGCCAGAAGGGCGGTGGCAGGCTCGCTCCTCCCGAAGCGGGCGCGATCTCGCGCCGCCTCAGGTGCAAGGCCCGCCTCATAGAGTAGCTCGTACCGATCGAGGGTCCGCTCTTCGTTCCATGGTGCTCCCTCCAGCCCAAAGGCGAGCCGACACCGCGACCAGCGCTTGCTATCCGGCATCGACCAGGACCGAAGCCGGGGCGCAATCTCCCGGTCAATCAGCCCGGGGCGGCCCTGCCTCCAGTCCTCCCAGGGGAAAAACCCATACCAACTCCGCCACTGTGCGTCCGCCAGCGGTGCGATGGTGGGCGTAAGCGCAAGATATCCGATCGAGATGACCCGGTCTGCAGGGGCGTCCCCCGTAAGATCCGCCAACGGGGTTTCCCGACCGCGGTCGCCGAACGTGTAGAGCTGCTCCACGTAGTCGAGTGTAAAGCCCGTCTGCTCGGCCACCCAGCGGCGCAGCGACAGTTCCAGCGTCCGGTCGCCCAAAGGATCGAAAGCCCCGAACGGCAGCCCAAGCCCCGTTCCTGAGCCAGTCGCCACCACGAACGGCCCTTCTTCCGTCACCGCGGCGATCACCGCGGACAATCCCAGGACGACCCGTGGAGCGGTCATGCGTCGGACCGATCGAACCGGCTGGGAATTTCAAACGGCGTGGCCTCTTCGATCATTGGCCAGGCGGGATATCCGCGCCCAATGGCCTGCGCCGCCTTCACAAGCCGGCCGCCCCGCCCCAGCTCAGCGTCCGCCAGCGCCACCAGCCGCGGATTGGGGTTCGCCGTAGCGGACGCTTGTCTCAGCGCCCAAGCGATTTCTTCCTCATCGGTTCTGGGATTATGGTGGCACGCCGTGATGAACGCCGTCGCCGTCGAACGGCTGATCCCCGCCCAGCAATGGATCAGGATTGGCGCTTCCCGGTCCCACGCCCCGATGAACGCCAGGATCTCCCGCACATGGGCCTCCGCAGGCAGGATGCAGCCTTCCTCATGATCGGCGATGTCATGCAGCGCCATCCGCAGTTGCATCCCGACCCCTGGCGCCGGGAAGGGCGTGTGGGGGTCCAGCAGGCTCACCACCCGAGAAGGCCGCCGCGCCGCCGCGACCTCAGTCACTTTCGACAACGGGCACACCAAGATCGCCATGCCAATTCCCCCCGATGTTTACCCTTGCAGGGCAGAAAACCGCGTCAGGAACAAAGCCTGCGCCTCTGACGGCGCCAGCGGCTCCAGCACCCGCTGCAGCGACGCCGGCGGCTCAGTGAAAAACTCTTGCGCCTCTCTTGGGCTGAACTGCGCCAACTGTGTCGCCTCCAGATAGGCGCTGTATCGGTCGGCCTTTTTGATCTGGGCTTTCACCGCCGCCGGAGCCGTCACGGGCAGGCCGAACCGGACGTGGATGGCCGCAGCGAGCCGCTCTTCAAAGGCCCGATAGTCAAGGCCCAACGCCGCTTTGAACGGGCTGATCATATCGCCCACCACATACTCCGGCGCGTCGTGCAGCAGCGCCGTAAGCCGCCATCCCGGTCCCCAATCCGGACACATGGCCCCGCACAACTCCTCCACCAGCACCGAGTGTTGCGCCACTGAGAATGCATGCGCGCCTTGGGTTTGCCCGTTCCACCGCGCGACCCGCGCCAAACCATGGGCGATGTCTTCGATTTCGATGTCGGTGAAGGCCGGATTGAGCAGATCGAGTCGACGTCCGCTCAGCATGCGCTGCCAGGCGCGCGGCGGTTCACGGCCCTTTGCGGCGACCTGTCGCGGTTTGGAGTCCATCTTGGCGCCTCACATTTCTGCTGACGAACACGCACATAGAGTGTGATCGCGCATCCTCTAACGCGATCCTTTACAGGAGGCATCCCGCGATGAAGGGTTTGACACGCGTTGTCCTGCGGTTGGGCCGCAATCCCGACGAAGGCTATCCCGATGGCGACGACCATTTCGGTTACGTGCTGCAGGCGCCGCTCGACAAGGACGGCTTCCTCGATCAGGATTTATGGCGAGCCAAGCGCGCGGAAGCCACCGTCCGTCGCTTCCACACCCATGAACCCCCGGCCACCGGTTGGATCCGGTGCCGAGGCGAAAACTGGTACTTCTGGTACGATCAGGAAGAAGAAGGGCCCGACGAGCCGGTCTATAAGCTGGCGGCCCATCGCCTGGTCCCCGGAGAGTATGTCACCATCC
>JBILVS010000053.1:0-18299 GCA_044370335.1 Caulobacterales bacterium
CGAAGACTATGATGCAATCGTCGATGCGTGCTGCAAAGCCTGGCTTGCATTCATAGCCGCGCCCGATGTCGTCCGCTCCGTCGCCGGACGCTCATGGGCGAAGGTCAGTGTTTAGGGCGTTTGGTATTACTGGGGGGACACGTTCGAGGCTCGGATGGGGCTGATCAGCCTGCGGCAGACCCGGGGCGGGTTCTGGGAGGTGGGGCCCGACAATCCTTCGGCCGGCGCGTTTATCAGAGCGATTGCAGCGGCCCGGAGCGCGGACGCGCGACTGCGCTGATCAGGATGCGGCGACGTCGCCATAAAGCTCGTGGCCTTCGGCGTCGACAATGGCGACCTCGGCGAACTCACCCACCTTCACCGTTGGCGCGGGGCTCACGAACACGACGCCGTCGATCTCTGGGGCGTCAGCTTTGGTGCGGGCTTCGAATTGGCCGGTCTCTTCGTCGTAGCTGTCCACCAGAACAGTCAAGGTTTTGCCGAGCATGTCGTCGCCGCGGGCGTGGGCCAGTTCTGTCTGGAGCGCCATGAAGGCTTCCCAGCGCTCTTGTTTGACCTCTTCTTCGACGTGGTCGGGAAGGGCTGTGGAGGCGGCTCCCGCCACGTTTTCGTACTTGAAGCAGCCGGCGCGGTCGATCGCGGCTTCTTCGATGAAATCGAGAAGGGTTTCAAAGTCTTCTTCGGTTTCGCCGGGGAAGCCGACGATGAACGACGAACGCACCGTCAGGTCAGGGCAGATTGTCCGCCATGACGCGATGCGCTCCAGCATCCGCTCCTGGTTGGCGGGGCGGCGCATGGCTTTGAGCACATTGGGGCTCGCATGCTGGAAGGGGATGTCGAGATAGGGGAGGATTTTCCCCTCCGCCATCAAGGGGATCACGTCATCCACGTGAGGATAGGGATAGACATAGTGGAGGCGGACCCACACGCCCATCTGGCCGAGCTCTTCGCAGAGCGTTTGGAACTTCGCTTTGACCTGGCGATCCTTCCAGCGGCTCTCGGCGTACTTCACGTCAACGCCGTAAGCCGAGGTGTCCTGGCTGATGACAAGAAGCTCTTTCACCCCGGCTTTGACAAGGCTTTCTGCCTCTTTCAGCACCGCGTTGATCGGACGAGAGGCGAGATCGCCCCGCAAGGACGGGATGATGCAGAAGGAGCAGCGGTTGTTGCAGCCCTCGGAGATCTTCAAATAGGCGTAGTGGCGGGGCGTGAGGCGCAGGCCCGCTTCGGGGACGAGATCGATCTTCGGATCGTGTTTCGGCGGCAGATGCGCGTGCACCGCCTCCATCACCGCTTCGTATTGATGCGGGCCGGTGATGGCCAAGACGCCGGGGTGCTTGTTGCGGATCAGATCGGCCTCCGCGCCCAGGCAGCCGGTGACGACGACTTTGCCGTTCTCAGCGAGCGCTTCGCCGATGGCCTCAAGGCTTTCATCCCGGGCGGTGTCGAGGAAGCCGCAGGTGTTGACGATGACGAGATCGGCCCCGTCATAGTCGCCCGAGAGTTGATACCCTTGCGCCCGCAGCTTGGTGATGATCCGCTCTGAATCCACCAGGGCCTTAGGGCAGCCCAGACTGACAAGGCCTATGGTGGGCGCGCTCTGCGGCATGGGGCAACTCGAAGATTGGGAAAAATCGCCGGGGGCTCATACACGAAACAGGGCCCGCGCCATACCCCCGGCGCAGCCTTGTCACAGGGCCAAAAGCCAGGCCCCGGTCCGCCAGGCGACGACGCCAAGAGCGATCGAGCCCAGGTTGAAAAGCATAAACCGCACCATGATGATGTTCACAGTGGCCTGCACAAGGCTGTGAACGATCCGGATGCCCACATAAGCCCAGGCGGCGTACAGCGCGATCTGGTCAGTCTCGGCTGCGACCATCGTGTGGATGACGCACAGGGCGTAAAAGAGGGTCGGCTGTTCGTGGAGGTGGTTGTAGTTGTCCGCGGGCCGATTAACGGCTGCGGGCAGGTTCGGCTTTGTACCGGTGCGGGCGGATTCCTGAGGATCGATCTTCAGCTTGAGCATCGCTGGAATGCGCGCGGCGTAGAGCCACAACAGCATGACGAACGTCCACACGATCAGCGCGAACGCCGGCGCGAGCATGGTTTCCGGTAGCATGGCGATCCTCCCCTCACTGGTTCTGTGTCCGTCAGTTTAAGGTGGTTTTTCCTTGGTGGGGAGGCGCCACGCTGCATCCGGGCCCGGCGCCTGCGACAATCGGGCCCGCGATGGGGCGTCCTGTTGCGAGTGACTTGCAGAAGCGATCGCAATCGGTTAGCAGTTTTCGTTGGTTGTGCCGATCCCGTGTCTGGAGGCTTCATGTACGTCTGCAACTGCAACGGCGTCCGCTGCGGCGAGGTGGATCAGGCGATCCGCCGGGGCGCCCGCACGCCAAAGCAGGTGCTGGCGCAACACGGGCATGAACCGCAGTGCTGCCGCTGCCTGAAAGAGATCGCTGGACGGATCAAAGAAGCGCGGTCGCAGCCGGAGGCGGGGTTCGCGCGGGTGGTGGTGGAATAGGCGGTTTTTTCCGCGCTAACGCCTCGCGTTCTTAACAAGCTCTTGAATCTGTTGGCCGAAGCGCGAGATGAAGCGTCCAGGACAGGAGCCGGCGCTGCTTAGGGCGCGCTGCTGCGGGAGGGATATGCCCATGAAAGGCGACAAGGACGTGATCAAGGCGCTTAACGCTGTGCTCACCAATGAACTGACCTCGATCAACCAGTATTTTCTGCACGCCCGGCTCTATCAGAGCGAAGGCTACGGCAAGCTCGGCAAGAAGACCTATCAGGAATCGGTCGGCGAGATGAAACATGCGGACGCGGTGATTAGGCGGCTGCTGTTGCTGGAGGGCTTTCCGAACCTGCAGGACCTGCATAAGCTTACGATCGGGGAGAGTGTGGAGGAGCGCCTTCGCGCTGACCTCGCCGCCGAAGTGCGGGGGCGCGAGACGCTCGTCGCGGGCGTGGCCCTGTGTGACAAGAAACTCGATTACGTAAGCCGGGATCTCCTGGTGCAGATCCTTGACGACACCGAAGAGCACATCGACTTCCTGGAAACCCAGCTCAGCGTGCTGGCTCAAGTTGGGCTGCAGAACTACTTGCAGAGCCAATACGATTTGGAAGACGGAGCGCACTAATGGCGTCGGCGCCCGCCATTTTTATCACGGGCGCCGCCTCCGGCATCGGCCGCGCCATGGCCCAGGAGTTCGCTTCCCGTGGGTGGTTCGTGGGGCTCGCCGATCTGAATGAGGCAGGCCTTGCGGAGACGGCGGCGTTGTTGCCCGCGGGCCGCAGCGCGGTCTATCTTCTGGATGTCTGCGACCGCGATGGGTGGGACGCCCAGCTCAAAGCCTTTGCGGCGGCGGCGGCGGGCGCGTTCACCGCGCTTGCCAATAATGCCGGCGTCGCGAGGGGCGGGCCGTTCGAGACCCTCACGGGCGCCGACGACGACATCCTGATTGATGTGAATTTCCGCGGCGTGGTGAACGGCTGTCGAGCGGCGCTTCCTTATCTGAAGCAGCGGCCGGGTTCCGTCATTCTCAATACCGGCTCCGCCTCTGGGATTTACGGCTCGGCGGGCTTGAGTGTTTATTCCGCCACCAAATTCGCCGTCCGGGGTCTGACCGAGGCTCTCGATATCGAATTTGAGCCCCACGGCGTCCGGGTGCGCTCGATCATGCCGGGCTTCATCGACACGCCCCTCTTGACGATCGGGCTGGCCGGCTCCAACCGGACCGCCCGCGACGGGGTGGTGGATTCAGGCCTTGAGTTCACCCCCGTGGAAACCGTCGCGCGCCTCGCCTATGAGGCGACCCAGGGTGACAAGGTGCACACCCTGATCGGGAAAACCGCCGAAAAGCTCGCCTTTTGGGCGCGGTGGGCTCCGGGGTTGGTGCGCAAAAGCATGAAGAAGCGGGCGCTCGACGCCCATGCGCGGCTTCACGGCGGCCCTTGACGCCCCCTCCGCCCTTCGCCATAAGCCCCGGCTTCCGCTCTGCGCGCGTCGCGGGCGGGACCAGACTGGGCGAGGGGTGAACCGCCAGGGCAGTCGCGGCCTGATCCTTTGGCCGCCGGGCCCCCTCATAAATGAAGGAAGCTGACGCTCATGTCGAAGCGCCAGAACGCGAAGTATAAATCTGACCGGCGGTTCGGCCAGAACCTGTGGGGTCGTCCCAAATCTCCCGTGAACAAGCGGGCTTACGGTCCCGGTCAACACGGCCAGCGCCGCAAAGGCAAGACCTCTGACTTCGGCCTCCAGCTGATCGCTAAGCAGAAGCTGCGCCTTTACTACGGCAACATCACCGAAAAGCAGTTCCGTCGCATTTATGCGGAAGCCTCGCGCCGGAAAGGCAACACGGCGGAAAACTTGATCGGCCTGCTCGAAAGCCGGCTCGACGCGTTGGTTTACCGCTCCAAATTCGTGCCGACGCCGTTCGCGGCGCGGCAGTTCGTTAACCACGGCCACGTCAAGGTGAACGGCCGTCGGGTCAACATCGCGTCTTACCTGGTGAAGCCGGGCGACGTGATTGAACTGCGCGACAAGGCGCGGACCATGGCGCTGGTGCTGGAAGCTCAGCAGAGCGGCGAGCGGGACGTGCCTGAGTATATCGAGCTCGATCCGAAGGCCCTGAGGGCCACTTATCTGCGCGTGCCCCAACTCGCAGACGTGCCCTATCCGGTGCAGATGGAGCCCAACCTCGTCGTCGAATACTACGCGAGCTGATCGGGTTCTTGTGCAACGCTTCAAAGCCCCGCCAGCCCGGCGGGGCTTTGTCGTGTGTGCCGCGCATGGGCGCGATCTTGGAGGTGGAAGGCCTCTCGTGAGCGGGTCGCGGCAAGCGAAGCTGCGGGCCGATGGACAAAAGCCGGATATGAGGCGTCGTCGAGCCGGGCGAGCGGGCAGGAAGCCGGCAAGCCCTCGTGACCAAGGCGGAACGGCGTCAATCCCGTGGTCGTGCAGTGAAGGATGGCGGTCTTCCCTGGGGAGATCTCGCCTTGCGCCTGAAAGGGCTATGGCGTCGAGCCGGAGCGAGAGGTCAGCCGAGGTCGTCGTCGTGGCAAGGGGGACCTTGCGCGAAGGACCGAACGAGGGGGAGCGTCAGAAGACGGGACGACGCCCAATCAAAGGCGTCAGACGCCCGCAAAGCGGGGCGGGCCAGCCTAAGGCGGGGTGAAGCCCCGCGCGATCTGACCAGCGATGAAGCCGAGCGCCCGCGTCAGGAACCGAACGAGGCAGGCGAAGGGCTGCTTGAAGCGGTCCTTCAGAGAGACAGACCCTGCAACGGGGCTGGCAGCGGGTCTGGGCCAGCAAAGGCGCCCCTGGCGTGCAGACGGTCTCGACATTGAGGCGACCGCCGATCGCCTGAAGTCCGAGTGGCCGCTTATCCGCGACCAGATCCTTTTGGGGGCGGACCGGCCCATGCCGGTGCGTTGGGTGATGATCCCGGAGCCAGAGGGCGGCGCGCGCGCTTGGCGTCCCGACGGTGAGGGATCGACTGATGCCCCAGGCCCTGCTTCAGGTTCTGCAACCGATACTGGACCCCCCGTTCAGCGCGCACAGCTAGGGCGTTTTCCGACCTTTTGGAATCGGCCGGAAACGTCGGAAAACGCCCCAGTGTTAATCCTTGACCACGTTGCGACGCTTTTGGCCGAGCCCGTATGGTCGCAACGTGGTCTAGGGGTGCCGTCCGGGCCGAAGCGCGCAGGCCGCCATTCTTGCGGCTCAGTCCTTCGTGCAGTCGGGCCGACGGATCGTGGTGGACATTGACCTCGAGAAGTTCTTCGACCGGGTCAACCACGACATCCTCATCGACCGCCTCGGCCGAACGATCACCGACCGTCGGATCATCCGGCTGGTGCGGGCCGATCTGGACGCCGGGATCATGGACGGCAGGGATCATGGACGGCAGGGATCATGGACGTCAGGGATCATGCAGCAACGGGTGCAGGGGACGTCCCTGGGCGGTCCCCTATCTTGTGTCTTGTGTGTCTGTCGCCGCTTCTGGCCAATGTGCTGCTTGATGAGGTGGACAAGGAACTGGAGCGCCGTGGCCGCGCCTTCGTCCGCTATGCAAGTTCTACCGACGGCTGCGCCTGACGATCGCCGAGACCAAGAGCGCGGTGGCGAACGTCTTTGGCCGTCGCTTCCTGGGCTTGAGCGTCTGGGTCGCTCCTCCCAAGGATCATCAGACGCTGTGTCTCCGACAGGGCCCTCCGGGCCTTCCGAGATCGCGTCCGGGAGTGGAGCGGCGGCCGCAGGCCTCAGGGCCGTGATCGCTGCACTTCAAGCCTTTGTTCTTGGCTGGAAAGGCTCGGTAGCGTTGGGCGCGTTGGGGGGTCTTGGCGGCCCTCGACGAATGGATGCGCTATCGGCGGCGCGCCATCCAGCTCAAGCACTGGAAGCGGGGAGCCACTATCTATCGGGAGCTTCTGGCTATCGGGAGCTTCTGGCTATCGGGAGCTTCTGGCTATCGGGAGCTTCTGGCGATGGGGGCCAAACCCGACCACGCCAGACGGGTCGCCGCCAACAGCCGCTGCTGGCGGCGAAACAGCGGCGCAGCCCTGAACCCAGTCCTGACCAACCGATGGCTTGCTGATTTTGGCGCGCCGTCACGCTCTTGATCCTTAACGCCTCACTCCGCCCGGTGCGGACCCGCATGCTGGGTGGTGTGGCAGGGGGGGCTATCCTTGAGGGCCGCCCCTTATGCCGATTTTAGAGCTCCGCGACCACCAGCCGCCATGAGCTGTCATAGAAGGCCTGAGTGCGCAGGGCGTCGTACCGGGCGTCCCAGGCGCGGTTCTGCAAATCCGCTTTCAGCCTCGCCACGGCGTCGGCCCCTGCTTCTGGGGCAAGGCGCAGCCAGCAGGACTGCGAGGCCCGAACCTGTGGGTCAAGCAGGGCCTCGGGGCGGGCGTAATAGGCCTCGTTGAAGCCTTCGGTGCAATGAAGCGGAACCGGGACCGGGATCACCCGCGCTGTGCCACCCATCAGCGCTGCAAGCTCCGCCATCGGGATAAACCGTGGCGCTTCTTTTTCCCGCAAGGCCGGCGCGTCGTCGCAGAGCCAATAGCGGCAGAAGGCGTCAGGGTCAGAAGTCATGACCAGGACACGTTTGCGGGCGACGCGGCGCAGCTCCGCGAGGCCGCGGGGCAGGTCTGTCCATTGGTGGACGGTGGAAATCGCCATCACCGCATCGAAGCTGTCATCGTCAAAGGGCAGGGCTTGGGCCATGCCGATGACACAGGGAGCTGCCCTTCTGGCCGTTGGCGGCGCATGGTGTGGTCGGGTTCGAGGGCCGCCACCACCCGGTCGGCCGGCTCATAACTGCCGGTCCCGGCGCCCACATTCAGCAGGCTCCTTGCGAGACCTAATTCCTTCAAGATCAAGGCGGCAATGGTCGGATCAGCCCGACGTTGGGCTGCATATCCAACACCTGCGACACCATAGTCGGTGTCTCCATGCGGTGTAGGCGCTTGCGGCATGGGTCATGCTTCCGCCAGTCTTGAGGTCGACGCAAGAGTTGGAGCCCCGTTTTTGACAGCCTCGTCCAGCGCCCCTGCTCTCAGCCGCTTTATCCTCGTCCTGGAATGCCCGGACGCGGTGGGCATCGTCGCGGCGGTGGCGACGTTCCTCGCTGATCGGGGCCTTTCCATCGAGGAAAGCAACCAATTCCATGACGCGGCCTCTAACCGGTTCTTCATGCGGGCGGCGTTCACGGCCCCAAGCGCTGAACGGGCGTCGCCGGCGGAGCTGGAAGCGGGGTTTGCGCCCATCGGTCGTCGGTTCGGGATGAGTTGGCGCATCCATGACGCAATGGCGCGGCCCAAGATCGTGATTGCGGTGTCGCGGTTCGGGCATTGCCTGCACGATCTGCTGCACAAGCAGGAGACCGGCTGGCTGAAGGCGGACATCGCCGCGGTGGTCTCCAACCACGAGGTTCTGCGGCCCGCCATCGCATGGCGGGGCGTGCCTTATCATTTCATCCCGGTCGAGGCGGACAGCAAGCCGCAGGCGGAGGCTGCGCTTCTGGGACTGATGGAGGAGAAGGGGGCGGAGCTTCTGGTGCTGGCGCGCTACATGCAGATTGTGTCGCCGAAGACCTGCGCGGCGCTTTCCGGGCGGTGCATCAACATCCACCATTCGTTCCTGCCGAGCTTCAAGGGTGCGCGGCCGTATCACCAAGCCCATGCCAAGGGGGTGAAGATCATCGGCGCGACGGCGCATTACGTGACACCGGATCTGGATGAGGGGCCCATCATCGAACAGGCCGTGCAGCGCATTGCGCACCATCACAGTCCGCAGGATTTGGTCGAAATCGGCCGCGACCTCGAATGCGTGACCCTGTCTCGGGCGGTGCGTTGGCATGTGGAGCGGCGGGTGATCGTCACGGGCCCGCGAACCATCGTTTTCGCCTGATCAAAGGAGCGCCACGGGATGGCCAACGGCGACTGGACCAAGCTCGACGCTGCACTGAGAGTGGAGCCCGGGAAAAAAGCGCGGCTCGGCAAGCGCGACCCTTTGGGCGAGGCGCTGGCGCCCGACCGGGACAAGGCGGAATCCCAGCTGGCGAAGGACGCCGTCGCCATCGACGCGTTGCAGGACCGGCTTTTTGCGGAGCGGCGCCGCAGCCTGCTTGTGGTGCTGCAGGGGATCGACACCTCCGGCAAAGACGGGACGGTGCGGGGGGTGTTCAACGCCTGCGGGCCTCTGGGCGTCCGCGTGACGCCCTTCGGGCGGCCGACGGAGACCGAGCTTGCCCACGACTATTTGTGGCGAGCGCATGCAGCGACCCCGCTGAAGGGCATGATCGGGATCTGGAACCGTAGCCATTATGAAGACGTGCTGGTGGTGAGGGTGCGGGGGTTGGCGCCCGCGGAGGCGATCGAACGGCGCTATGATCAAATCAATGCGTTCGAAAAGCACTTGACCGAGAACGGCGTCACAATCCTGAAGTTCATGCTGCACATCTCCAAAGATGAACAGAAAAAGCGCCTCCAGGACCGATTGGACGATCCTGCGAAGCACTGGAAGTTCAACCCGGGCGATCTGGAAGACCGCAAACTGTGGGGCCAGTTTGAGGTCGCCTATGAGGTTGCGCTGACCCGGTGTTCGACGCCGCAGGCGCCGTGGCGCATCGTGCCGGCGGACAAGAAGTGGCGGCGAAACGCGCTGATCGCAGCGATCGTGCGGGGGACGCTGGAGGGCATGGACCCGCAGTATCCGAAAGCGGATTTCGATCCTAAAGCGATCAAAATCGTTTAGGCGGCCTTCGTCT
Source organism: Caulobacterales bacterium (assembly GCA_044370335.1). GTDB lineage: Bacteria > Pseudomonadota > Alphaproteobacteria > Caulobacterales > Aquidulcibacteraceae > REEB509. Next base: position 9,276 of record JBILVS010000053.1, read on the forward strand.
CGCCAGCCTCCGGCTTCGGCAATTCTTTGACGAGGCCCGCGCTGATCACACGCTTGAGCGCCTCTTCCGGCGGCTGGTTCAAGGGCTTGATCGCGGAGCGGGGCGGGTCGATGAGAAAGTCCGAGGCGGGGAGCGGGCAGGACGGCCCATAGACCGCCAGGAGCGCCTCATCGCCGATGGCGCGTTGGATTTACGCCGGCTGGTCGTTGGTGATGAAAACCACCGACCATAGGCCGGGGGTCGGAAACCCAATTAGAATGGCTTTCTTGAAGCTTTGGCCGCCGGGATTGCTCAATGTCTCGACGATCTGTTTGGGAGAGCCGCAAACACCGCGAACCAGAGGCGCTGTGTTGAAGACGGACTCGGTCTGCTTCACAATGCAGCCGCCGATGAGAGTCGCCGCAAGAGCGCCGATGGCGATCAACGCCGCCGCTGCGATCAAGGCGCCGGCGCCGGGGAGGCTCTCGGCCAAGCTCGCCATCGACGGCGGCAGCGCCGGCTTCACCCAGGGTGCGACCGCATTGTCGATGACGCTCACGACCATCCAAATGATCGCAATCGTGATCGCAAACGGGAGCGCGAAGGCGAGGCCCGCTGCAAACCACCCCGAGAGCCACGCGAGCGGGCGAGACCGGGGAGGGGCGGCGGGCGGCGGGGCGTCGGCTTGGGGTGCGGTCATGGCCCTCTCCTCTCGGGGGATGTGCTTGCCTAAGCGGCCCGTGGCGACGCCTGCAAAGGGGCTTCGCCGACAGGTGGGCAAGCCGCTACAGGGGACGCCATGACGATGCTCAGTGGCCTTCCTCGCAGACGCGCGGCGCGCCCGGCGGCGTCCGTGGGGCCTGAATTCAGGCCCTGCGAGCAGGGTGTGTCGTTTGCGCTGTCGGAGGCGCCAGTGGTGGCGACCGTGGAAGGGGCGCTGTGGATCCCCGGCGCGGGGGCGCTGATCGTTTCGGATCTGCACCTGGAAAAAGGGGCGTCCTTTGCACGGCGCGGGCAGATGCTGCCGCCTTACGATACGCGGGCGACCTTGGCGCGGCTTGAGGCGCTGGTGCTGACGCTGCAGCCTTCCTGCGTCGTGTCGCTGGGGGACAGCTTTCACGATCCTTATGCGGCGGAGCGGCTCGATCACACCGACGCCGCCGCGGTGCGCAGGCTGACGGCCATGACCGATTTCGTATGGATTGAGGGCAATCACGATCCGCACCCGCCGGTGGATTTAGGCGGGCGCGCGGCGGCGGAGATCAGGATCGGCGGCCTGACGCTACGGCACGAGCCGGCCCCTTCTCCCATGTCGGGGGAAGTGGCGGGGCACCTGCACCCCTGTGCGGCGGTGGCGGGGCGAGGGCGGCGCATCCGGGCGCGGTGTTTCGCCACTGATGGAGCGCGGCTTGTGATGCCCGCTTTCGGGGCCTTTACTGGCGGGCTTAATGTCTGCGACGCTGCGTTCGCCGCGGTCTTTCCGGGGGGCTGCGCGGCGGTGCTGTTGGCGCGCGGGGGGGCTTATCCAGCGGCCGCGGGAAGGCTTTTGCCGGACGGCTGAGGTCCGACTTTTTAAGCTTTCCCAAAAGGCCGGTCAGATTGGTTTACTCCCCATTAACAACCGGCGTCCTTTGCTCGATGCTAACGTGGTGGATGTGATTCCATGCGCCCATAGCATGGCTTCGCGTGGGGCCGCCCCTGGAACTGACAAAGGGGCGGCAAACTGGATGGTGAGGGCACAATGAGCGGCGGCGCGCACCCCTGGAGCGTCAAAGGCATCGACCCCCGAGCACGGGAGGCGGCCCGCGAGATGGCCCGACGCCAAGGCATGACCTTGGGCGAGTGGCTGAACCAGGCGATCCTGATGCAGGATCCGGCGGCGGCGACCGGCGGCGCCGCTGAGCCTTCGCCGGTGCTGTTGCGCCAGGATGAGGAAGGTCCCGCTTTGGAGGCTTGGACGCTCGCCACGCAGGGCGGCGGAAGCGGCGGCGGTCGGATCCGGCCTGACCCCTCGGTCGGCGGGGGCGATCCTGTGGAGCGCCTCGCCAAACGGCTTGAGGCCTCCGACAAGCGGACCCAACTCGCCATCACGGGCGTTGATCGGGCGCTGACGAATTTGGATCGGTCGGTCTTGGGGCTGTCTGATCGAATTGAGGATGCGGAAAGCATCGCGCAGCGGGCGGCGGAAGAGGCTGCGACGGCCAAGGCCGATGTACAGACCGCCCTGCGAGAGGCGCATTCTCTGCGGGATCTTGCGACCGTGAAGATCGAGGAGGCGGCGGCGCGGGCGCAAGAGCAGGCGCTGCGGGCGGCGTTGCCGGCGTTGAATGAATTGCGGGCGGTCCAGTCTGATCTCGCCCAAAAGCTCGTGTCCGCCGAAACCGGCGCGCGGGCGCTCTCAAGTTCGACCCTCAATGAAGTTCGGGCGCTGCAAGGGCAGCTGGCTGGGGCCATCGCAGACGCGGACCGCTCGGCCCGGGACATCGTGGCGGCCGCGACGGCGGAGCTGCGAGCGGCGCACGCGACGCTAAGTGATCGATTGGCGCAGTCGGACGCCGGGGTGCGGCGGCTGGCGGACACCACCGCCTCCGACATGCGCCAGCTCCAGGCTGACTTGTCCGCTCGCATTGCTCGCGCTGAAGACAATGCCCGCGGCCAAGTCCAAGCTGCGCTGGACGATCTCAAATCGCAGAACCGTCTGCTAGCGGATCGGCTGGAAGCTGCTGAGAGCGCGGCGCGGGATGCGGCCTCGTCTCTGCGGCAGGCGGCGGGCGCAGCCATCGCTGATCTGCGGAATGCCCAGCTCGGGTTGAGCCAGCGCGTCAAGACGATTGAAGACGGCGCACGGGATATGGGCGCTCAAGCCGTGGGTGCGCTGAAAGAGCAACAAGCGGCCTTGAAGGCGCAGGTCGATGAGTTGAGGGCGCAGGTCGCTGCGTCCGGTGAAGCGGCGGGCGCAGCGAAGTCCTCCGCCGCCGGGCTGCAGTCCGATGTCGAGGCGCTGGCGGCGCACCTTCAGCGGCTTGAGGGTCAAATCAATGCGGCAGACGCCGACGCGATCCCGACGCTGCGTGGGGCGCAGGACGAGCTGCGGCATCAGATTGCTGCGGTGTTCGGCCATATTCAGCGGCTCGATGCGAACGTTCAGGCGGTTCGGACCGCCGGCGTCGAGGCGGCCAAGAAAGAACAGGAAGTCGTGCAGGGGCAGGTTAGCGCTCTGCAGGCCCAGGTGCGGCGGCTTGATGAAACTGTGAGTGCCGGGCGCGCTGAGTCCGGCGGCGCGATGCGGGCGCTGGATGAAAGTCTGCAGCGTTTGGCGGAGCGCTTGTCGCACGCGGAGGCCAACGCCAACTCCGCCATCCGCACGATCGAGCAGAGTGTGGCTGCGATCGGCGAGCGCGCCGAGATGGGCGAGGCTGCGAAGGCTGAAACCGAGGCTCTGCGGGCGCTCGTGGAGACGCGGCTCGACGGGATGGCCAAACAGGTGGCGGATCTGGTGGGCGCGGCCCGCGAGGATCTAGCGGTGCAGCTGCGCAGCGCCACCGAAGGCCTTGATCCGGCGGCCTTCGATGCGGCGCTGGCGGAAGTGAACCGGCGGCTTGCGGTCGCGGAGAAGCGGCAGGCGCAGACGATTGAGGCGATCTCCACCGAGATCCGGCGGATGTCGGAAACAGTGGAGCGTCGGCTCAAAGCGGTGGAGGAGCGGGGCGCCTCGGGTGTTGCGGAGGTGGTTCGCGGCGAGTTGGGACATCTGTCGGCCTCGATCTCAGAGCGGTTTACCGACATCGACAACCGGCTCAGCGACGTCGACGCCCGGATCACCGAGCGCGATGGCCGGGAGGCTGCCGGCTTTGATCGCATGGGCGCGGAAATCGGCCGGGTCTCAGAGCGCCTGGAAGAGCGGTTCGCCACGGTGGAGGTTCGCTCGGCGCAGGCCATCGAACAGGTGGGCGAACAGGTCGCTCGTATGGCGGAGCGGTTCAACACGCGGCACGATCAGATGGCGCGGGAGCTGTCTGAGAAGCTCGTGGAGAGCGAGGAGCGGAGCGGGTCGCGCCTGCAGGAAGCCGTCTCGACGCTGAGTGCGCGACTGTCTGAGGTGGATTGTCGCACCACCGAGGCGGTCACGCCGGTTCAGAAGGCGATGGCCACCTTTGCTTCGCGTCTGCAGGCTTTGGAAGACGGGGGGAGTTCGTCGGGGCTGTTGCGCCCGGCGCTGCGGGAACCGGGACCAGCCCCTGCGCCCCCACCAGCCGCCACGCCGGAGCCCTTTGAGCCGTTCGATCCGTTCGCGCCCAGCGCGCCGACGTTCCAGCAGGAGCCGTTGCGGGCGGGGCCAGTGACGCCGTCGCGGTCGTTGCCGCCGATCGAGGAGCCGCCGCCGCGGATGGGGGCGTTTGGCGCGCCGCCGTCGGCTGTGGAACCGCCTCCGTTTGAAATGGACCCCTATGCGGACCATTTACGGCGGCCCTCGGAGCCGCCTCCGTTCGAGGACGATAGCTTCCTGAGCGGCCCTCTTCCCGCGCGGGGCCCTGGGCGGCTGTCTCCGGAAATCCGCGACGACTATCTGAACGCCGTCCGGAAAGCGGCCCAGTCTCAGAGTGGGGGTAAGGGCAGAAAGGACAAAGGCGACAAGGGCGATAAGGCGTCAAAGGGCGACCCGGGCCTTCGTGGCGGTAACCGGGTCGTGTTCTGGGGAGCGGCGGGCGCTGTTGCGGCGGCTCTGGCGGGGGCCGCATACTACGTGAACGCGAACTCTGCGTCGACGTTGGCGGATGCGGGGGAGCCGGAGGCCGATCCGCTGGGCTCTGACGCTGAGGACGTTTTTGGCCCTGTTGAGACGGCGGGCGTCGGTCCGACGGCGCTGGATCCGAATGGGCTGGGGGGCGCGATCGACGGACTGTCGCTCGGGCCCGCGGATGCCGCCGCGGCGGGGATTCCGGCTCCCGCCGCGCCAAGCGTTGCCCCAACGGGCGCTCCCGCGGTTGCAACTCCGGCGTCGGCGCCGGCGCCGGCTCGGGCGGCGCCGGTGACGAGCCAGCCGATCTCGCTGCAGCAGGCGGCGACGCGGGGCGACCCCGTGGCCCAGTATGAGCTTGCGCTGCAGAATCTGGCGGCGGGCGACAGCGCGGAGGCCTTGAGCTTGCTCCGGGCTTCGGCGAACCAGGGCCTTGCCATGGCGCAGTATCGGCTCGCCAAGATGTTCGAGCGGGGCGAAGGGGTTCCGGCGGATTTGGCGCAAGCGCGGCAGTGGACCGAGCGGGCGGCGGCGGCGGGCAACAGCCGCGCCATGCACGATCTGGGGGTGTTCTTCGCCCGCGGAGAGGGGGCTCCTTTGGATGAGGCGGCGGCCTTTCGCTGGTTCCGGCAGGCGGCGGAGCTTGGAGTGGAGGACAGCCAGTTTAATCTCGGCGTGCTCTATCAGCAGGGTCGGGGCACCTCGGTGAACGGGGCGGAGGCGTTGTTCTGGTTCCTTGTGGTGGGGGCCAACGGCGATGCCGACGCCCGGGCGCGAGCGGCGACATTGCAGGCGCAGTTGTCGCCGTCGGAAGTGGCGCAGGCGCGGGCTCGGGCAGAGGCCTTCCGGCCTCGGGCGGCCAGTGCGCGGGCGAACGGGGACTTCGGCCCCCGGGCCTGGGCCAATTGAGACGGTAAGCGCCCGAGGTTACCGGGTCTGAACTTTCTGGGAAAGTGGTGGAGAAGACGTGCGGCGGCATTGCGCGGGCGCGCGTGATCCGTAAGCTTAAGGCGACACGCCGATCAGCGCGGCGTCTCGCGGGTCCATGTCGATTTACTTGCCCATCGCCGAAATGCCGGTGAATTGGCTGCTCATCGTGATGTTGAGCGGGTTGGTCGGTTTTTTGTCTGGGCTTGTGGGGGTCGGCGGCGGGTTCGTTTTGACGCCTTTGTTGATCTTTCTGGGGATCCCGCCGCCGGTGGCGGTGGCGACGCAGGCGAGCCAGATCACAGCGTCGTCGCTGTCCGGTCTCATGGCGCACGCTTGGCGGAACGCGGTGGACTGGAAGCTGGGGGCGGTGCTGGCGGCCGGCGGGGTGGTCGGCGGCTGGATCGGGGTGGCGGTGTTCGCCCAGGTCCTCGCCGCTGGGCAAATCGACCTTCTGATCGCCTTATTCTACGTCTTCTTCTGCGGATTGATCGGGGCGCTGACGCTGATTGAAAGCCTTTCGGCGATGCGCCGGGGGGCGGAGCCGCCGAAGCCGCGGGCGCCGGGCCCGTCTTTGGCGGAGCGGCTGCCGTTCCGGATGCGGTTTGCACGGAGCGGGCTGCATATCAGCGTCATCCCGCCGCTCGTGATCGGGCTCTGCGTTGGGGTGCTGGCGGCGATCATGGGGATCGGCGGGGGTTTCCTGCTGACCCCGGCGTTGATCTATCTCCTGCGGGCGCCGACCAAGGTCGTGATCGGAACCTCCTTGTTGCAGATCCTGATCGTCACCGCGTTGATTACGGTGCTGCAAGCGGTGACGACGCAAACGGTGGATTTGGTCTTGGCTCTTTTGCTGATCCTGGGTGGGGTGATCGGGGCGCAGGTGGGCGCGCGGGTCGGGGCCGGGATGCAGGCCGAGCAGCTGCGGGCGGTGCTGGGGCTCGTGGTATTGGCCACGGGTTTGAAGCTTTTGACCGATCTCATCATTACGCCGGAGCAGATCTACTCGATCCAGGGGGGCGCATGAGGGCCCTGGGGGCGCTTGCGGCGGCGATGGTGGCGGTTTCCATCATGGCCGGGGCTGCGGTGGCGCAGCGGCCCCCACCGGAGCCTGAGCCCTTGCCCGTCGGGCTTTCGAGCCGCCAGGTGGCGGTGACGAGCGATTATCGCGGCGAGCAGATCACGGTGTTCGGCGTCAATCCGCCGGCCAATCGCGGAGGCGACATCGTGGTGGTCATGCGAGGACCGGACCGGCCGGTGACGCTGATGCGCAAACGGCGGGTGCTCGGTCTTTGGGTGAACGGGGACCCGGTGTCGTTCAGCGCGGCGCCGAGCTTCTTTGCGGTCTATTCCACGCGGCCTTTGAACGAGATCATCGATCCTGCGGAAATCTGGCGGCACAGGCTGAACGCGGCGGCCCTGCCCGTTCTGGACGGCAGCACGCCGGAGGACGCCAATCCGGGGGATTATCGCCGGGCGCTGGTGGTCTTGCGCACGGAGAGCGGGCTGTACCGGGTCAATCCGCGCGGCGTGACCCTGGACGATGACCTGCTGTTTCAAGCGCATTTCGCGATCCCTGCGACAGCGCCGATCGGGGTTTATCAATCCCAAGTGCTGGTGTTTCGGAACGGGGTGCTGATCTCGCGCAAGGACGATGAAGTGCTTGTCGACCGCAGCGGGCTTGAGCGCCGGATCTTTGAGTTCGCGACGCAGAACAGCTTTGTTTATGGCGTTGTGAGCGTTTTGTTGGCGTTGGCCGCAGGGTTGGCGGCGGCGCTCGTGTTCCGGCGGCGGTGATCAGCGACCACGAAGGGCCTCGGGGGCGGGCGTCTGAGCCGGCGCGGCTGGCGCAGGCAGGGTGATCAGCCCATCATAAGCGCGGGAAGCGCCCTGGTCGGGGACATCCTCGAAAGGGGCGAAAGACAGGCGGGCCTCGCCGCCGGGGGCCTCGATGACGCGCAGGGTGACGGCGCGGTCTTCAGGGAGCAGGGCGCCGGCGGGGGCCCATGTGTGGCCCGATAAGCCGAGGGGGCGACGCGCAGCGCTGTCGGCGTCGAGAAGGGCGATGGTCCGGTCGGCTTGAGGGGCGCTGACGATCGCTTGCGCCAAGGCAGGTTGGGACGCCTGAGGCGCCGTTGGGTCGACGGCGGGAAGGGCGGCTACACTCAGCGCCGCGCCTTGCTGAGCCCAAGACAGAAGCGTCGCTCTGGGCTCTGCGGTGTCTGGACCGTCAGGCAGCAGGGCGGCGACCCGTTCTCCCTTCTGCAGGGCGGCGCAGGCGGTGAGGAGAACCGCTCGGGCTTCAAGCGGGTTTGCGGCCCCGACCACGATGAGCCGCGCGGCCTGGGCCTCAAGCAGAGCCTCCGCGCCGGGCAGGGGATCACAGGCGAAAGAGGCGATATCCGCATCGGGCGCACGATCGCATCCCGTCAGGCCGAGAGCCGTAAGGGCAAGAGCCAAGCTTGACGCTAGGAGAGGACCTGGGCGCGGCATTCTCCCTGCCTAGCACTGCGCAAGGCGTTTCGCACCTATCCCAACCATGAAAGCTTGGCTGGATTTCCTGGCCTTGACGTTTACGTCAAGGGGGCGTAAGGGAACCCCGCACCGGCGGTTTCAGCCGCTCTCCAGAACTGCGGGATACGGCATGCCCACACGTCCTGAACGCACCTACGCCATCTCTGAATTGGCCCGGGAATTCGGCGTCACCGCCAGGGCGCTGCGCTTCTATGAGGACAAAGGGCTCTTGACCCCGCTGCGGGATGGCCAAGCGCGGGTCTATCGGGGGCGGGACCGGGCGCGCCTGCAATTGATTCTGCGGGGGAAGCGGGTCGGGCTTTCGCTTCAGGAAATCAAGGACATCCTTGATCTCTATGATCTCGGCGACGGGCAACGCGCCCAGATGCAGGTGGCGCTGAAGAAGTTCAAGGCCCGGATCGTGGCCCTTGAGGATCAGAAGCGGGACATTCTGGGGGCGATTGAAAGCCTGCGGGAAGGCATCGCCTTCCTGGAGGGCCGCTTGGCGGAACCCGCCTCGCCGGAGGGGATCGCCGCAGCGAGAGCGTTTGAAAAGGAAGCCCGTCGTCGCCTCGGCGAAGGGGCTTGAGGCCCGGGCGCTCTAGGCCCCGCCGCCATACATATGACTGCGCTGGGAGAAGTCGATGCCTGTCTATAACGCGCCTCTGCGCGAGTTTCGCTTTCTGTATAAGGACGTTTTGGGCGTTGATCGGTATGCGAACATGCCCGGCTTTGAGAATGCGAGCCTCGATCTGATTGAGCAGATTCTGGAGGAGGGCGCGAAGTTCGCGACCGAAACGCTGTTTCCGCTCAATCATGGGGGCGATGTGGAAGGCTGCACGTGGAGCCCCGAGGGCGTGACGACG
>JBILVS010000054.1:0-18240 GCA_044370335.1 Caulobacterales bacterium
ATCTGCCGGCGCAGCGCGTCGGGCTCAAGATGCAGCAACGGCCCCGGAACGGCGATCCCAGCATTGTTGACCAGCCCGCCAAGCCGCTCAGCCCCCAGGGCCTCGGCCGTCTGCTGCGCAGCGGCGTGAACGGCGGCCTCATCGGTGACGTCGGCGATAAGGGCTTTGGCGCCGCGCCCCATCCCGGCTTCGAAGGCGCGCGCCGCCTCAGCCGACCGCACCGTGCCGAACACGCGCCAGCCGCGACGGGCCATAGCCTGCGCGCAGGCAAGGCCGATCCCGGTCCCAGCGCCGGTGATGACTAGGCTGCGCCCCATAGCCCCCTCGGCTCTACTTGAACCGGTAAGTGATGCGGCCCTTGGTCAGGTCATAGGGCGTCATTTCCACCAGCACCTTGTCCCCCGCGAGGACCCGGATACGGTTCTTGCGCATTTTGCCCGCGGTATGGGCGATGATCTCGTGCTCGTTTTCCAAGCGCACGCGGAACGTGGCGTTGGGCAACAACTCGGTCACGGTTCCTGCGAACTCGATCAGTTCTTCTTTGGCCATAAGGTCTCCTCAAAGGGGCCGCGAGCAGTTTGGAGCCGCCGCAGCAGCGGGCATAGACGATCGCGCCAGCCGATCAAGGGCTTCGCGCGCCTTAAGGGGTCGCCGCTTCGGCGAAGCGCTGGGCGATCCGGCGGTCCAGGGCGTCGCGAACGGCGCGATACTCCCCCAACCGTTGATCCCGACTGCCCTGCGCGTCGGTAGGATCGAAGGTCGGCCAGTATTCGACATGCACCGCCAGGCTGCGGGTGAACTCAAGCGCCTGATGGTGCGCCTCTGGGGTCAAGGTGATGATGAGATCAAAGCTCTCATCATCGAGATCCGCAAAGGTCCTCGGCCGATGCTTGGCCACCTCCACCCCGACCTCATCCATGACTGCAGCGACAAACGGATCGGGCTCGAGCCCTTTCCGCACGCCTACGCTCTCCACATAGATGCGCTTGGCGAAACGGCGCTTCATCAGACCCTCGGCCATCACCGACCGGACCGTGTTGAAGTTGCAGGCGAACAAGACCGCCTGGGGCAGGAAAGCGCCGGCGGCCACAGGCCCTAACCCCGCACATGAAGGGCGCAGATGAGCGTGAACAGCCGGCGAGCGGTGTCGAAATCGAGTTCGACCTTCCCTGCGAGCCGCTCTCGCAGGAGTTCTGACCCTTCATTGTGAAGGCCGCGCCGGCCCATGTCGATCGCCTCGATCTGGGCGGGCGAGGCGGTCCGGATCGCGGCATGATAGCTGTCACAGACCAGGAAATAGTCTTTGATCACCCGGCGCAGCGGCTGCAACGAGAGCTGGTGCGTCTGCAGAAGCAGCGGCGGATCCCCGGCGCTGACCGCCAACGATAGCCGCCCCTCCACCAAAGACAAATCAAGCAAATAGGGTCCCACATCATGGCCGACGAGGACAAAGCTGTTGCTTTCCAAAAGATCGAACACCGCCACCCGGCGCTCGTGCTCCGCCTCCGCGCTCACCGCCGCCAGCGAGGCTTCGTCCAGCCGGATATCAATGAGGCGGGCGCGATCGCTCATCCGCGTTGGTCCAGGCGCGCCCGCAAAGACCACGCGTGCGCGGGCAGGCCTTCAGCGTCGGCGATGGTCGCAGCCCCCGGACCGATGGCGGCGAGCCCTTCGGCGGAAGCCGACAGGATCGTCGTGCGCTTCATGAAGGTCATGGTCGAAAGGCCCGAAGCGAAGCGCGCCCGGCGCCCCGTGGGCAGCACGTGGTTCGGCCCGGCATTATAGTCGCCGAGAGCTTCGGGCGTCAGCGGCCCCAGAAACAAGGCCCCGGCATGGCTGATGCGCAAGGCGAGGCGCTCGGCGTCCACCGCGGCGATCTGCACGTGTTCTGGAGCCGCAGCGTTCACCAGCGGGCAGGCCTCTTCCAAGCTCTCGACCACGATGATCGCGCCATGATCGCGCCAACTGGCCGCCGCAGGCGCGCCCGCCTTGCCTTCAGCGATCAGCCGCTGCACCGCGGCTTCAACAGCGTCCGCGAAAGCAGCGTCCGCCACAAACAGCACAGACTGGCTGTCTTCCCCGTGTTCCGCTTGCGCGAGAAGGTCCGCCGCGATCCACTCGGGCTGGGCGGAGGCGTCCGCCAAAATGAACACCTCCGAAGGCCCCGCGATGGAGTCGACGCCGACATCCCCAAAGACAAGCTTCTTCGCCGCTGCGACAAACGAGTTGCCCGGCCCCGCGACCACGTCGCAGCGTTTCAACGGCCCCGCCCCATAGGCCAGCGCCGCAATAGCCTGCGCCCCGCCGACCGCCCAGACCTCGTCCACGCCCGCCACGTCCGCCGCCGCCAGGATGGCGGGGTTGTCCGCAAGCCGCGCCGGCGGCGTCGCCATGACGAGGCGCTCTACCCCCGCGACCTTGGCGGGGATCGCGTTCATCAGCACAGCGCTTGGGTAAGCGGCCAAGCCGCCGGGGGCATAAAGGCCTGCGGAATCCACCGGCGTCCAGCGCCAGCCGAGCTGAAGCCCCTGCGGATCTGTCCAGCTCTCGTCCTTGGGTCGGGCGTGGGCGTGATAGAGCCGAATCCGCTCCGCCGCCTCCTCCAAGGCCGCCCGCAGCGGCGCAGGGCAGAGGCCCGCGATGCGACGCCGCTCCTGATCCGAAACAAGCACGGTCTCAGGCGTCAGCGTCACCCGATCAAACCGGGCGGTGTAATCGATCACAGCCTCAAGGCCCCGGGCGCGGACATCCGCCAGGATAGGCCGCGCCGCCGCTTCCGCCGCATCCATCTGCTCGCCGCGATCCGCAAGCAGCGCCTCATAGGCGGCGGCAAAGCCGGGGGCGCGAGCGTCCAGACGCCGGCTCATGGGGCGCTCCCGTCAAAGTCTTTGGTATGGTCCGGCTTGCGAGGCGTCGGCCAGGGCGCCCCCGCCTCCACAAGGGCGGCGTCGATGCACTCCACAGTCAACCGAATCTCCCCCCCGCCCGCGAGCACAAGGCGGACAGCCCCACCCGGAGGATCAGGGTCAGGCGCGAACTCCACCGCCAGCAACCAGGCCTGCGCCTCGGGCCGTTCCCGTCGCACGCGATGGCTTTTCACCGCAGTGACGCTGTCGAATGACAACCCGGCCTTGATCCGCTGGTAGGGCCCCACGATCCCCGCGGTCTCCCACCGAAACCGATCCATCACCAGGGTGAAGCGATGGCCTTTCGCGTCAAACACCGCATCCTTGACGCGAAACAGCGCGTCCTGCGCTGCCGCCGACAAGATCGCCAGATCGTCCGCGTCTTCAGCCCGCAGACGCAACAATCCACCCTGCCCGCTCATGCCGCGTCCTCTGCGGCGGGCTCGGGCGCCCCGTCCTTCGCCCGACGGACCTGCGCGCCGCAGGCCGCGAGCTTGGCCTCCAGGCGCTCAAAGCCACGATCCAAATGATAGACCCTTGCGATTGTGGTCTCGCCTTCGGCCATGAGCCCCGCAATGACAAGGCTGACCGACGCCCGCAGGTCGGTGGCCATAACCGGCGCGCCAAACAGCTTCGCCACGCCGCGGACGGTGGCCTCACTGCCCCGCACCGTGATGTCGGCGCCGAGGCGAGCAAGTTCCGGCGCGTGCATGAAGCGGTTTTCAAAAATCGTCTCCCGGATGACGCTTTCCCCCCGGGCCATGGTCAAGAGCGCCATGGCCTGGGCTTGAAGGTCGGTTGGGAAACCCGGATGCGGCGCGGTTTCAAAGCTCACCGCTTCCGGCGGCCCTGGATCGCGCGCCACCCTTAAGCCCTCTGCGCTGGCCGTCACGGTGGCGCCCGCCGCGGTCAGAAAGCCGATCAGGGCGGAGAGATCCTCGCCCCGGGCGCCCTTGAGCAGCACTTTCCCCCCCGCGGCCGCCGCCGCGATGGCGTAGGTCCCGGCCTCGATGCGGTCGGCGATGACGGCATGGGTCGCGCCGCCGAGGCGGGTTTTGCCATGGATCTCAATGGTCGCCGTCCCTGCGCCCCGGACATCAGCTCCCATGGCGTTCAGACAGGCGGCCAAATCCCCGATTTCAGGCTCCTGCGCGGCGTTTTGAAGGACGGTGACGCCTTCAGCCAAGGTCGCCGCCAGCATGGCGTGTTCGGTCGCCCCAACCGAGACGAAGGGGAATGTGATCTCCGCCCCCTTCAACCCGCGGAGCGCCGCAGCCTTCACGTAGCCCCGCTCAATATGGATATCCGCGCCCATGGCCTCGAAGGCCTTCAAGTGCAAATCCACCGGTCGGGCCCCGATCGCGCATCCCCCAGGCAGGCTCACCGTAGCGTGGCCGACCCGCGCCAGAAGCGGGCCGAGCACGTTGAACGAGGCCCGCATCTTCCGCACCAAATCATAGGGTGCGATGGTGGAGGCGATCTCGGGCGCATGCAACGAGGCCACCGACGCCTCTTTCACCCACTCGATCTTGACGCCGAGGGTCTCCATCAGGCCGGCCATAAAGCGGGTGTCCGCAAGGTTCGGCATGTTGGTCAGGGTCAGGGGCTCATCGCTCAAGAGCGCGGCCGCCATCAGTTTCAGGGCCGAGTTTTTGGCGCCTGAAATGGGGATGACGCCGTTCAGCCGCGCGCCGCCGGAAATGATGATCTGATCCATGTCTTTGGGATGGCGACTTGCAGCGCTTTACGCAAGGGCTGCAATTCAGGAACCGGTTTCAGTCCGGTGCGTCGGCCTTTGCGGGCTTGGCCCCATGTTGTGCCGACGGCCCGGCCTTCCGGCGGGCGAGATTGGCCTTCAATTGCTGTTTCAAGCGCTGTTCCCGCTCGGCTTGGCCCTTGTTTCCCTTGGTGTCTGACATCTTGACCGTCATCGCCGCTAAAGCCCCTTTTCCTTCGCCGTCGGCTCAGCTATACGCCCCGCTTCCGCCGCCGTAGCTCAGTGGTAGAGCGCGTCATTGGTAATGACGAGGTCGGGAGTTCAATCCTCCCCGGCGGCACCAGGCTCCTCATCTCCGCTTTTGTCCCGCTTGAAAAGCTGCCGCGCGCAGGCAAGGCTTGCGCACCTGTGTTCCGGCGGAGGATAACCCTTGAGCGCTTCAGACTGCATCATCGCCCTCGACCAGGGCACAACCTCCAGCCGGGCTTTGTGTTTCGCGCTGGATGGCGCGGTCATCGCCCAAGCGCAGCAGGAGTTTCCCCAGATCTACCCGCAGCCGGGCTGGGTCGAGCATGACCCGGAGGTGATCTGGGCGACGACCCTCTCCACCGCCCGCCAAGCCCTGCAGGAAGCCGTCGCCAAAGGCTTCAGGCCTCTGGCCATGGGCATCACCAACCAGCGCGAAACCACCGTCGTCTGGGACCGCAACACCGGCGCGGCCATCCACAACGCCATCGTCTGGCAGGACCGGCGGACCGCCGGCGTCACCCAAGCCCTGGCCGCTGAGGGCCATGAAGAGACGGTCGCCGCCAAAACCGGCCTTGTGCTCGATCCTTATTTTTCCGCCACAAAGCTCGGCTGGATTCTGGACAAGGTCCCTGGGGCCCGGGACCGGGCGGCCCGCGGCGAACTCGCTTTCGGCACCGTAGACAGCTTCTTGATCTGGCGGCTCACAGGGGGAAGGGTTCACGCCACCGACGCCACCAACGCCAGCCGGACGAGCCTGTTCAACATCCACACCCAGGCCTGGGACGCGGACCTTCTCGATCTCTTCGCCTGCCCCGCAAGCGTGCTCCCCGATGTCCGGGACTGTGCGGCGGATTTCGGCGCCGCCGACCTCGCCCATTTTGGTGTTCCCATCCCCATTCGAGGCGTCGCGGGGGATCAGCAGGCTGCCCTCGTGGGTCAAGCGTGCTTCGAGCCGGGCAGCGTGAAGAGCACATACGGGACCGGCGCCTTCATGGTGCTGAACACCGGCGCCCGGGCCGTGAAGTCCGCCAATCGGCTGCTGACGACTGTGGGCTACCGCCTCGGCGGCGCGGTGACCTACGCCCTGGAGGGCAGCGTGCTGTCGGCGGGGTCCACCGTGCAATGGCTGCGGGACGGGTTGGGACTGATCGCCAAGGCCGCCGAGATCGAGGCCCTGGCCGCCTCCGCCGGAGACATGACCGGGATTTACCTCGTGCCCGCGTTCACAGGCCTCGGCGCGCCGTATTGGGACCCCGGCGCCCGCGCCGCCATCCTCGGCCTCACCCGTGGGGCCGGCCGCGCCGAGATCGCCCGCGCCGCCTTGGACAGCACCGTCTATCAGACCCGCGACCTCTGTGACGCCATGACGGCGGACGGCCAGGCGCCGACGGTCTTGCGCGTCGACGGCGGGATGGCGGCCAATGGCTGGCTCCTCCAGCGGCTCGCCGACATCTTGGGCACGCCGGTGATCCGCCCCGCCATGCTCGAAACCACCGCTTTCGGCGCCGCGGGTCTTGCAGGCCTAGGCGCCGGCGTATGGTCCGGCCCTCAGGAGCTGGCGGCTCTATGGCGCGCCGGCGCCCGGACAGAGCCGCAGCTCGCTCCGGCCGAACGGGACGCCGCCATCAAGGGCTGGCGGGCGGCGGTAAAGCGCGTGCTGACAACGGCTTAAGCCGTCGCCTGATTACGCGGTGGCTCTGGCCGGTTCCGGCTGCGCGGCGCCCTCCAGCGCTTCCAAACGCTCCACCAGAGCCGCATGCTGATCCCACAGGGGCTTCGGCAGGCGATCGCCGTAGCGCCCGTAGAAAGCCGGGATCAGCGCGGCTTCCTCCGCCCAGGCCGCCGCGTCCACGCTCAGCAGCGTATCAAGCGCATCGGGCCGCAACGCGAGACCGGACACATCCAGAGACTCTTTGGTCGGCAAGAGCCCGATGGCGGTCGTTTGCGCTTCCGCTTTGCCTTCCATGCGCTCTACGATCCACTTCAACACCCGGGCGTTGTCGCCGAAGCCCGGCCACAGGAACTTGCCGTCCGCGCCTTTCCGGAACCAGTTCACCTTGAAGATTTTCGGTAGCTTGTCGGCATCGGTCATGCCGCCGACGCCGAGCCAGTGATTGAAGTAATCGGCCATGTTGTAGCCGCAGAAGGGCAACATCGCGAAGGGATCGCGCCGCAACTCGCCGACCTTGTTCTCCGCCGCCGCCGTGCCTTCTGAGGCGACGTTCGAGGCCATGAACACGCCGTGCTCCCAATCAAAAGCTTCGGTGACCAGCGGCACCGCCGACGCCCGCCGACCGCCGAACAGGATCGCCGAAATCGGCACGCCTTTGGGGTCCTGCCACTCTTCGGCGATCGCCGGGCACTGGCCCGCGGGACAGGCAAAGCGCGCGTTGGGGTGCGCGGCGGGCTCGCCCAACTCTTTGCTCCATGGCCGGCCTTTCCAGTCCGTAAGGCCTTCGGGGGGCTCATCAGTCAGCCCTTCCCACCAAACGTCGCCATCCGCGGTGAGCGCTACGTTGGTGAAAATCGTGTTCTCTTTCAGAGAGTCGAGCGCGTTGACATTGGTCTTCGCGCTTGTGCCGGGGGCGACCCCGAAGAAGCCGTTCTCCGGATTGATTGCGTAAAGCCGCCCATCGTCGCCGAAGCGCATCCAGGCGATGTCGTCGCCGATCGTCTCGGCCTTCCAACCCGGAATCGTCGGCTGCAGCATGGCAAGATTGGTCTTGCCGCAGGCTGAGGGAAACGCCGCGGCGACGTAGTGCGCTTTCCCCTCTGGGTTGGTCAGCTTCAAGATCAGCATATGCTCGGCGAGCCAGCCCTCATCCCGAGCCATGACGGAGGCGATGCGGAGCGCGTAGCACTTCTTGCCGAGCAGCGCGTTGCCGCCATAGCCCGAGCCGTAAGACCAGATTTCCCGCGTTTCCGGGAAATGCACGATCCACTTGTCGTCGTTGCAAGGCCAGCGAACGTCCTGCTCGCCTTTCAGAAGCGGCGCGCCGAGGGTGTGCACGGCCGGCACGAAGAACCCGTCGTCGCCGAGTTGCTCAAGGGCGGGCATCCCCATGCGGGTCATCACCCGCATCGACATGGCCACATAAGCGCTATCGGTGATCTCCACCCCAAGCGCCGAGATCGAAGAGCCCAGCGGCCCCATGCAGAACGGCACCACATACATCGTCCGGCCGCGCATGCAGCCCGCAAACAGGCGCGCGAGTTTGGCGCGCATGACGATCGGGTCCATCCAGTTGTTGGTCGGTCCGGCCTCCGCCTGCTCTTGGCTGCAGATGAAGGTGCGGCTTTCCACGCGAGCGACGTCGCGCGGATCGGAGGCGGCGTAGAAGCTGTTCGGCCGCTTTTTCGGGTCCAGGCGCTTCAGCGTGCCCGCTTCCTCCAGGGTATGCGCCAAGTGTTCCCATTCCGCGTCCGACCCCGTGCACCAATGAACCCGATCGGGCATCGTCAGCGCCGCGATCTCGTTCACCCAAGCAATGAGGCGTTGATGGCGCGTCGGCGGCGCCGACAACCCAGGAATGGTCGCTCCCATACTGCTCCCCCTTGTCCGGACAAAGCCGAACCTAAAGACCACAGCAGCGCCGGGGTGGAAAACCTCCAGCGCTGACCGACGAAAAAATCGCCGGACTTAAGGTCTAAACCTAGGACTAATTGTCAGCCTAACAAGCGCAGGGGGCCGAGTGCGTCAACCCGGCTCCCCGACAGACCGCCTGTTCCTGCAATGACAACTTGTTGCAGTTTTAAACTATGGCCACAGCGCGGCCAGACGCGTTGCCGCAAGCCCCCCGTTATCGACGGTCTCTTGCGTCACAACCCGCGCCGGCCTCAATCGTCGCGGTGAATTCGCTCGCGGCGTTCGTGGCGCTCCTGCGCCTCAAGGCTCAAAGTAGCGATCGGCCGCGCGTCAAGACGCGACACCCCGATCGGCTCGCCGGTCTCTTCGCAGTACCCGTAAGACCCATCTTCGATCCGCCGGAGGGCGGCGTCAATCTTGCCGATGAGCTTGCGCTGCCGGTCCCGCGTCCGCAGCTCAATCGCCCGGTCCGTCTCGCTGGTGGCCCGATCCGCAAGGTCGGGCAAAGACACCGTGTCCAGCTGCAGGTTGGCAATCGTGGACTTCGCTTCGTCCAGGATCTCCTGCTTCCATTTGAGAAGTTTCGAGCGGAAATACTCCCGCTGCCGCTCATTCATAAACGGCTCGTCGTCGCTGGGCCGATAGGTGTCGGGCAAGACGAGACTCATGGAGCGGGCTCCCTATTCTGTTCGACACAGTCCCCTGGTGCGGCGGGCTTATAGCGCCGCGGGGCCGCCGCTTCAATGAAGCAAATGCAAGGCCAAACATTCAAAAACAGCGCTCAAGCCTGCAGCAGGGCTTCCCGCTCGAGTTTGGCGAGTTCCACCGCCGCCCGGATGTCCACCTCAAGCAGGAGGTCATCAAGCCCCGGATCACCGGTCCGCTCAGCGCCCTCGCGCAGCGCCATCAGGTCCCGCCGGAGCGCCCCGGGCATCCGTCCTTCGAGAAGCCCCACCGCCACGCGGTCCAAAGCGTCCAGGGTTTTCGCAGCCCGGTCAATCTGCCGCCGCCGGCGCGCCGGCGCGTCGGCGAACGCATCCTCTCCCTGCAGCGCCATCAGCGCTGCGATCGATGGCGGAGGCGACGCGGCGGCCGCGGCCTGCGGTTTTCCCGCCGCAGCAGCATCAGGCACGGTGAACCCGGCCGCGGGGTCGGCGCGTTTGGCCGCCGTGGCGGGCGGGGTTGGACGGGGGCCTTCAATCCGCATGGACGAACCTCATAGGCAAAAAGTGCCCGGCGGGTGTTTCCAAGGCGTAAACACGCTGATCACGGCTCCTTAACCCTGTTTTGGTTTCTCAGTCGGTCATGAACAGCTTTTTGCGCCGTGGTATTGGGTTGGGAGCGGCCCTTTTGGCGTCCGCCGTAGGCCTCGCCCCGGTCCCAGCCGACGCCGGCCCCCGAATCAAAGACATCGCCGATTTCGAAGGCGTGCGCGAAAACCAGCTTGTCGGCTATGGCCTTGTCGTTGGGCTCGCAGGGACGGGCGATTCGCTGCGCAATTCGCCCTTCACGCGCCAGAGCCTTACCGCGATGCTTGAACGCCTCGGCGTCGCGGCGGAAGGCAACGTCAACACCCGCAACGTCGCCGCCGTCATGGTCACGGCCAACCTGCCGCCTTTCGCCAGCCAAGGCAGCCGGATCGACGTGACTGTCTCCGCCCTTGGCGACGCCCGCAGCCTTGCCGGAGGCCAGTTGCTGGTCACCTCCCTTATCGGCGCCGACCAGCAGGTTTACGCCGTCGCCCAAGGCTCCATCGCGGTTGGCGGTTTTTCCGCCGAGGGCGAGGCAGGCTCGGTGACGCGCGGGGTCCCCACCGCAGGCCGCATCTCCAACGGCGCCTTGGTTGAGCGCGAGCTGATGTTCGATATCGCCAACCAGGAGACCCTGCGCCTGGCTTTGCGCAATCCTGACTTCTCCACCGCCCAACGCATGGCGGCCGCCATCAACCAAGCCGTCGGACCCGGCGCTGCGGCGGCCCTCAATCCCGGCACGATTCTGTTGGCTCAGCCCGAAGGCTATCAGGGCGACATGGTCGATCTGATCGCTCGGGTCGAAAGCCTGGAGGTGGACGTCGACCTCCCGGCCCGCATCGTGATCGACGAAGCGAGCGGCGTCATCGTCATGGGCGAGAACGTCCGCGTCTCGACCGTCGCGATCGCGCAAGGCTCGCTGACCATCGCGATCTCCGAAAACCCGCAGGTCAGCCAACCCCTGCCATTCAGCGAAGGCGAGACCGCCGTCGTCCCCCGCACCGACATCGCCGTCCAGGAAGAGCAAGGCGGCCTGGCTGTGATCGAGGGCGGCGTGCCGTTGAGCGACCTCGTCGAAGGCCTGAACGCCTTGGGCGTTTCCCCCCGCGACATGATCTCGATCCTGCAGGCGCTGAAGGCCGCCGGCGCGATCCAGGCCGACATCGAGGTGATGTGATGGACATCGCAGCCCAGCGCACCATCCTGCCCCCCGCGCCCCTCGCAGGCCCCTCCGCCTTGCCGGAAGCGCAGATGGCCGAGATGCGCCAAGCCGCCGAAGACTTCGAAGCGATGGTCTTGCGGGAACTTCTGGGTCCGATGTTTGAGGCGCTCGACACCGAAGGACTGGGCGGCGGCGGCGCGGGCGAGCGCATGTTCCGCCCGATGCTCATCGGCGAGTACGCCGACGGCATGGCCCAGCGTGGCGGCATCGGCCTCGCCGATTATGTCCTCGCCGAGCTGGTCCGCCTCCAAACCCAGGGCCAAGCCCCGCCCCAAGGAGACTGACGTCATGGCCATCATCGCCCGCGACGCCTCCGACCGGGTGGCCCAGCTGATCGCCCTCGCCCAGGACCTGACGGCCTTTGCCCTCGCCGAGGTCGCGGCCATCCAGGCCCGACGCCCGCCGACCTCCGGCCCGGCGCAGGAAGACAAGATCCGCCTCGCCAACGCCTTCCGTCTCGAAATGAACCACCTCGAGGCGGACCCAACCCTCATTGCCGGGGCGCCGAAGGCCGAACTGAAGCGCTTGAAAGAAGCCTGCGCCGCCCTTGAGCAGGCGAGCGCCGCCCACCGTGACGCCCTCGACGCGCTGAAAAAAGTCAGCGAAGGCCTGCTTCAAGCCATGGCCGAAGAAGCCGCCCGCCAGCGCACCGCGGCCGGAACCCGCTACGGCGCCCAAGGCGGCTTGGAGCCCGGCGCCGGCGCCCCGGCCGTCGCCCTCGACAAACGCGCCTGATCTCGATCCCGGCCCAGATCCAGAGCCATGTCCGGATCCCGCCGGCGTCACGCCTCAGGCGCGAGGCGCATGGCAGGTTTCTCGCATGGAGCGAGCCGCAAACTCGCCGCCTTTGGCTGACATGCATTTCATGTTGCCTTTTTGGCACAGGCGGGACCAATTGTTGGACCGACCGAGGGATCGCCGCCCCATGCTCAAGCCCGACCGCTCTCCTCGCCCGAAAGCCGTCGTCGAGGATCGGCCCACCGATAAGGGACGGCGCTCCCCTCACGCCGCCCTCGGGGTGTTCAGCAGCGCCGCGTTCCAGATCGCCCTTTGCGGCTTGCCCCTCGTGGGCGCCGCCACAACCCATGCCTTGAGTGCGGCCGGCGCGTTCAGCTTCACAGCCTCCCATGCGTCCCTCGTCGCCACCGGGCGCACTCTGGATGAGGCCGCCGCCGCCCTTGCCGCCGACAGCCGCGACCGCCTCGCCGCCTGGAACGACATGGTCGCCCGCGAACTCGCCGAAGGCGATGAAGCCGCCGCCCGCGGAATTTTGTTGGCCGCCGGCGCCATTGTGGGCGCTGAGGCCCGCGCCGCGACCCAGGCCCGCGCGGAAGGCTCTGATGAAGCGGTCCTCGCCGCCGCCCGCCCCTTGCTCGATCCAAGCTTGGCCCAAGCCGCTGAAGAAGCCGGCGTGTTCGACCCCATCGAAGCTGCGCCCCTGGTCGCCGCCGGCGACTCCCGCGACCTGGCCGTGCAGGCGCGGAGCTTCCTAGACGGTCGCGGCGCAGCCCTCTCCGATCTCGTCCTGACCGGCGTCAGCGTATCCGCGCCGGAATTGGCCGCCCTGTTCCAGACCGATCCCGCCGCGTTGCAGTCAGGCGTCATCACTTTGAAGGCCGCTTTGCGCAGCGGGCGCCTACAGCCGCAGTTTCTTGCCGATGTGCAGGCCGTGTTGCATGCTGTCGACGCCGATAGCAGGCTGAGCGCAGGCCTCGCTGATCGCCTGAATACGGCTGAAGCTTTGGCCGACGAGCCCGGCGCCGCCCGCGCCGCTTTTGTTGAGAGCCTCGCCCCGACCCCGGCCTGGCGCGAGGTCACAGCCCTGCTGGCGCAGGTCGACGCCCTCAATGACCGCACCGGCTGGACCGGGGCCGTCGAACTCCTGACCAACGCCAGCTCTTACGCCGATCTGGAGCGTCTGCAGCTCATGGCGCAAGCCCGGGGCGCCACTGCCGTCTCCCTCGCCAAGCGCACCGCCGAGCCCGCGGCGTTCATCGCCCTGGCCCGTTCCGATTTCGAGATGACGAGCGCAATCCAAGCCGGACTGACGGCCCTGGCGGCGTTGGTGCTCATCATGCTTGTCGCGCCGATCGTGACCCTTGTTCACGCTGTGCTGCAGATATGGGGCGGCTCCGCCAACAGCCGCAACGGCGGCAGCCGCGTCAGTCCCGATCCCCGCAAGCCTGACCGCTCAGCAAACGATCGCCCGCTCGCAGCCTGAGACAAAACCGATCAGCTCTTGAACAGCGCCAAAATCGCCTGCGGATCGCTGTTGGCGATCGACAGCCCACTCTCCGCCATCGACTGCCGCACCTGCAGCGCCATCAGCCGCGCGCCGTCAGCGTCAAGATCCCGGGCCGCTCCCTGGCCCAGCCGCTCCGCCGCCGCGAGCACTCCTTCGTGCGCCGACACCCTCTGTGCCGCCTTGTCCCACTGCGCGGCCAGATCCCGAGCCTGCGCCGCCGCCTGCGTCGCCGCCGACGCCAGGGTCTCCGCCCCGCCCGGAGCGCTCAACAGGCCTTTGGGCGGCGCTTCAAACTGCAGATTGGCGCCGTCCACGACAAATGTCTGCGCTCCGAGTTCGAGCCGCAAAGGCTGCCCACCGATTAAACTGGCCCCCGCCTTCAGAGCATCCGCCACATGCGCCCTCGCCGCTTCGCTCAGCGCTGCGGCGTCCTCCGCCCGGCCTTCCCGCGCCGCAAGCCCTATGTCGTCCAATCGGCTGGCCAGCTGCCGCGCCGCCGCCGCCGACAAGGCCAGCGCCGACTGCCCCGTCCGGGCGGCGTCTCGCGGGCCGCGCCAGGTTTGCGCCTCCAAATCAGCAGAAGCCGACGCAGCGCCCGCGCGCTCTTCGCCCTCAGGCCGATGTCGCGCCGACGGCGTCAAACCCAGGGTGGCGAGGCCAGGAGAGGAACCGAGAGGAGAAATCGAGGCCATGGTCGGGGCGAGCTCCTTTTGGAGCGCAAGGGACGCGCTTTTTACGCCAGATCCCTTGGTGCGACCTCAATGGTTAAAAAAGCTTTAACGGTAACGAAAAATTAGCAACTTGCTCGCCCGCGCGGGGAACTACCCCTCGCCCTTCGTAGCGTCCTTCGCCCGCTCAAACGCCACAATAGCGCGGGAGAATGCGAGCTGGTTTTCATAGGGAAACTGGGCAAGCTCTTCACCGGTCTCGGGGTTCACGAACGTCTGAACCATGCGCACCGCGGCCTTATCAAGCTCAATCCGGACATCCGCATGCAGCCGTTGCGGCGGGGTCGGAACGCTCCGCTCCTGCACGGGCTCCACCTGCGGCGCGCCAGGGCCTGACGCTTTGTCGGCGCTGGATGCGACTTTGGCCCCTGGGCCGGGTCCGGCTGGGGCGATCGGAGCGACAGCGGGCGGCGCCGTCGCGACAGGTGAAACGCGGGTATCCATGGCTTGGTCCGATTTCAGTCTCCTGGGCGGTCAAACTCCTTGTCGCACGATGAACCCTGCAGACGAGAACGCCGGGGGGCGGCGCCCCGCCCCCCGACGTCAAAGCGTTTCCGATTAACGGAAGAAGGACAGGATGATCTGCGGCGACTGGTTCGCGATCGACAGAGCCTGCGCGCCCAGCTGCTGCTTCACCTGCAGAGACTGCAGGCGGGCAGATTCTTCAGCGAGGTCGGCGTCGACCAGGTTGCCGATCGAGCCCTTCAGGGTGTCCGACAGCTGGGTCAAGAACGTCGATTGCACGCCGAGGGCCTTGGACTGCGAACCCAGCGAGGACAGCGAGGTCCGCAGGGTGTTCAGGGCCGTGTCGATCGCGGAGATCGCGTTGGAGGCGTTCGCCGAGGTCGCGCCCGTCACGGACACGCTGGACAGACCAAGCGTGGCGCGGCGGAAGTCGCCACCGGCGACGGTGATCGAAGCGCCGGCGTTGACGCCGCCGCCGTACTGGTTCGCAACGCCTTGCGAGGTCGCATCGTCCTGGACCGTCGACACGTCTTCGGCCGCGCCCGTGCCCTCGAGGAAGGCTTCGGTGCTGGCGGTGGCGATGTCGGTGGCGCCGTCATCCATCGCGATGGTGAAGTCGGCGGCGGACGAATAGACGATTTCGCCGCGGTCGGCGTCGAAGCGGGCGTTGATCGCGCCGTCGGTGGCGGTGTTGATCTTGTTGACCAACGATTCCACCGTGTCGGTGCTTTGCAGCGTCACCGCATAGGTGTTGGTGGCGTTGCCGACCGTCTGGGTGAAGGTCAGCGTTTCGGTGGTGTCATCGGTCAGACCCGCGTCGATCGAGGAGAGCGTCGCGTTCTTCGAGACGAGCCGCTGGCCGGCGGTGGCGTCGTTCAGGTTGACGCCCGAGCCGGTCAGGCGCGAGGCGGCGACGAAGCGGCCGCTGCTGGTGCTGCCGGTGTCGGCGGTCAGCACGGACACGCTGGCGTTGCCCGAAGCGAGGTTGGTGCTGTTATAGGCCGCGGCGCCGACGATCTGGTCGATTTGGTCGGCCAGCTTTTGGAAGTCGGTGTCGAGCTTGGCGCGGTCGGAGTCGGCAAGACCCGTGCCGGTCGCTTCCTGGGCCTTCGCCCGCATTTGCTTCAGAATTTCGTTGACGGCCTCGCCAGCCTTCACGCCGAAGTCGATCGCGGACTTCGCGCGGTCGATACCGCCCTTCACAGCGCCGAGGGCGTCAACGCGAGTGCGCTGGGCTTCGGCGATGGCGAACACCGCGCCGTTGTCGACGGCGTTGGCGACCTTCAAACCGGTGTTGATCCGGCCCTGGGTCACTTGCAGTTCGCGGTTGGTTTGGGAGAGGCTTTGCAGCGCAGCGAGCGCGCCGCCGTTGGTGTTCACAGACAGCATTGATCTTCCCTTCTGGAAATCCGGGCGCATTTTGCGCGCGGGCCAGGGGCGTTCAGCCCCTAAGAGGCATGATCAGTAGCGAACAAGTCCTAACGAATGCTTAGTTGACAGGGTTTCGAATCGCTTACCGGGCAGACGCCGACGGCGTCGGGGTGAGCGCGTCCATCATCGTTTTGTTGATATCGATGAGCGGATCTATCGAGGCGTTGTCGGTGCAGATGGCCGAGGTATGCCGATCCACAAACAGCGCCAGAGAGACAATCTGCGCCCGCACCGCAGCCGGCAGGGCATTGCCCTCCCCCGCGCAGTCCACCGCCAAAATCTCCCACAGCTCGCGGTTCCTCACGAGCGCGTTCATCCACGCCCCGAATTCCGGCACAGGGCCGTTGTCCCGGGCCCAGATCAGGTCGCGGGTGATTTGGGCAAACGCGCGATACTCCGCCGATCGGGGGGTTTCACCCAGCTGCGCGGTCCGCTGATACGCCTGGATCGACACTCAAGGCTCCCATCCGTTCATCTTCGTACTGGATCAGTTTCCGGCAGCGCATCAGCGCCTTGTAGCAATCCCCGGCCATGACGTCCTGCGAGACGGCCACGCACTCCGCGAGCACCGCCGGATCCCGCACTGCGCCCATGAACTCCGTTAGGCGCATGGCGAACCGGGCATGCAGCTCTTCAGCCGACCCCTCGCTCAGATACATCAGCATGATCGGGAAATAGATGCGGCGGGCTGGGCTGATCGCCTCCTCCTCCTGCATGATGTCCTTTTCCCGCAAGACCGCAGCCTTGTTCTGCAGCACCAGGGCCGCCCGACGGTCCCCGTTTTGGACGACGGCCCCGTTCACCACGAATCGTTCGCCGGGGCGAAGCGACAGCTTGAGCGGCATGGCGTGGATTCTCCAGGGCGCACGACAACATGATGCTCCTCCTAAGGCGCCATTCGTTAAGGAAGACTATCCCGCCCCCGCAGCCGCCCCGCGATGCCCGCTTGCAACGGACGCGGGCCGCTTTACGTTGACGTCCAAGGTAACGTGAGAGCTCCCCCATGCGGTTTGAAGGCACCAGCAACTATGTCGCCACCGATGACTTGAAGGTGGCGGTCAACGCCGCAATCACGCTTGAGCGGCCGCTCCTGGTGAAAGGCGAGCCGGGCACCGGCAAGACCGTCCTCGCCATCGAGGTGGCCAAGGCCTTGGGAGCCCCTCTTCTGGAATGGCACATCAAGTCGACGACCAAGGCCAACCAAGGCCTCTATGAGTATGACGCCGTGATGCGTCTGCGGGATAGCCAACTGGGCGATCCCCGCGCCACCGACATCAGCAACTACATCAAGAAGGGCAAACTCTGGGAGGCCTTCGAGGCGCCGGAGCGCCCGATCCTGCTGATCGACGAGATCGACAAGGCCGACATCGAATTCCCCAACGACCTCCTGCAGGAGCTCGATCGGATGGAATTCTACTGCTACGAGCTCGACCGCACCGTGAAAGCCGTCCAGCGGCCGATCGTGATCATCACCTCCAACAACGAGAAGGAGCTGCCGGACGCCTTTCTGCGCCGCTGTTTCTTCCATTACATCCGCTTCCCTGACGAAGAGACCATGGGGAAGATCATCGAGGTGCACTTTCCGAAGATCAAAGAGAGGCTCGTCTCGGAGGCGCTCAAGGTCTTCTACGACATGCGCAAGGTGCCGGGCCTGAAGAAGAAACCCTCGACTTCTGAGCTTTTGGACTGGCTGAAGCTCTTGGCCACCGACGACATTGACCCCGAGCTGATCCGGCAAAAAGACCCGACCAAGCTCATCCCCCCCCTGCATGGGGCGCTGCTGAAGAACGAGCAGGACATGCAGCTGTTTGAGCGGCTGGCGTTCCTCGCCCGGCGGGAGCAGCGGGGAAGCTAAAGCGTCGCCTTCGGTTGCCGCCTCACGAGCGCCCCCCCCTGGCGCCGGTCACATCCTCTGGCGCAGACCTCACCATAGACCCGTGGGGGGCATTTGGGTTTTCCATGCGCTCTCTTGCTCTCTGCTTCGCCGTCGCCGCCGCCGCGGCCGCCTGTTCGGCGCGGGCCGCCGCGCCTGAAACCTCCCCTGCGGACCCAGTCGCTGCGGAGAGCGCCGCCCCGCCCAAGCCGGTCTTTGGCGGCGTCCTTGGGGGGGAACTACGCCTTCGCCGCCGTCGCGGGCGCTGCCGCTCCATGTGAACTGCCCCCAGATGGGCTGGGGGAAGCGGGCCCTGCGGCCGGGTTCGGTTTCGCCGTCAGCGCGGCCTGCATCGAGGCCTACCCGGCGCTGGGCCAATTCGGCGGCTGGAACGAAACCGCGGACACGATCATGCTGCTCGGCGAAGGCGGGACAACCGTTGGCGCCTTCACCAAGACCGCGGAAGGCCCCTTGCGGGCCAAATCGCCGGTGCAGCTTATTCCCTGACCGCCGTTGCGGCTCCGGCCCCGGCAGCTGCGGCGGCCACGCCCTGATCGGCGGCGGGCGT
>JBILVS010000055.1:0-18124 GCA_044370335.1 Caulobacterales bacterium
GCCGGACCGTTCAAACGCCTCCTGAAACAGGGCGAGCGCCATCTCGGAGAGGGGGGCAGCGTGAGCGCGCTTGCTTTTCATGCGCTCAGCCGGGATTACCCAAAGGCGATCATTCCAATGAAACTCCTCCCGGCGTGCTCCGGCCACTTCGCCGGCGCGCTGGAGGGTCAGGATACAAAGCTGAAGAGCGGTCGCTGTGACATAAGATACGCCATTGATAGGGCGTTGGCCGGCTGGTTGGCCCGGCGCGAGGCCCAGCCCGCGATTGGCCCGGGCCGCCTCGAGCCAGGCCCAGAGCTTGGCAAGCTCGTCTTCTGTTAAAACCCGCTCCCGGGAGGTTTCGGGAAACACCCGCTCGATCCCAAGGGCGGGGTTTGCATCGATGAGTTCGCGCTTGAGGGCGTAATTGAGGATTTGGCGCACAAGGCCGTGGGCGCGGTTCGCCGTCACGTGACCGGTCCCATCGCCGACGCTTTCGATAAAGGCGATGATTTCAGAGCGCTTCAACTCAACGAAGGGCCGCGCGCCCAGCTTCGGCAGAATATGGCGCTCCAGAAGCCAGCTCTCCGTCTCTAGTGATCGCGGACGTTTCCGGCGCGCTGCATCGATTTGGTAGGTTCGGGCGAGGGCCTCAAACGTCTCCCTTTGCCTCTTCTGAGTGGCCGCTGCCGCTTCGCGTTTTGCCGCCACCGGGTCGATGGACTGCACAGTCAGGCCGTTCAGCAGGGAAATCGCTTTGACCCGAGCGGCCGCAAGGGTGATGGACCGGGCGTCGCCGATGGCGGATTCACCGCGGCGGCCATCCTTGGAGTACCGCAGCACATAGCTTTTCGCTCCCGCCGGCGTGATCCGCAGGAAGAGCCCCTTCACCTCATGGTCAGCGATCCGCTGCTTGACGCCAGAGCCCTGAATTTCGTTCACAAAGCGCTGGGTGAGGCGACCGGGAGCGGCTTGGGACAGTTGGTCGGCCGCCACCCCTGGGGCACGAAAAGGGGCATCTGGGGCACCAAAAGGGGTCTTTGGGACGCGAAATGGCATCTTTACACCCTGCTTTGATCATTGAACATCAAGTCAGGGAAGGCTTTAGCACGCTTTTTGTGCCCCGTCAGTGCCCCGTTTCGGCGTCGGTTTTGGTCGGTTTTGGTCGGTTTCTATCTGTTTTGTAATATTGCAGGAGGCGCATAAGTGCTAGATTTGTCTGCATAAAATGGCGTTTTCATCCGACTACGGCCGATCAAACCAGACCCCTGTCTTGACTTCAACGCAGGGGGTCACAGGTTCAATCCCTGTCGCGCCCACCAGAGGGCTCTAAACGGCTTCGGCGCGGCCCTGGTTAGGTCTCCACCCCAGCCGAGGAAGCGGGGCGGCGGCCCTTTGCAAATTCCCCCCCCGGACGCCCATAGCGGCGACGCCCCTCGGATCACGCTTTGTGACGAGCGTATGAAATAAAAATCCCTAACGGCTTCGGTCCGGGTCGCTTTCGCAGTTTACATGAACGCGTTCAGTGAACGTGTTTTATGGTGTAAACCGCGACCACCGAATGAGTTAAAAAGGGTAGCATATGCCCTTCCAGAGGTCTAATCGCGCCGATGAGATTTCAGTGAGCCTGGGAACATTATCGAACGGATATAGGTTTTGCTTGAATCGCAATCACAAACGCTTCACATAGCCAGGGTCTGAGCAGGCCATTTGGTTTAACCAAGCGTGGTCAGGCAAGTGGGCAAGGCAGGCGGCGCAACGATGTCGCTGGGGTTAACGACAAGGGGCGCATGAGCCGGCGACCCTGCTTTTGGAGGTGCTCGAGTCATGGACCATGACTTCTGCAATCAGGACGGTGCGCGTCGGCTGAAACAGCGCATCGAAGAATACTGGCGCGAACGCGGGTACAAGGTTGATGTCAAGCTGGTGGAAGCGGGCTTCACCCCGGCGATGCGGTCCGCGCGCACCGATGTCCGCAGCGACATGGTGAACGGCATGCCGAAGCGCCGCCCGGAGATGACCGGCGCGGACGAAGAATTCGCTTGAGTTTAAGGCGAGCGACACATTCCGGTCCGGTTGCGCAGCGGGCGCTGGGGGCGTTCAGTCCAAGCCGGTTCGCCCAGTTTGGAAAGCCGCGTCGTTGATCAGCGACGTGGCTTTCTTATTGGTCGTAAGGCGGGGGGCGCCTCGGCCCCTGGCCCTTACCGCTGTCGCAACAGGGCGAGCACCATCGCCGGGGCGGCGTGAAAATCGTGGATCAGGCCGTCCGCGCCGAGCTTTTCCACTGACGTTTCGGTGTAGCCGAAGCTGACCGCGAGAGCCGGGGCTCCCGCGCCCTTGGCGCTGGCGATGTCGGGCGCGGAGTCCCCGATCATGATCGAATCACGCAACACGCCCCCCGCCCGGGCGACGGTCTCGCGGTAATGTTCAGGGTGCGGTTTGCGATTCTGCACCGCGTCCGCCCCGACAATGGCGGAAAACCGCTCTTCAAGCTCCAGAGCCCGCAACAGTTCCACCGATAATTCCGTGCGTTTGTTGGTGCAGACCGCAAGCCGCGCGCCCGCGCCCTGCAGGACCATCAACGCCTCTTCAGCCCCGGGGAAGGGCTGGCTCTCCGCGGCGATGTCGGCGCGGTAGAAGCGCACAAAGGCCTCGGTCAGCTGATCGAGCCGCGCCGCCGCGAATCGGGCTCCCGCCAGCGCTGCTGCGCGCTCGATCGTCGCCCGCGCCCCTTGGCCGACGATCGCGCGCATCTGGCCGAGGCTTGCGTGCGGCAGGCCTTCGAGGTCGAGCGTCAGATTGAGGGCGCGCAACAGATCCGGCGCGGTGTCCACCAGCGTCCCATCCAAATCGAACACGACGGTCGCCCCCGTCAGCTCACCCTCACGCATGGCGGTGGATCCTTTTCGCCTTTCGCCCGACGCATGCTTTGCGCTGGGGGGAGAACTGAGCTAGTCCGCCTCCCGCAGACGCACAAGCAACAGGAGCGCTTCCATGGCCGCCCGCGCCGTCATCGTTCTCGCCGCTGGCCAAGGCACGCGCATGCGGTCGAGCCTGCCGAAAGTGCTGCACAAGGTGGGCGGCCGGGCGATGATCGACTGGAGCCTCGCTGTGGCGGCGGCGTTCGGCGCCGATCGTCGCATCGTGGTGGTGGGTCCGCACGCTCCCGAGGTTCGGGCGCACTTGGAGGCGGGCGCCAACCCGCCCGAGATCGCGGTGCAGGAGCAGCCGTTGGGTACCGGGCACGCGGTGCTGGCGGCGAAGCAGGTGATCGCGGGCTTTGAAGGCGACGTGGTCGTGCTCTACGGTGACACACCCCTGATTCGGCCCGAAACCCTAGGGGCGATGGCGGACCTTCGCGCCGCCCAAGGCGGCATCGTTGTGCTTGGGTTTGAGGCGGACAACCCCACGGGCTACGGCCGTCTGATCGCCGACGTTCAGGGCCACATCGCCCGGATCGTGGAAGAGAAAGACGCAAACGAGGCTGAGAAAGCCGTCCGGCTCTGCAACTCTGGGGTGTTTCTGACCGACGCGAAGCTTCTGATGCAGCTTCTGTCGATGGTCGGCAACGACAACGCCAAGCAGGAATACTACCTCACCGACATTGTGAGCCTCGGGCGGTCCGCAGGCTTCTTCACCCATCAGGTGGCCTGCCCGGAGACCGAGGTGCTAGGCGTTAATTCGCGCCTGGAGCTGGCGCAGGCCGAAGCGGTCTTCCAAGGCCGGCGGCGGCGGGAGGCGATGCTGTCTGGTGTCACGATGATCGATCCGGACACGGTCTATTTTAGCCATGACACCGCGATCGAGCCCGATGTCGTTGTGGAGCCGCACGTGTTCTTCGGCCCCGGCGTCACGGTGGCTTCAGGCGCCCACATCAAGGCGCACTGCCATCTCGAAGGCGCCAAGGTCGGTCCGGGCGTGCAGATCGGCCCGTTCGCCCGGCTGCGGCCAGGGACGGACCTTCGGGCGCAAGTGAAGATTGGCAACTTTGTTGAGGTGAAGAACGCCGTCTTTCACGAAAAGGCGCAGGCTAGCCACCTGAGCTATATCGGCGACGCCGATGTCGGCGCCCGTGCCAATCTCGGCTGCGGCACAATCACCTGCAACTACGATGGTTTCGACAAGCACCGCACGGTGATCGGGGAGGGCGCCTTCATCGGCTCCGACACGGCCCTTGTGGCGCCGGTCACCATCGGCGCGGGCGTCATCACCGGCGCCGGCAGCGTCATCACCAAGGACGTGGAGGCGGACGCCCTTGTGGTCTCGCGCAGTCCGCAAAAAGCCATTCCCGGCTGGGCCAAAGCCTTCCGGGATCGGAAGATCGCCGAACGCGCGGCAAAGGCCAAACCATGACCGCCGATGAAGCCAAACGCGAAGCAGCCCTCAAGGCGCTGGCGCTGGTTCAGCCTGGCATGACCTTGGGTTTGGGCACCGGCTCCACCGCCGCGCACTTCGTCCGCGGCCTGGGCGAGCGGATGAAAGAGGGGCTTCAGATCGCCGGCGCGGTGGCGACCTCGGAAGCCACGGCCGCTTTGGCCCGGGCCGCTGGCGTACCGCTTCTGGAGCCTGGGGCCGACACGCGGTTTGATTTGGCCGTCGACGGCGCGGATGAAATCGACCCCGCCCTGACCCTGATCAAAGGCGGCGGCGGAGCGCTGTTGCGGGAGAAGATCGTGGCGGCGGCGGCGGCGCGGTTCGTCGTCATTGCCGACGCGGGCAAGCGCGTGCCGCG
Organism: Caulobacterales bacterium; assembly: GCA_044370335.1. Lineage (GTDB taxonomy): Bacteria > Pseudomonadota > Alphaproteobacteria > Caulobacterales > Aquidulcibacteraceae > REEB509. Next base: position 4,712 of record JBILVS010000055.1, read on the forward strand.
GCTTGGACGGTTTCCGCTGCCTGTGGAGGTGACGCCCTTCGCCTGGGCGCTGACCGCGCGCAAAGTGGCGGAGGCCTTGCGGGCGGCGGGCTGCGGTCGGGACATCCTGAGCCTGCGGCAAAAGGACGGCGCGGCCTTCATCACCGACGGCGGCAACTACATCCTCGATTGCCAGGCCTCGGAAATCCCGAACCCTCAGGCGCTTGCAGCGCTTCTCGACGCCACCCCCGGCGTGGTGGAGCACGGGCTCTTTATCGGGCTGGCGCATGAGGCGATCGTGGTGTGAGCGGCGGCGATCAAACGCCGTTCGCTGGGCTTAATCCATTTCTCGGATAGGGATGATAGCGTGGGTGTGATCTCGTTCTCGGAGATCACATGCGCCCCCATCTGGAACAATAGACCGCGGCCGCGGGCTGGAAGGCGGTCTCCGATCAGACCCCCGTCACGGAGGCGCAATTCGTTGTGTGCTTTGCCGCCAAGGCGGCGCTGAAAGCGGGTTGCATGGCGGCGCTGCAGGCCCGCTATCCTGAGGCGCTGTTGGCGTTGGTCAGCGCGGTCTATCACGATCACGACCGGGCCGATCGGCTTGCGGATCGCCCTGCGCGACTGGCGGGCGACGAACTCTCTGAGTATGCGGATCGGCTGCAGCCGGGGCGCGACGCGAGCCTCTTAGCCCGCGCCGCTGCGCGGCAGCCGAGCGCGGCGAAGTCCGCCTTCTTGACGAATATGAGCCCTAGCTGCGGACGCCGCTCAACGCCATCATCGGTTACACCGAGATGGTCCAAGAGGATGGGGCTGGCTGCGCCCCTCTCATGTGACCCAGGATCTGGGGCGCGTCCTCAGCGCGGTGCGCCACCTTTTGGGGCTCATTCAGGAGGTGCTCGACTTATCGAATGTCGAAGCCGGCCAGATAGGCCTTAATCTGACGTGGTGCGATGTGGGCGCTTTGATCCGCGACTCCGCCGACACGATGGCTCCGTGCATGGCGCGCAATCAAAACACCCTCACACTGGTTTCGCCGGAGCCGTTGGGAGCATTCGAGGTCGATGCGCAGAAGCGGCGCCAGTGTCTGTTCAATCTTCTGTCCAACGCCGGGAATTCACCCGCAACGGGACAGTGACGCTCACGACGTCGCAGGACAACGGGTTTGTCGCAATTGCTGTCTCCAACCCGGGCTCGGGCATTCCCCCGGAAAAGCTGTCTGGTCTGTTTAAGCCTTCGTCCGCGCCCATGATCAAGTGATCGAAGGCACAGGTCTAGGCTCCGCGTTGACCTGCCGATTGACCCGCCTGATGGGTGGGGACGTGACCATGTCCAGCGTCGTCGGGCATGGGGCGTGTTTCACGCTGCAGATTCCGGCCAGCCCTGCGGACGCTCGGCTGGTGGCGTAGCTGGGCCTTGCGCTGAGAGGGCGGGCGGCCTAGCTCCAGGGACCCTTCTCAAAGCAGAAAGCCCTCTCATGGCCGCCAGCTACGACTTCGATCTTTTCGTCATCGGTGCGGGCTCCGGCGGGGTGCGCGCTGCGCGGATCGCGGCGATGGCGGGGGCGAAAGTCGCGGTGGCGGAAGAGTTCCGCGTCGGCGGCGCCTGCGTCGTCCGCGGCTGCGTGCCGAAAAAGCTTCTCGTCTATGGGTCTGAATACGCCAAGGCGTTTCAGGACGCGAAGGGCTATGGCTGGACCGTGGAATGGGCGCGGTTTGATTGGCCGACGCTACGGGACAATGTGGCCCGCGAAGTCGACCGGTTGTCGGGCATCTATCTGCGCAATCTGAACAATGCGGGCGTGGAGGTGATCCACGACCGGGCGGAGCTTGTGGGCTCCAACACTGTGCGGCTTGTGAAAGACGGCCGCAGCGTCACCGCCAAACACGTTCTGGTCGCGACCGGCGGACGCCCCTGGCGGCCTCATAATCTGAAAGGCGTGGAGCACACCATCACTTCCGATGAAGCCTTTGGCCTCGCAGAATTGCCCAAGCACGTCGTGATCGCGGGCGGGGGCTATATCGCGGTGGAGTTCGCCTCGATCTTCAAAGGCCTGGGCGCGGATGTGTGCCTTGTCTATCGCGGCGAGACGGTGCTGAACGGCTTTGACGACGACGTGCGGGTGCATGTCCATTCAGGGCTCAAGGACGCGGGCATAAGCGTCGTCACCGGCACGATCTTCCAGGAGGTGATCGCCCAGGAGGACGGCCGGAAAATTGTGCTTCTCGCCAACGGGATGCGGCTTGAAACCGATCTGGTGATGATGGCGGTGGGGCGGGAGCCTTACACCCAAGGGCTGGGCCTTGAGGCCGCGGGCGTCGCCACCGGCAAGCGCGGGGCGATCCAGGTCAATGCCTATTCCCAGACCAATGTGTCCTCGATCTATGCGGTGGGCGACGTCACCGACCGGGTCAATCTGACGCCCGTGGCCATCCGCGAGGGGCATGCATTTGCCGACACCGTCTTCAACAACCGCCCCACAGCGTTTGATCACCGCGACATCCCGAGCGCAGTCTTCACCAAGCCGCAGGTGGGCGTCGTCGGGATGACCGAAGCGGTGGCGCGCAAAGCCCTGGGGCGCATCGACATTTACAAGACCGTATTCCGGCCGATGAAGCACATCCTGCCCGACAACCAGGAGCGGATACTGATGAAGCTTGTGGTCGAGGCCTCCACGCAACGCGTCGTGGGCGTGCACATTGCGGGGCCGGATTCCGCGGAGATGATCCAACTGGCCGCGATTGCGGTGCGGGCGGGGCTGACCAAGCCGCAGTGGGACGCGACCTGCGCCCTGCATCCGACCGCGGCGGAAGAGCTTGTGACGCTGCGGGAGAAATTCACGCCGTTGGAGTTGCGGGGCGGGTAGGCCGCGTCGGCATCGCGCGCCCGTCAGGCTCTTGTCCAGTGCATGGTCCAATTGTGGTCCCAGGGCTGCCCCCCGTCCGCCGATATCGCCTGCCGCCATCGGCAGCTGTTCAGCGTGATCTGATCCCACACCCCGATCGACAACATCGGCCGTCCGTTGAGGTCATAGGGAGAGGAGAAAAGCCCGGTCCCGTTCTCAAAACAGCCGATCTCGCCAGGTGCGGTCAAAACCCCGCTGCGCGCATTGACCCAGTGGTCCGACCAAATTTGGTTTTGCACATCCAGTGTGCGCAACCCCATCCCGGAAAAGGCGCGAGCCGGGATCCGCTACTCTTCCACGCGGCAGATGCCACTGAGGATCGCGTGTACCGTTGCTTCCGCTGGATACTCAAGCCAGGCGCCGTCCACCAACGAGCGGTTTGCGATCCGCCACTCCCTGGTCAAAAAAATCGAAATCGCCGGGTCGTCAAGGGGTTGGCGTGGCCGGCAGGGGGGATGGGATTGAATGTCATGGGCGAAGTCCGCGTAGCGAAAGGAAGGGCAAAGGCGGCGATCGCAGCCTCGCCGACAGCGCAAACGCGCCGTCGACTAGGCTTTGACGTGAGGGGCATGTTTGAGGGGAGGTCGCCGAACATGCGGGCGAGCCTACCCTCTAATCCTGAAATCCTACGTCAGGGTTTGCGCAAGCGATCCGAAAAGGCGGGAAAGGGGCCATCTTGCGCTCAAGCCGGCTTTTGTCGATGGTGATGTTGGCGCAGCTGAAAGGCCGCGTTGCCGCGGCGGTCCTGGCGAAGGAATTCGAAGTCTCCGTCCGCCCCATTGATCGCGACGTCGACGCTCTCAGCGCTGCCGGCGTGCCGATTTACGCCGAAACGGGTCGCAACGGCCGCATCGCCCTGCATGACGGATTTTGCACCCGCCTTACCGGCTTCACCCCGGCTGAGGTGCCGGCCTTGCCCATGGCGGGGTTGGCTTCCGCGGCGCGCGATCTGGGCCTCGCCGCGGAAGCCGCTGCCGTGCAGCGGAAAGTCTTGGCGGGTCTTCCGCCAGAGGCGGGCGCCACGGCGCGCCGGGTGGCGGACCGCCTCCATGTGGACCGCGCCCTTTGGGGTGGCCGCGCCCCGGCGCCCGCTGCTCTCCCGGCCGCGGCGGACGCGATGTGGCGGGAGCGCACGGGGGAGCAGGCAAGGTTTTCGCGAATTGGCCTCTTTCCTTTCAGGTTGAGAGGCCGGAGCCCACAATTCAGTCGCTCTTGGGCCGCGAAGGGCTCCCTCACCCCCCCCCACCGTCAGCTCGCTCTCGCTTTTCAACACCTGATCGCCGTCGTGCTGCTCGATCAGATAAGCGGGCTCGTTGTCGCTGGCGTTGCGGGTGATGTCTTTGCCCTTGCCCTTGCCCTTGCCCTTGCCTTTGCCTTTGATCGTGATCGTCACGGGCTCTGCGAGGCGCTCCACCACCACCCCGCGCGGACGGCCGGAGCCCTAATTCCACTCCACTTCCGCGCCCGGTTCGATCATGGGTTGCTCCTGTCCCCAAGCGACGCCCATGGCCGACGTCGGGTTCCCACCTCACTTTAACCAAAAAGTCACCGTCTCATCCCAAGCCTGCCCGCTTCGTGTCGCGGAGGCGCGAGCGGGATGAATTTGGGGGCTGCAGAATGCCGGCGCGTTTGGTTTCCGTGATCAACATGAAGGGCGGGGTGGGCAAGAGCACCACCACGGTCAGCCTGGCTGAGACCCTGGGCCTGCACCACCGCCAACGGACGCTGGTGATCGACCTTGATCCGCAGACCAACGCCTCGATTATGATCGGCGGGCCCGAGCGCTGGGACGAGCTGCGCGAAGACGAACGCACGCTCGATTTCTATTTCGAGGCCTTCGCCCTTCAGCAGCAGCCGGTGCCGTTCCGGTCGCTGATCGCCAAAAAAGTCACCGATCTCACAGGCGCTCCAGATGTCGATCTTGTGGCCGCCGCGCCCGAGTTCCGCATCGTCGAGCGCGACATGATCGAAAGCTTCGTGAAGCGGGGCTTTCACATCGACGCCATCCAGAAATGGATCTGCGAGCGCTTCGCCCAAGGCCTTCGGATGGTGATGAACGACTACGACACGATCTTCATCGATTGCCCGCCGGGCATTTCGCTGTTCGCCGAAGCGGCCTTGATCGCCGCTGACGCCATCGTGGTGCCGACCATCCCTGATTACGTGTCGCGCTTAGGTCTCATCACCTTCCGCAAGCGGGCCTTGCGTCTCATCAATGAGCGGCGGGGCGGGGATTCGCGGCTGTTTGTGCTCGCGACCAAATACGACGAGACGATGAGCCTGCATCGCTCGGAGGCGGATCTGCTGGCGGAAAACCTTGGCGACACCATGTTTGCGACCCGCGTGCCCCAACATGTCGACATCGCCCGCGCCGCGGAATGGAGTGACACGCCGCGCACCTTTGAGCGCAAATACGGGGCCATGGCTCCGATCGTGAAGCGGCTGGGCGATGAGTTCGTCGACAAGCTTGCGATGGCTCCGGCCTGACGATGAGAAAGCCATGAGCGTGAACCGCACCCTCGATCGGTTTCTGACCGAGATCCGCCGGGAGGCGAAGCGCAACCAGGCCTTCGCCGAGCGTCTGGATGCAGTATTCCGCGCCCACAGCTCGGGGCGCGATGTTTCAGAAGAAGCGCTCGAGGCCGTGACGGCGGAGCCTGAGGCTACCTCGCCGTCTCCCCCAGTCAGCCACGCTCCGCCGCCGGTCGTATTGCCGAACCCTGTGGGGCTTCTGCAAAAAGAGGGAGAGGCGGGCCTGCGGGCGACGCTCTGCGCGAAAGGCGTCACAGCGGAGGCGCTGCGGCGGCTGATTGCGGAGCACAATCTAGATCCGGCCGGTCAGGCCGACAGCGCTCCCAAGCCTGCGCTCATCGATCTCATCGCCGCGGCCGCGCAAAAGCGGATCGACCGGGACAAAAAGCTCTTCGATTATTGAGGCTGCGGCGCATCTTGCGCTTCCGAGGGCAGGCCCTTTCTCGCTTACGATAGCAGTGGCGGTAAAGGGAGGCTTCATGGCGTCGTCTGTTGAGCATTTGATCGCGACCAGCGAACACTTCATTGCCAGGATGAACCGTCGGGCTGAGGTGTTTGTTCGTGGGCCTGCGTGGATGACACCGATGCAGACAGGCATATCTGTGGCGAACGATGAAGTGGCGACATCGTACGCTGATGGACGGGCCGACGTTGATCGCACGGTCGGAGAGGCGGCTGAAGAAGGGCGCCGGTGGGAGATTTGCCGCGATCACTGCGAGGTGTCTCCGACTAGTCCGCTGCAAGATCGGCAGCAGGCCGGCCTGGACGCCATCCCCTTTCACTCGTTGCATCACTTTATAGCGCTCGTTCGCCGCAAATGAGCCCACGGTGTCGAAAGCGAAGCAAGTGGCACGAGAAGTCAAAGAAAGTCCACGGTTTGCCTGGCGGGGTTTCGGGCTTTTAGGAGTGATCGTGGTCGGGCTCTTAGCCTTGGGCGATTTCCTTCTGACGAATGCCTCCGACCGGGCCGCCTTGAAGGGGCCTCTGAGCTGATCGAGGATTGCGGCGGGGCCTTACGTCACCGTTTCTCGCATCCCGTGCCGCTTGGCGATGCGGGCCATGAGCTCCTGCGCCACCGCGCGGATGTGGTCGTCGCCGTGGCTGCGACGGAGCTTGCGCACAGCCTCTCCCAGGGTCTTGGCCTGCACCTCCGGCGAGGCCCCGCAGGCGTCGAGCAGGAGATCGGCTTTTTCTTGCGCCGGCCCCAGGATCGGCTGCATCAGGGCGGTGATCTCGGCGGTCAGCGTGGGGGCCTCGGCCTTTGGTTTGGTCTTGCGAGGCTTTCTCGCCTCGCCCTTGGCAAGCGCCAGGAGCTTGTCATTCGTCCGGGTGCGGACATAAGCCAGCAGCGCCTTCAGCTCCGCCTCGGTCAGAGCCTCCGCCGCCTTGCGCAACGCACGGGGCCCTAGGGCCTTCGGCTTGGGGGCGTTCGTCCGGCTCACGCCACGCCCGCCCGCTTCAGAATGCTGGCGGCGGCCCGTGCCAAGCTGTCTTTCACGTCGCGCTGGCGTTCCCGCATCAAGGCCGTGACGTTGATCGGGTTGACGACGAAGCGGTCCATAGGCGCAGCCCGCAAGGCGCCGGAATAGGGGATCGCGGTGTCGATCAGGGTGGAGCTGAAAAACGGCGCGGCCGCGATTTCAGCGCGGGTGAGGGCGTCGACGTCGCCGGGAAGCGGAGAGCGCGTGCGGTCGTTCACGCCGTTCAACACAACAGAGAATTCCGCCGGCTTCAAAGGCCGTCCGCGCACCGCGCGCACCACCTGTTCGAGCATGGTCAGGCCGGTCAGGGAGTACTTCTCCGGCCGAACCGGGGCGACGATGTGATCCGCCGCGGCAATGGCGCAGCGGGTGAGGAACGTGGCGCAGGGGTTCACGTCGATCACGACCACGCTGTAGCGGGCGCGCAGGGCCGCGATCAGCGCCTGGAAGCGGACGAAGGCGCTGTGCTTGTCGGCGGTGGCGGGCTCATCGAGAGTGAACTCAAACAGGCGCTCGTCGCCCACGATCAGATCGAACTGGCCGCGGCCCACCCCGCGGGAGCGGTTGATGGGAGCGGCGAGGTTGAGGAACTCCCCCCGCGGCGAAGCGTTTGGGCCTTTCGCCGTCATCACGCCATAGACCGTGCGGTTGGCGGCGCGGAGTTCGTTCCGCTCCTCGGCGGGCAGAAAATATTGCGAGAGGTTGTGCTGCGGATCGAGGTCGATGAAGGCGACGCTGCGGTTGTCAAACAGGTGCGCGGCCGAAAAGAGGTTCGCCGACAGCACCGTTTTGCCCACCCCGCCTTTGATGTTGAGCATCGCAATGACCCGGCCGGGCGCCTGCGCGCTGCGGACCGCGGCGGCCACCGCGGTAAGGTTGTCGGGGTTCGCCCCGGCCCGGAGGTCGATGGCGGCCTCCAAGTCGAGCGGCACGGTCCCCCAAGCCTGGGCGGCGGCGTCGCTGGTCAGCACCGGCACCACGAGCCGCCCGTTGTTCAGGGCTACCCGGGTTTCGCGTTTGGCGGTCTCCGCCCGGCTCGAGGCCTCCGACAGGATGGCCACGACGCTGCCGCTGTCGGCGACCGCGGCGGCCAGGATGCTCGCTTGCTCTGGCCGGCGCGTGTCCGCCGTCGGCACGGCGTAGCTCAATCCTTCCGCCACCAGGGCCGCGCCGATGCGATCGGCGAGCGCCTGATCTTCCGGTTCGAACGCCAGATAGGCGGATGCGCTCATAGCCCTCACCACGGTCGGCCCAAGGGAGATAACAATTCGGTCACGAATGTGTCCATCTGGTCAGGCCAGCACAATGGGCTGCACGCTCAAATGCAGGCGAATTGTGCTTTAAGCAGGGGATTTGCTAGGGTTAGTGTATGAGCAAGCCTTGGACCCCTGCGAGCTGGCGCGAGAAGCCCGCCAAACACATCCCGACCGATTATCCCTCCGCCGAAGCCATGGCTGCGGTGGAGAAGGAGCTTTCGAGCTATCCCCCGCTTGTGTTTGCAGGCGAGGCCCGGACGCTCAAAGCCAAGCTTGCGGATGTAGCCGCGGGAGAGGCGTTCCTGCTGCAGGGCGGGGACTGCGCCGAAAGCTTCAAGGAATTCCACCCTGACCAGATCCGGGACACTTTTCGCGCCCTGATGCAGATGGCGGTGATCTTGGCTTTCGCCGGGGCGAAACCCGTCGTCAAAGTGGGGCGGATCGCGGGGCAGTTCGCCAAGCCCAGGTCAGAGGCGACCGAGACCCGCGACGGGGTGACTCTGCCGTCCTATCGGGGCGACAACATCAATGGGATGGACTTCACCCCCGAAGCCCGCATCCCTGATCCGCAGCGTCTGTTGAAGGCCTACTCGCAGTCGGCGGCGACGCTGAACCTGTTGCGGGCCTTCGCCTCGGGCGGCTACGCCGACCTTCAGAACGTCCACCGCTGGACTCTCGGCTTCGTCGCCGAAAGCCCCCAGGGCCAGCGCTATGCCAAGCTTGCCGACCGGATCTCAGAAACCCTCGCCTTCATGGCGGCCTGCGGCATTACGCCCGCGACCAGCCCCCAGATGCGCCAGACTGAGCTCTTCACCAGCCACGAGGCGCTGTTGCTCGGCTACGAGCAGGCCATGACCCGCATCGATTCCACGAGCGGCGATTGGTACGACACCAGCGCCCACTTCGTCTGGATCGGCGACCGCACCCGCCAGCTGGACGGGGCGCATGTCGAGTTCTGCCGCGGGGTGAAGAATCCGATCGGCCTTAAGTGCGGCCCGAGCCTTGAGCCGGACGACCTGATCCGCCTTGTCGATATGTTGAACCCCGCCAACGAGCCCGGGCGTTTGACCCTCATCGCTCGCTTCGGCGCGGACAAGATCGGCTCCGGCCTGCCGCGCCTTGTGCGGGCCGTGCAGCAGGAAGGACGCAGCGTCGTGTGGTCGTCTGATCCCATGCACGGCAACACCTTCAAGACCGGTTCGGGCTTCAAGACCCGGCCTTTTGACCGGATTTTGGAAGAGGTCGCGGCCTTCATGCAGATCTTGCCCTCGGAAGGGGCCTATCCAGGCGGGGTGCACGTGGAGATGACCGGGGCCCAGGTCACCGAATGCCTCGGAGGGGCAAGTCTGATCCGGGAGGAAGATTTGTCGTCGCGCTATCACACCCATTGCGACCCGCGGCTGAACGGCGAGCAGGCGCTCGATCTTGCCTTCCTGGTGGCGGAGGCCCTGCGCGGCGCCCGCAGGCCCAGCGCCGCGGCGGCGGCTGAGTAACCCGCCATGGGCCGGTTTTGGCCTGGGTCTTGCGGGGCGGGAGGTCTCATTGAGTGAGGCCTCCCCCCTCCCAGGGTCTGAAGCTATGAACGGCGCGCGCGTATCAGAAGAAACCGCCTATTTCGAAGAAGTTGACGGCGCGCAGTGGGCAGGGGCGCGCGCCTCGGCCCGCCAGGCTGTCCCCGGGTATCGCCCGACCGGTACAGTGTTGGGGCTCGCCGCGATAGCGGCCATCGGCTTTCTTTGCGTGGCGCAAGGGGCGGTGAGCCTTGCGCCACGGGCCGCACCCGTCCGCGTCGCGCCGCCTGAGGCGGAGAATGGGCTGCCGGCCGAGACCGCAGACCCCCCCGTCGCCCAGGAGCGGCCCCTTGCAGTGGGGCCTGATCCGGAGATCACCGAGAACGGCCTGCCGGTGGAGCCTTGGCGATGGCCCAATCCGCTGACGGTTGAGGAGCGGACCACCCTTCGCAGCGCCCCGGGGGACGCCTTGTCCGACAGCCGCGGCGCGGCGATGCCGGGACGGGCGTTGCGGGTCATCGGTCGGGTGCGCATGGGCGACGGCGATGTCTGGCTGCAGATCCGGACCGACGATGGCGGCGTGGCCTATCTCGATAGCGAGGACGTCATGGAGGTGGCCGAGTTCCGGGCCCGCGAGCGCGAAGCCGCAGCCTTGGCGCGGGCCGCGGCGGAAGCCGAAGCCGCGGCCGCTTCGCCCCTCGCCCCGGGCGATCCTGCCGCCGCGGCGAACGTGAACGTGCCCCCCTCTGAAGCGCCGCCTCCGCCGCCCGCGCCGGAGCCCGGCGAATTGTACTGATCCCGTCGAGAACCCGCCTCGACGGGGCCTGCGGTTGGCCCTACACCCATCCGCCTGATGGTGTTTGGCCCGCAATCCTTGTCGTTGTCCTCCCAAGACCGGCGCATCGCCGCCTCGATCCTGCGGGTGGCGGGGCCCGTGGCCCTCGCGCGGCTCGGGGTCATGGCCATGGGGCTCGCCGACACGATTATGGTGGGGCAGCTCGCCCCTGATGAGCTGGGCTGGCAGGCTTTGGGTTGGGCGCCGACGGGGGTGTTTCTGGTCACCGCCATCGGCCTTCTAGCGGGCGTCCAGGTTCTGACCGCCCGCGTGGTCGGGGAGGGGCGGCCTGAGGCCTCGGGCGCGGTCTGGCGCAGGGGGCTCGTCATGGGGGCCGGCGCCGGGGTGATCGCGACGGGTCTGCTCTGGGCTTTCGGCGAGCCGGCGCTGCTAGCGTTCGGCATTAAGCCGGAGCTGGCGGAGCCCTCCGCGGACGTGATGAGCATTCTAGCGCTCTCGTTGCCGCTGCATCTCATCTACATCACATGCGCCTTCTATCTGGAGGCCTTGCGCCGGCCCTTGGCGGCCACCGTCATCATGTGGATGGCGAACGGGCTCAATCTGGGTCTCAACGCTGCGCTGATCCCCACGATGGGGGCCGAGGGTTCGGCCTGGGCGACCGTGGGGGCGCGGCTGTTTCTCGCCGCCTCGCTTGTCTTTTGGATCCTGCGCCAGAAGGACGCTAAGGCGCTTGGCGTGTGGGGCGGAGCCGCCGGGTCGGGGATCACCTATAGGGCGCTTTTCGGAGTCGGCGTGGCGGCGGCGGTCAGCCAAGCGGTGGAGGCGGGCGCCTTCTCCGCCATGACGGTGATCGCAGGGCGCATCGGGGAAGAGGCGGTGGCGGCCTACGCCATCCTGCTCAATCTCTTGGCTCTCGTGTTCATGATCGCCCTAGGCCTTGCCGCTGCGACAGCGGTGCAGGTCTCCGGCGCCATCGGCGCGCAGAACCGGGCCGAGGCGACCCGCGCGGCTTGGATCGGCTTGGGGCTGAACACGGTGGCCATGGTCGCCGCAGCTCTGGTGCTTGTGTCGGCGCCGAACCTGATCGCCCGGGCCTATACCGCTGATGCCGCGCTCGCCGCGCTCGTGGCGGGGCAGCTCTTTTGGGCCGCGGCCATCCTGGCCCCCGACGGTGGGCAGGTGGTGGCTGCGAGCGCGCTCCGGGCCCGGGGCGACAACTGGGCGCCGACGGCCAACCACGTCTTTGCCTATGCCGTGGTCATGCCGCCTTTAGGCTACTACCTGGCGGAGGTCCTTGGCCAGGGGGTGGCTGGGCTGATGGCGGCGATCTGTGTTGCGAGCATCGTGTCGGTCTCGGTTCTCTGCGCCCGGCAGTGGGTGCTGGCGAAGCGCAGCTAAACCCCGAGGATCCAGCCTTCTTCCTGTTCGATCACCGCCCGGCGCGGGTCGTCGCCCACTGGGCCGAACACCGCCCCGAGCTTTCCCTTGTCGTCGAGCGCCTGAAAGTGTTCGCCCACCGCGCGGACTTGCGCCTGGTCTTTGATCTCGCCCTCGCCGGGCTTGGGCTTTAGCAGCGAGGGATAGATCTCCGCCGCCACGACGTCGACCCCGGTAAGCACCGCTGCGGTCATAGGTTTCCAGCCGAGCTCAAACGGCCAGAGCTTCATCCGATCGCCGCGCTCGTCCTTCAGCTTCTTGATCAGCGGCAGCCCCGTGAGCGACTGCCCGCCCACCGAGCCCTGATAGTACAGCTTCCAAACCGACGACGCCCCCTTGGCCGCTTCCTCGCAGAAGCGGAACTCCGGCAGGTCTTGCGGTCCGTGGTCGCGGGGGCGCTTCACCGACAGCATCGTCTGCGCCTCCCGCGCCGGCGCGCCCCAGAACGGGAACGCTTCGCCGGTCATCAGCCGGTTCATCTTCGCGCCCACCTGGAACCGGTTATTGGTGTTGTCGGCCTTGTCTTTGACCTCCTTGGCGACCCAGGCGGTCAGCGCTTCATGCGGCGGGCCTTCCAGTTTCAAAGCCGCCGCTGTGCCCCGCGGAAAGCCGAGGGGGAAGTCAAAGCCCAGAAGCGTCCGCTCCCCCTTCTTGGCAAGGTCGGCCAAGAGGTCGCCGATAAGCTTGCCGGCTTCGGCGCGGGTCGCGGGGTTATGGGTCTCGGTGACGAACTGGAAGCGCACGTTGCGCTTGACCACCCCGATCCAGATCGAATCCGCCCCATGCGCGGGCTTGGACGCGGCGGACCAGTCCACCATCACATAGGCTTGGAACAAACGGCTCATCGAACACAGACTTTCAGGCTTTCAGCCGAAGAACAAACAAGGGGCAGGGCGGCCCTCAGGCCAGCTTCACCAGCATCTTGCCGGTGTTGGCGCCGGCGAACAGGCCCAGGAACGCAGCCGGCGCGTTGTCCACGCCTTCGATCACCGTCTCCTGCCAGGTCAGCCGCCCGTCCGCGATCCAGCCCGCCATGTCGGCGACGAACTGGTCCCGCAGGCCCAGGAACTGGGTGACGATGAAGCCCTGCATCCGCAGGCTCTTGCCCACCACATAGATCAGGTTCCGGGGCCCAGGCTTGGGTTCAGTGTCGTTGTAGGCCGAGATCATTCCGCACTCGACGAGGCGCGCAAACGGCCGGGCGACTTCCAAAGCCGCTTCCAGATGCTCCCCGCCCACATTGTCGAAATAGACATCGATGCCCTTCGGCGCGGTAGCTTTCAGCGCAGCGGTGAGGTCGCCGCAGGTCTTATAGTTGATCACCGCGTCCACCCCGCGCTCCTTCAGCCAGGCGGCCTTGTCATTGGAGCCCACCGAGCCAATCACGGTGCAGCCTTTGATCTTGGCGATCTGGCAGACGGTGGCGCCGACAGCCCCTGCCGCGCCCGAGACGAATACGACGTCCCCCGCCTTGGCCTGACCGATTTCCAGAAGGCCGCCATAGGCCGTCATG
>JBILVS010000056.1:0-18061 GCA_044370335.1 Caulobacterales bacterium
GAACCGAGCGCCCTTGGCTGATCGCTGCGAAAAGTGCGCAGCGGTTTTCGCGGGTAGCGATCGGCCCACAAAAAAACCCGCGTCTCGGTTCGACAGCGAGATTGGCTGCCAGATTTAAAGGACAAAGTCCCGAACCGAGCGCCCTTGGCTGATCGCTGCGAAAAGTGCGCAGCGGTTTTCGCGGGTAGCGATCGGCCCACAAAAAAACCCGCGTCTCGGTTCGACAGCGAGATGGGCCGCCAGATTTAAAGGACAGAGCGTCTTTAGGTTGAGGTCAACACACGTCTTGAATGGCGCGGGCCGCAAGAACCCGATCGATGACCACGCCGTCCCCTTCAACGCGGTCGAAGACGATGTGCGCGCCATGCGGAAAGCCCCGCACGCCCTCTCCAACGGCGCCGCCGGCGCCGAGAGCCGAAAGCTCATGACTTTGCGGCTGGCAGGGCCCAAGACCGTGCAAGCGCCCGCTCAAAAATGGCTGCCGCCGTGAGGCCGCTCGCGCCGCCGGACTGCCCGCGCGCGATGGCCTCGCGGAAGACCTCCATGCGCTGATCGGGAGAGGGGGCGGCGAGTTTCGCCTCGTCCTCCGCTGTGGGCGCAGCCAGAGAAGACAGCGTCAGCGCGCTCTTTAGGAAGGTTTCAGCTCTGCCAGAAGCCTACACAAGAGGCCGCGACAAATCAAAAACGGTCCAGCCTAACCGTGCGGATCGCCTCGCGCCGCGATCAATCGCTCTGCTTCCGCCGCGTCTTCCGGCGTGTCGATCCCCCCAAGATCAAACGGCGAGCCCTCGCTCAACACCGCCCGCACGGCCATCTCGTTCTCCAAGAACCGCAGCTGCTCCAGGCCCTCCAGCGCCTCGTACCGCCCCAATGGCAGCCCGACATACCGGCCCAGCGCCTCGGTCGTGTAGGCGTAAAGCCCCACATGCCGCAACACGGGGGAGGGGTCCCCCGCCGCCCGCAACTTCGCCTCGTTCCGGATCGCGGGGATGATCTGCTTGGAGAACCACAAGGCCCGCCCTTGCGCGTCTTGAATGCAGGTCGTGCCCGAGAACGGCGAGGTTTTCTTGTGCTCTCGCAGGGCGTCGAGCGCCGCCCAGCTCATCGCCGTCACGGGCGTGTAGACATCCGCCGTCTCCACATCCCGTCTTGCCGCTTCAATCAGCGCTGCGATCATCGCCGGCGGAGTGAACGGCGCATCGCCCTGCAAGTTCACAACAAAATCAACCGACGGATCAAACAGCTGCGCCGCTGCGTAAGCCCGGTCCGTGCCCGAGGGCAGGGCCGGATCCGTCATCACCGAAGCCACCCCGAGCTCCGCCGCATGGGCGTCGATCCGCCCATCGTCCGTCGCCACCACAACTTGCGCCCCTGTCTGCGCTGCCGCCGCCTTCGCCACATGCGCCACCCGCGCGAGCAGGCTTTTCCCTGCGATCAGCTGCAGCGGTTTGGCGGGAAACCGAGTGGAGCCATAGCGGGCTGGGATCACGATCAAAGGGCGCATGGCCAAGCGTTTTAAGCGCCTCCACCCTTCGAGCAAGTGCCCCTTGCGCAAGCGCGGCGCTTCCCCGATATCTGGGGCGCAGACAGGCGGTGGACGGTCGCCCCGCCAACCCGGTCAGGTCCGGAAGGAAGCAGCCGCAACGGGTTCCGCTCGGGTCGCCGTCCTGTCTGTACCCCTCACTCTGGGTCAGCGCCGATGCCGACGGCGTGTCGCCAAAACGGCGCGCTTGTTCTTCTACTCCAACGAGGGCAACCCCCACGAGCCGGTGCACGTTCACGTGGAGCGCGGCGGCGGAGACGCGAAGTTCTGGCGCCACCCCCCGGGTCGGCATAGGCGATAGCGCCGGCTTTACGCGCAAGGAGTTGGCGGAGTGGCTCCGGATCGCGCATGGGAGGGCCGATAGCGAAAGGGCTTGGCAAAAGTATCCTAAAGCTGCGCGGTGCGACGAGGATGCCCTCGTGGGTCGACCTTTCCGACGGTCGCGCCATCGGCGCGCCGATAGCGTGGTTCCCCCGCCCTTCTGGCCGCAGCCCCTGAGCAACGCGCGCAACTCCGCCTCAGTCCCTCGGGCCAAGGCCGCCATTGGGAAGCGCTGGATGAAGACATCAGCGTTGAGGGCTTGCTCGCCGGCCGCGGCGATCAAGCCCGATCGCCTTTCGCCGCGGCCGAGTGATCCCTCAGCCTCCGCGCTCGCAAGCCGCCGAACCGCTTGCTATATCCCTCAGCGATGAGCGACGACCAAGGCCCAAACCTCTTTGGTGAAGACCCCAAGCCCAACCAGGGCTATCTGGTCCTTGCCCGCAAATACCGTCCTCGCCGATTTGAGGACCTGATCGGCCAGGACGCGATGGTGCGCACCATCGCCAATTCCTTTGCCCTCGGCCGCATCCCGCAGGCCTACATGCTCACCGGCGTCCGCGGCGTCGGTAAAACCACCACCGCCCGCCTCATCGCCCGGGCGCTCAACTATGAGAGCGAAACCGTCCACGGCCCCTCGATCACCCTCGATCCCCTGGGCCGACACTGCAAGGAGATCATGGCCTCGAGCCATCCTGACGTCTTCGAGATGGACGCTGCCTCCCGCACCGGCATCAACGACATCCGCGAAATCCTGGACGCCGTCCGCTACGCGCCGACGATGGCCCGCAAGAAGGTCTATATCATCGACGAAGTGCACATGCTGTCGACCGCGGCTTTCAACGGCCTGTTGAAGACGCTGGAAGAGCCGCCGCCCCACGTCGTCTTCATTTTCGCGACCACCGAAATCCGCAAAGTCCCGGTCACTGTCCTCTCCCGCTGCCAGCGCTTTGATCTCAAACGCATCGATCCCGAGGTCCTGGCCGTGCACCTGAAAACCATTTGCGCCAAGGAGAGCGTGCCCGTCGATGATGACGGCCTGGCCCTGATCGCCCGCGCAGCGGAAGGCTCCGTCCGTGACGCTTTGTCCCTGCTCGATCAGGCCATGGTGCAAAAGCCTGCGGGCGATGGCGCCATCGGCGCGGCCCAGGTTCGCGACATGCTGGGTCTGGCTGACCGCAGCCGGACCTTAACCCTGGTCGAAGCCCTGGCCAAAGGCGAAGCCGCCCCGGCCCTGGTGGAGCTCCGCGCCCAGTATGACGCCGGCGCGGACCCGTCTTTGATTCTGCGCGACATCCTTGAAATCCTCCATGAGGCCGCCCGCGCCCAGGCCCTGGGAGAGGCCGCGAAAATCGTCGGCGGCGCCGATTGGACCGCGGGCGTCAAAGCGCTGGCGCAAAGTCTGACCCCGGCCCAGCTGTCCCGCCTCTGGCAAATGGGCCTCAAGGCCCTAGACGAAGTGGGCCGCGCCCCGGACGCCCTCGCCGCCCTCGAAATGGCCCTGATCCGGATAGCCGCGGCCGCAGGCCTTCCGCCTCCGGAAGAAGCCGCCCGCCTCCTGCGCGACGCCGCCGCCGGCGGTGGTGCGGCAGGCCCTACCACGCAGAGCGGCGCGGCAGGGGGTGGCGGCCACCGCCTGACCGCCTTCAAAGACGTGGTGGCGCTTGCCGCCGAAGAGCGGCAGGTCAATCTCCAGATCGATCTTGAGCGATATGTCCGCGTCTCCCGGTTCGCGAGCGGTGAAATTGTTTTCGCCCCGGCCCCTGGCATGCCGGAGGACCTGCCCAACCGTCTCGGGCGCTTCCTCAAGGCCGCCACTGGCGAAACTTGGCGCATCAGCGCCGAAGCCCCCGTCGGCGAGCAGAGCTTAGCCGAGCGCCGCAAAGCCGAAATGGCCCGACAAAAAGCCGAAATCGCGGCGCATCCGTTTGTGGCGGAAGCCTTGGCGGCTTTCCCCGGCGCCCGCATCACGACGGTTCGCCGTCTCCCGCCCGTGGGCGAAACCGCCAAGATCGTCCCCTTGCGCAGCGCTGAGGCCGACCCCACACAGGACGACGACGAATAAGGCCAAAACGACCGAAGGATCGCGCCATGAAAGACCTCTCCCAGATCATGCGTCAGGCCCAGCAGATGCAGGCCAAGATGGAGGAAACCCGCAAGCGCCTGGAGGCCATGGAGGTCGAAGGCACCGCCGGAGGCGGCCTTGTGACCGTGAAACTGTCCGGCAAGACAGAGATGCTGGGCGTGAAGATCGCCCCCTCGATGATGGGCGATGAGGCCGAAATCCTCGAAGACCTGATCAAGGCCGCCCACGATGACGCACGCCGGAAGCTCGAAGACGCCCAGAACGAAGAGTACAAAAAGCTATCCGGCGGCATGGGCGGCATGCTCCCGGGCTTCAAGCTGCCGTTCTAAAGCGGCCACGCCTTGTGGCGCTGGGCGAACCGCGCCACCGTGAGGCTGTCATGCGCCCCAAGACCCCTGTCGCCAGTCCAGAGATCGAGGCCCTTATAGGCTTCCTCGCCAAGGTGCCGGGCTTGGGGCCCCGCTCGGCCCGCCGCGCCGCGCTGCAGCTTCTCAAGAAGCGCGAAACCCTGATGAAGCCCTTGGCGGAGGCCCTGGCTGTCGCCGCCGACGCCGTCAAAACCTGCTCAACCTGCGGCAACCTCGATACCCGCGACCCCTGCGGCCTCTGCACCGCACCGGGCCGGGACGACGGCCTGATGTGCGTCGTCGCTGATGTGCAGGACATCTGGGCCCTGGAGCGGGCAGGGGCCTTCCGCGGCCGCTATCACGTCCTTGGCGGCTTGCTGTCGGCCCTCGATGGGATCGGTCCTGACGATCTTCGCATCGCAGGCCTCGTCGCCCGCGCCGGGCAGGATGGCGTCCGCGAGGTCATCTTGGCGCTGTCGGCCACGGTGGACGGCCAGACCACCGCCCACGTCGTCACAGAACGCCTTGCGCCGCTGGGAGTGCACGTCACGCGCTTGGCCCATGGCGTGCCGATCGGCGGCGAGCTCGAACTTCTGGATGACGGCACGCTCTTTGCCGCCCTGCAGAGCCGCCGGCCGCTCTGACCCTAAAGCGTCACTTCCCGGCAGGCGTTGGCGATCACCACGATCCGCGGATCAGGATGCCCCGTGGCCACAAGCGCGGCCTGCGCCTCCTCCCATTCCTCCGCGGTGAACTGCCGGGTGATCTTGTCCCAGGAACAGGCGCAATAGGCCTCGCCCCCGCTGCAGACCTGCAGAAACGCGCTCTGCGCCTCCGCTGGGAACGGGTTCGGCGGCGGCTCGCTGCCGCACGCCGCAGCGCCTAAGATCCCTAATGCCATCGCGGCGCTTCGCATGGTCCGCCTCCTTAGAGGCAAAAACTGTACAGCAAAAAAGGTGAAAACCGCGTTTAGCGCCGAGAGTCGCGAAGATCTTCGTCCAAAGCCTGATCAATCAGCTTTAGATCAAGGTCCATGTCTCGGCGGTCTTCGGCTTTGAGCGCAGCCTCG
Source organism: Caulobacterales bacterium (assembly GCA_044370335.1). GTDB lineage: Bacteria > Pseudomonadota > Alphaproteobacteria > Caulobacterales > Aquidulcibacteraceae > REEB509. Next base: position 5,364 of record JBILVS010000056.1, read on the forward strand.
GTTTCCTGAAACAGCCGTTCCATCCGCGACAAAACCCGGCCGACGTTCGCCAGCCGCTCCGGATCGGCGCCCAGCGTGGGCGAGGCGACCATCTCCGCCAGCTGCGCGGCCTTTTCCGCATGATAGGTCAAAGCCCGCTGCGCGACGTCAAAGCTGGCGGTCTGGTCCGCCACGGCCTGACAGATCCGGCCCCCGATCGAAGCGATCCGGGTCAGCATCGCGCCGGTTTCGAGCTCAGTCACCTTGCCCGCTGCGGCATCCACAGTGCGCAAATGCCCCATGGCCTGGGTCACAACGCTGCGGATCAGCGCTGCTCTGGGGTCATCCCCCGAGACGGTCGGATCATTCAGCCGAGGGGCGGTGGGCCTTGGCGGCGACGGCGGCCGCACCGGCCGCTCGTCCCAGGCCTTGAGCCCATAGGCGATGACCCCGCCTGTAAGCAGCCCCACGCCCACCGCGGCGACCGTGAACAGTCCCCCCGAGGCTGCGAGCCCCCCCGCCAAGAGCCCGGCGCCGACGCCTAAGAAATTGCGCCGCTGCCGCAGCTCCCATTGCCGTCGTTTTTCTTCCTTTTCCGCTCGGCGCTGCGCGGCGGCGGTCTGGTCGGTTCGCGACCGCACGGCGTTCGCCGCTGCCGACACAAGGTCCGCCACGTCTTCAAACGTTTCCTGATCCCGGCGGTGGCGGCGATGTCCCATGCGCGGAATGTGGCTAGGTCGGGCCTCCCGCGCAAGCGTCGCCGATCATGCCGGCGGCTTGAAAAACCGCGGCCGCCAAATCGCCAGCACGATATTGATGACAGCGATGGCCAAAAGCACCCACAGCGTGTTCGCCGTGGCGGTCAGCATGGCGGCGGCCTCCGCCATTCCCGCTGGATCAAGGCGTTGAGCGCTTCGTTGCGCCTCGCCTTGCAAAGGCCCAAGCACATGCACCCCCGCCTGAAACACAAGGATCCCCGTGGCCGCCTTCGCCCAAACCCACCCGGCGTTCTGGAACGCAGGCACGACGACCATCGCCAAAAGCCCGGTGACGATCACAAGCAGCATTGACGGGGCGATGACCCAGGCTGCAATCTTGGCCATGCCGTTGGCCATGGCGGGATAACTGCCAGAGGCCATCGCCGCCGGCGCCAGCAGAGCGAGAACCGCCACGGCGACGCCCCCGCCCATGATCCCGGCGGTGGCGATGGTGTGAAGGAGCTTCAGAAAGCGGCGCACGGCGGGTCCTGGCGCTGGTCAACCCAGAAAGAGGGGCTCAGTTTACCCCGTCCTCCAAAAGCCGCCGCGCGATGACCTGCGCTTGGATTTCGCCCGCGCCCTCGAAAATGTTGAGGATCCGGGCGTCTTGCAGCACGCGGCTGATCGGGTATTCGAGCGCGAACCCGTTCCCGCCGTGGATTTGCAGCGCGTTGTCCGCCGCCGCCCAAGCCACCCGCGCCGCGAGCAGTTTCGCCATCCCGGCCTCGAGGTCGCAGCGCTTGCCGCTGTCCTTCTGCCGGGCCGCAAAATAGGTGATTTGCCGCGCCGCCATGATCTCGGCCGCCATCATCACGAGCTTATCGGACACCCGCGGGAAGGCGAAAATCGCCGTCCCGAATTGCTGCCGGTCGAGCGCATAGCCAAGCCCCAGCTCCAGCGCGCACTGCGCCACGCCCACAGCCCGCGCCGCGGTTTGAATCCGGGCGCTCTCAAAGGTCGCCATCAGCTGCTTGAAGCCTTGGCCCTCTTCCCCGCCAAGCAGGTTCGCCGCCGGCGCCGTAAAGCCGTCAAACCCGATCTCGTATTCCTTCATGCCGCGGTAGCCGAGCACCTCGATCTCACCGCCCGTCATGCCCGTGGCGGGGAAGGGGTTCTCATCGGTGCCCCGGGGCTTTTCCGCGAGGAACATGGAAAGCCCACGGAAGTCCGTGGTGTTTGGGTCCGTCCGAACCAAAAGCGTCATCATGTCGGCCCGCGCCGCGTGGGTAATCCAGGTCTTGTTGCCGGTGATCGTGTAGTGATCTCCGGTTTTCACCCCGCGGGTGCGCAGCGATCCAAGGTCAGAGCCCGTGTTCGGCTCGGTGAACACCGCCGTCGGCAGGATTTCCGCCGAAGCGATCCGCGGCAGCCAGTAATCCTTCTGCGCCTCCGTCCCGCCCGCGAGGATCAGCTCCGCTGCGATCTCAGACCGGGTGCCCAGCGAACCGACCCCGATATACCCCCGCGACAGCTCTTCTGAGACCACGCACATGGCGATCTTGCCCATGCCCGCGCCGCCATACTCCTCCGGCAACGTCAGGCCGAACACGCCCATCGCGCCCAGCTCTTCCACCACCGACAGCGGGATCAGCTCGTCTTTCAAGTGCCACTCATGGGCGTAAGGGACGACTTTGGCGTCCGCGTATTTCCGGAACTGATCGCGCACCATCTCGTAGTCGGCCTCAAGGCCTGTCGCCTCGAACGTGGCCTTTCCCCGGGAAGCCTGCAGCAAGCAAGCAAGCCGAGCCCGGTCCGCCGCGTTCACCTTCAGCCGCACCAGTGGGGCAGGCAGGTCGTAATCCGCCGGCCGGACGCTCTCGACCTGCGTCATCGGCAGCCCGCCCGCGAGCTGCGCGGCGTATTCCGCCGCCAAGAGCTTGGACAGCAGCTGCTCGATCTCGCCGAACGCCCCCTCCGCCGACAGCCGCGCCGCCCAAGCATGAACCTGCCGCAGGGTTTCAGCATAGGTTGCAACCCAAGCGAGCCCGTGGACCAGATGCTGCTGCGCATCGATCGCCTTGCGGTCCACCCTGCCCCCAGGAGCGACCATCGCGCGGACAACGACGCGAACGGCGCGCTCGTAGGCGACCGCGTCCTCCGCCGTGGCGGCCAACAGGTCGATCAGTTCGGCAGGCGAGGTTGGGACGGTGTGCAGGCTCATGAGGCGTTCCTTTCGCGCTGCAACATAGCACGTGGGGAGAAATGTCACGCAGATGCGCCAAAACAGCGCGCTTGAAGGCCGAGGCTTGTGGCGCGGAGGCCGCGCTGTCGCCTCCTCCTGCCCTGACAGAGGGGATGGGGTGCAGCAAGAGGGAAACCCTCTGCCTGATGAGGCGCCTCTCTATGAAGGGAAACAGGCAGCGGTGAGCAAGCAATCAGCAGCCCGGCAGTTGTCTCAAAGTCCCCCTCCATCTCCCCCCAGCGCCGCCCGGAGAGGAGCGGCGGCGTCCCCGCCGCCGTTCCCGGGCTCACCCCAACCCCGCCGCTACGGCTAAATCCTTCAATGCAACCGCCGGCCGCGGGCCAAGATGTGAAATCACCTCCGCTGCCGCAATCGAGCCAAGCCGCCCGCAGTCCGCGAGCGCCTTGCCCCGCGCGAGCCCAAACAGGAAGCCCGCGGCGTACAGATCCCCAGCCCCAGTGGTGTCCACCACCTCAGAAACCTGCGCCGCGGTGACGACAAACGTGTCACCCCCAGGGCCCGCGATCAGCGAGCCCTTTTCCGACCGGGTCACCGCCACGATCGGGCAATGCTGCCGCGCCATGGCCAGCGCCTGATCCAGCTCGGCGGTCTGATAGAGCGCCAAAATCTCCGCCTCGTTGGCGAAGAGCACGTCGATATGCCCCCGCACCAGATGCTGGAAGCTCTCCCGGTGCCGCTCCACGCAGAACAGGTCAGACAGCGTCAGAGCCACCTGCCGGTCGGCGGCTTTGGCGATCTCGGCTGCCCGCACGAAGGCGCGCTTGGCCTCTTCGCGGTCGAACAAATACCCCTCAAGGAAGGTGAGCCGCCCCGCCTGGATCAGCGCCGCATCGAGGTCGCTCTCCTCAAGCAGCGTGGAGCACCCAAGGTACGTGCTCATGCTCCGTTGCCCGTCCGGCGTGATGGCGATGACGCAGCGCGCTGTTCCCGGAGGCCCCGCCCGCGCCGGGACGTCGAAACTGACCCCCGCGGCCCGGAACTCCCGCGTGAACTGCTCGCCCAGGCCGTCATCGGCCACCTTGCCGATATACCCCGCTTGGCCGCCGAAGCTCGCCACCCCCGTCACCGTGTTCGCCGCCGACCCCCCCGCCGCAAGCTTTGCGCCCGTGAACACCCCGGTCAGATACAAAGCCCGGTCTTCTTCGATCAGCGTCATGGCGCCTTTGGCGATGCCGTGCGCAGCGAGGAAATCCTCCGGGGTGCGCTGCTGAAGATCGACGATGGCGTTGCCCACGGCGACGACGTCAAAACGAGCGGTGGACATGCGCCTGTGTCTCCAAACGGTCGGATCGAAGGGGAGGGGGTTGTCCGCGGTGTTTGGCCTGTCCTTAAGACCCCCGCAAGCCCCTCAAACGGCCATTGCGCACCAAAGGCCGCGCCTGTAGCAGCTTGGACATGAAGAGCTCTGCTTTCGTCGCCTTCGCCGCCCTGGCGCTGACGGCCTGCGCCACGCCTCCCGCGACCCCCGCGACCGATGTGTCCGCGCAACGCCCGCGCAGCGTGGTCGTGCCGCTGCCGCCCTCGCCGGAGGTGGCGATTCTGCTTCGCCGCGCCGGCCGCGAGGACGCCCCGCTGTATGACGATGTGCAGCGCCTGTTGGGGCCCGCCGACGTCGCCCGCCGCGAGACCGCCGGCGCGCTCTTGACCTATCGCCTCGACAATTGCGCCTTGGTTCTGGCCTTCGCGATGGATAATCTGAACCGCCTCCGGCTCACCGACGTGGCCCCCGGCGCCCCGCGCTTCGGTGACCCAGCCCCAAGCCTCGATCAGTGCGCTGCAGCCCTCGAGGCCCGCCGCGCCGCGCCTGTGGGATAAGCCGCATGCGCATCGCCTATCTGAATGGGCGCACCTGGCGGAAAGAGCCGCTGCCGCCCGGCGAATTGCCCGGGCCTGAGGCGCTGGACTTCGCCCTTCTGGCCGCGGCGGGGAAGGCCACGGGCCTGACGTTCGAGGTCGCCTATTGGGATGACCCGACCCTTCGCGCCCAAGGCTTCGACGCCCTCCTGATTCGCTCCTGCTGGGACTATGTCGATCGCCCGGCGGAATTCCTGGACACGATGCAGGCCCTGGAGCAAGGCGGGGCGAAGGTGCTCAACCCCTCCGCCGTCCTGCGCTGGAACGCCCGCAAAACCTATCTGCGCGATCTGGCTCAAGCCGGGGTCCCCTCCATCGAGACGGTCTGGCTCGATAAGGTTGACCCTCACGCCGTCGCCCGTGGGTTTGACGCCCTCGACGCCGCCGAGATCGTGCTCAAACCCCAAATCGGCTCCGGCAGCCGCGACACGATCCGCCTGAAGCGCAACGCCTGGAGCGAAACCGACCTCATTTCGGGCCCTCCTGCGGCGGCCATGCTGCAGCCGTTCCTGACGAGCCTCGAAACCGAGGGCGAAATCTCGCTTTTTTTCTGCGGCCGGACCTACACCCACGCCATCTTGAAGCGGCCCGCCCCCGGCGATTGGCGCGCCAATCTGATGGACACGATCATCACCCCGCACGAGCCGACGCCCGCCCAGAAAGCTGCCGCAGAGACCGCCCTTGCCGAAGCGCCCAAAGGCTTGGCCTACGCCCGGGTGGATTTGGTCCTCTCCGGCGGCGCCTGGCGGATCATCGAGCTCGAACTGATCGAACCACGGCTCTACTTCACCTATGTGCCTGAGGCCGCGACGCCCTTCGCCGGCGCCTTGGCGGAATGGATGCGGACACACCGTTAGTGGGTTGAAACAGCTGAAAGAGCTTGGCTATCCCCCCGCCTTTTTCCCCTTCGCCGCTTCCGCCGGCGTCTTCTCTTTGAACCGGCACAGATCCGCGATCACGCACTGTGGGCACAGGGGCTTCCGCGCCAGGCACGTGTATCGCCCATGCAGGATCAGCCAGTGATGGGCCTGCCGCAGCCGCGGTCCGGGCGTCACCCTCATCAATCCGGCTTCCACTTGATCGGGCGTTTTGCCTTTGGCGAGGCCCGTCCGGTTCGCCACGCGAAACACATGCGTATCAACCGCGATCGTCTCCGCCCCGAACGCCTCCGCCAAAACCACATTCGCGGTCTTGCGCCCAACCCCGGGCAGAGCCTCCAGCGCCGCCCGGTCCTGCGGCACCTCGCCCCCGTGCTTCTCCACAAGCATCGCCGACAGGGCGATGACGTTCTTGGCTTTGTTCCGCCAAAGCCCGATGGTCTTGATGTGCGCGGCCACGCCTTCTTCGCCCAAAGCCAGCATCGCTTCCGGCGTGCGCGCGGCGGCGAAGAGGCCCTTCGTCGCCTTGTTGACGCTTTTGTCGGTGGCTTGCGCCGACAGCGCCACCGCCACAACCAGCGTGAAAGGGTTGACGTAATCGAGCTCCGTCTTGGGTTCAGGATTGGCCGCGGCCAGGCGGTCATAAATCTGCGCGGCCACCGCGCGTGTCATCGTGCGACTCATGGCCCAACCATCGCCGCAAAGCCGCCCCTCAAACAACAGACCAATCTGACGAGACTTGGCTTTCCGCCGTCCGTGCTCCACGTTTGTTGCTGATGACGCCGAACTGGGAAAACTGGCCCCATCCGCCCCCCGCCGCGGGGGAGGGCTTTGTGATGGACGCCGTCCTCACGCCGCACCGCTCCTTGAGCCAGCGCGGCTTTGCCCGCCTCTTGGGCGGCTTCGCGCTGCTTAACATGGCCATTTCCATCGGTTTCATCGTAAGCGGCGCTTATCCTGTGGTGGTGTTTCTGGCGTTGGACGTCTTGCTGCTGTGGCTCGCCTTCCGCATGAACTACAAAGCCGGCCTTGAAGAAGAGCGCATCCAGGTGGCGCGCCAGTATCTGCACGTGTCTCGGCGCGATCCCCGCGGTCGCTTCGCGCATTGGGTTGTGAGCCCGCTCTGGGCCAAGGTCACCACCGATGAGGCGAGCGTGCGGATTTCCTCCGCCGGTAAGACCTTGCTGGTGGGGGGCTTTCTGTCTCCAGAGGAAAGAGAGGAATTCTCCCGCGCCCTGACCGCGGCCATATCCGCTGCAAAACAGCCGGGCTAACCCAAGCCCACCACGTCGCCGATGGAATAAAGCCCCGGCGGCCGACCCACGGCCCAAAGCGCCGCTGCCAGCGCCCCATCGGCGAACACGCTCCGGTCGAGCGCCTCGTGCTGCAGCGTCACAACCTCTCGCGTCCCCGCGAAAGCCACACTGTGCCGCCCCACAATCCCGCCGCCCCGGATGACGGCGAACCCGATTCCGCCCTCCGGCCGCGCCCCCGTGATCCCGTCCCGCGGCGAGATCCGCAAGGCCTCGAGAGGCGCCCCGCGCCCCTGCGCCGCCGCTTCTCCCAACATAAGCGCCGTCCCAGAAGGAGCATCCACCTTGTGCCGGTGGTGCGCCTCTTCGATCTCGATATCGTACGCCGGGCCCAAGGCCCGCGCCGCCTGCCTCACAAGCGCGCTCAAGACCGCAACGCCGAGGCTGAAGTTCCCGGCCTTCACGATCGGCAGGTCCTGCGCTGCCGCTGCGATCGCCGCGTCCTCAGAAGCCGACAATCCAGTGGTTCCGATGATGGCGGCCTTTACCCCAGAGCCTGCCAGCGCCGCCGCCGCTGTCGCCGTCGCCGCCGGCGCGGTGAAATCGATCCACACATCCGCCAAAGCCATCGCCTCGACCGGCGATGCAAACAGCGGGAAGGGCAGGGCGGTCTGCAGCCCAGCCCCATGCTCGGTTCCCGAGACGACCGCCAGGCCAGGCTGCGCCTGCGCGGCTGCGGCGAGCGCGCGCCCCATCCGTCCCGCCGCTCCGGCGATCGCCAGGCTCAACACGCTCATTGCCGTGGCGCCGCTTTGGCGTTGGGCCCGATGGGTTGGGCCGCCACAGACCGATTGAACACCTTGGTCTGATAGAACCGCCACACCACCGCCCCCGTCGCCAGGATTGCCAGCGCCGCCAAAGCCCGCATGCCGCCTTCCACCGCGGAGAGGTCAAACACCAAGGCCTTAGCCAAAGCCGCCAGCACAAGCGCCAAAGACCCTGAGCGCAAGAGGGTGCTCTTTCGCTCCATCCCCACAATCAGAAGCGCTGCTGCCCCCGCCATCGTCGCCCCCGTGTAGATCCAGCGCTCCACATCGCCCTGGGCGGCGGTGTTCATCGCGGCGCCGGCAAACCCGCGGCGCAGTTCCAAGATGACCTGAATAAACACCAAAAGGCCCGCCCCGCCGCTTATCCAGCGCGCCCGCAGCGTCTGCTTTTCACTGGCGCAGGCCATGGCGTAAAGCGCAAGCGCCGCCGCCGGCAGAGCGAACCCCGCCATCAGATCGTTGAACACCGGGATTGTCGGCGCCGAGGCAGGCAGAACCCCCCACCAAGGGTTCAGCACGAACCCCGCGCCCACCAGCGAGAACGCGATCCCCGCCGCAAGCGCAAAGCCCTCCGTCAGCTGGAAAGGTTGCATGGGCTCGGTCCGGTCGCTGACCCGCAGCGCAAGCGCAAGGCCAATCCAGATCGTCGCGTGCAGCCCCAGTTCCGCGAGGCTCTCCACCGGCGTGATCATCGCCGCGCCGGAGAACGCGTGCCGCACCTGCATCGACAGGAACGCGGCCCCGGTCCCCCAGGTCGCGGCCAAAAGGCACTGTTTCGCCAGCGGCGCACTCCGCCAGCGGGCGTCGGCGAGAAGCCGCGCCCCGAAATAGAAGAACATCGCCGAAGCGCCGTAGATCGGCAGAAGCATATTGAACAGCGGCGTCTCGCCCAAAGGCCCCGCCGCCGCCGCCCACGGCCACAACAGCCGCGCCAGCGCCGCCGCCGCCACCAGGACCGCAGCCCCCGTCAGCGCCGCGCCGCCCCGCTGCTTGTCGATCCAGATCAGCGCCGGGGCCAAGGCCGCCAGCGCCACCGTCAGCCACTCCGCCGGCGCCGCCGCCGCCACGGCCAGCGCCGTCGCGGCCCCTGCGATCGCCATCCCGGTCGTCCGCGCTGCCGCTGCGCCTGAACCGTTTTGCGCCTGACCGCTTTGGGCCTGAGCGCTTTGGGCCTGACCGCTTTGGGCCTGGCCGCCGAACCCTTGCGCCATCAGCGCGCTGGAAGCCGCCACCGCCAAGGCGCCGCCTGCCAGCCACAGCGCCTCCGCGCCTTGAAGCCGCACCGCCGCCGCTCCGATCGCCAGAAGCGGCGCCAAAGACCCAAAAGCGATCGCGTTGCCTTCTCGTCCGGAGCTCCGCGCTTCGCGCCAGCCCGAAGCCACCCCCAGGATCGCCAAAACCCCCGCCGCCGCCAACACCGCCTGATTTTCACTCAAGCCGGCTTCCCCAAGGCCCATTCCCCGCGGCCAAACGAGAATGGCGAGCGCAGACACCCCCGTCAGGATGAGGGCATAGCCGCCATAGCCTGGCCGGACCGCGCTCACCGCGTGCCCCAACACAGCCAGGATCAGAAGCCCCGCCGCCGCCTGCACCCCGGCCGCCGCCGCCGCCCGCCACACCGTCACCGCCAGGAGAATCCCGGCCGCCACCGTCAGCGCCGCGCCCACCTTCGTGGCCTCCTTTGAGGCCTGCAGCCGTCCCCACAGGGTTGTCAGAGGGCCGGGCGCATTGGTCTCGTCCCACAACAGGCAGAGGCCCAGAACCCCAAGCGCGGAAAGATACACCGTGGCCATCGGCGCTCCCTGGATGGCGTCCACCACGCCCCAGGCCAAAGCCGCGCCCACCGAGGCCAAAGCCCAGCCGCTCAACGCCGGACGAAACCCCGCCGCCAAGAGCAGCGTGGCGGTCAGCGCCACCAAATGCCCGTAACGGGCGGCCGCCCCGGCGTGCCCCCCCAGAGCGCTGAGTGTTTCAGGGCCGGCCGCCGCCCCGACAGGGATCAGAAGCGGCGTTGCAGCCCCAAGAACCGCCGCCACACCAGCCAGCGCCCGGCCGCTCCAGGCGGAGAGGCCCGCGGCCGCAAGGCATGTCACCGAAAGCGCCAAGAACCCCGTTGCGGCGTCCAAAACGTCCAAAGGCCCCGTCGCTACGGCGATGGCGATGGCCAAAACCGTCGCCCCCATCGGCGCTGCAAACCGGCGTCCGCCCGCATAGCGCGAGAAGCCTGCCGCCATCAACCCAGCCCCGATCCCAAAGCCCACCGTCGCCGTCGCCACCGCATTGACGACCTGGTTGGCGCCCAGGAGCAGAACCAGAAGGGCGGCGCCCGCCGCCGCAATCCCGCCCCAGGGCCATTCGTCAACGCCTTGGGCGTCGACCTCTTCGACTGCCGGCGGTGCGGGCTTTGCCCGCGGTGGCGGGGCGGGAGGAGGGGGAGCAGCGCTTGCCGCGGCCGCAGGCTCGGGCTGGGCGGCGGCCGGCTCCCGTGAGGCCTGCGGCGCAGCCGCGGCCGAAGGCGATTCCACAAGAACAGGGGTGTCCGGCGCGGCCAGCCGCCCGGCCGGCGTTTCACCGGTCACGATTTTGGTGACCGTGCTTTCCAGTTGCTGGATACGCTGACCGGCCTCGGCCAGCGCACTGTGCATTTTTGAAACTTGGAACAGCGCGTAGCCGAGCAGGAAAATGCCGGCAAACAGCACAAACACGCCGATGAGGATGGCCGCGATGATCAATTCCGGCACGGTGTGTCCCCGCGTGTGTCCGAAGGTGTCCGTTCTGCTCTCATCGCAGAAGATCGGCGCAGGGTTATTCACACATTGTGCCGCGTCAACGCTGAGGTCCCTCCGCGCCGTCGAAAAAGCGCTTAACGCTCTCAAAAAACCCGCGACTTTGGGGGTGGCTCTCTTCCCCGCAACTTTGCGCAAACTCTTCCAACAGCTTGCGCTGTTTAGCGGAGAGGTTCACTGGGGTCTCCACCACGATCTCCACATGCAGATCGCCCCGATCCCGCGCCCGCAACGAAGTCATCCCCTTGCCTTTCAGGCGAAGCCGTCGGCCGGTTTGCGTGCCTGCGGGGATAGACACCATCGACCGCGCGCCGTCGATCGTGGGGATGTCCACGTCCCCGCCGAGCGCCGCCGTCGTCATCGGCACCGTCGCCCTGCAGTAAAGATCCGGCCCGTCCCGTTCGAACAGCGCATGCGGTTTGACAGACAAAAACAGATAAAGATCCCCCGGCGGGCCGCCGCGGACGCCGGAATCGCCTTCGCCCGATAGGCGAATGCGCGTCCCGTCTTCCACGCCCGCAGGAATCTTCACCGACAGCGTCCGGTCGCGGGTGACTTGGCCGCGCCCGTTGCAGGAGGGGCAGGGGGAGGGGATCGTCTGACCCCGGCCGCCGCAGGTCGGGCAGGTTCGCACCACCCGGAACATGCCTTGCGCCGCCCGGACCTGGCCCGAACCCTGGCAGGTGCGGCACGTTTCAGGCTGCGTGCCGGGCGCCGCCCCGCTGCCGCCGCAAGGGTCGCAGCGCATAGCCCGGGGCGCCACGATCTCGCGATCCAGCCCCTGCAGCGCCTGCTCCAGCGTGATTTCGATATCGTAGCGCAGGTCCGCCCCGCGTTCGGCCCCGCCCGTACGCCGAGGTCCCCGACCGCCGAACAAATCGCCGAACGCATCGCCGAACACCTCGTTGAAGACATCGGAGAAATCTTGAAAGCCGCCGGCCCCCCCAGGCCCCGGGCCCCCGCCCGGCGGGAACGCGGTTCGCCCGTACCGGTCATACGCCGCCCGCTTTTGCGGGTCCGACAAGACCGCATAGGCTTCGTTGATTTCCTTGAACTTGTCTTCGGCTGCCTTGTCCCCCTGGTTCTGGTCAGGGTGATATTTCATAGCCAGCTTGCGATACGCGCTTTTCAGCGCATCCGCATCCGCCGTGCGCGGCACGCCCAGAATATCGTAGTAATCCCGGTCGCTCATTGGAAACCCCGCCAGACAAAGTCAGAACGAAGGGGCGCGGGAACGACGCCTCAACGCTGTCCCCGCTGACCCATTCGCCTGATTAAGCGCTGCGCTTGTTCTGGCCGTCGACTTCTTCGAACTCTGCGTCCACGACGCCTTCGTTCTGGCCGCCGCTCGGGCCGGCGTCACCCGGGCCCGCGCCGCCGCCGCCGGCTTGGCCGCCATACATGGCCTCGCCGATCTTCATCGACGCCTGCACCAAGGCCTGGGTTTTGGCCTGGATGTCAGCGGCGTTTTCCGAGGCAAGCACGCCTTTGAGGTCCGCAATGGCGGCTTCGATCCCCTGCTTGTCCGCCGGGCTGATCTTGTCGCCGTGCTCTGCAAGCTGCTTTTCCGTCGAATTGACGATGGCTTCGCCCTGGTTCTTGGCCTCCGCCAGTTCCCGCCGCGCCCGGTCTTCCGAGGCGTGCTCTTCGGCTTCTTTCACCATGCGCTTAATGTCGTCCTCGGAGAGGCCCCCCGAGGGCTGAATGCGCATCGACTGTTCTTTGTTGGTGGCCTTGTCCTTCGCCGACACGCTGACAATGCCGTTGGCGTCGATGTCGAACGTGACCTCCACCTGCGGCATGCCCCGCGGGGCAGGGGGAATGCCGATCAGGTCGAACTGACCCAGCGGCCGATTGTCCGCCGCCATTTCCCGCTCGCCTTGGAACACGCGGATCGTTACCGCCTGTTGGTTATCCTCGGCCGTCGAGAACACTTGGCTCCGCTTGGTCGGGATGGTCGTGTTCCGGTCGATCAGCCGGGTGAACACCCCGCCCAGCGTCTCAATGCCCAGCGACAGCGGCGTCACGTCCAAGAGCACCACGTTCTTGACGTCGCCCTGCAGCACGCCGGCCTGAATGGCGGCGCCCACGGCCACCACTTCGTCCGGGTTCACGCCTTTGTGCGGCTCGCGGCCAAAAAACTCTTTCACCACCTGCTGA
>JBILVS010000171.1:0-5239 GCA_044370335.1 Caulobacterales bacterium
CCACCTATCCCGCCGCCCGAACGAAACTGTCGATGACCCGCTTTTCGCCGCCCGTCTCAAAGATCACGACGAGCTTGTTGCCTTCCACTATCCGGATGACGCCGCGGCCGAATTTGTCGTGCAGCACCATCTGGCCTTTGCGGAACTTCGCGTCGCTGTCGGCGGACTTGGTGATCAGTCGCGCCTCGCCGTCGATGACGGGAGGCTTGGAAAACCCGCCGCGCTCCTGCGCGCGCTTCCAACCCGGCGAGGAGTAGGCCGAATTGAAGCCCGCGCCCGGAGCGCCATGGGGGGAAAACCGCGCCCAACCGTCGCGCACGCCGCCGCCGCCCACGGCGGGGGCGCCGTAGCCGGTTTCGGAGGCGACCTCGACATGGGCTTCCGGCAACTCGTCGATGAAGCGCGAGGGCAGGACGCTCTGCCAGCGCCCGTAAATCTGGCGGTTGGCGGCAAATGAGATCACGGCTTTGGTCCGCGCTCGGGTGACGCCGACATAAGCCAACCGCCGTTCTTCTTCGAGGCTCTTTTCGCCGCCCTCATCGATCGAACGTTGGGAGGGGAAGACGCCTTCTTCCCAGCCGGGGAGGAAGACCAGCGGCCATTCCAGGCCTTTCGCAGCATGCAGGGTTGAGATGTGAACCTCATCGCCATCGCCGCCGGCTTCGAGATCCAACACCAGCTCGACGTGTTCGAGATAGGCCGCGAGGCTGTCGAACTGGCCCATGGCCTGGACGAGTTCCTTGAGGTTTTCGAGCCGGGTCTGGGCGTTGGGGGACTTATCCGCCTGCAACATCGCGGTGTAGCCGCTTTCGTCGAGGATGGTTTCGGCCAGCTCGACGTGGGACTTGTCCTGCGCCAGCCGCCGCCAGCGGTCGAGATCGGCGATGAAGGCGCGCAGGCCCGCGCGCGCGGCGCCTTTGATTTCGTCCGTTTCCAGAATATCGCGGGCGGCGCGAAGCATCGAAACTCCCATGCTCCGGGCGGCGGCGGCCAGCTTGGCGACGGAGCTGTCGCCGACGCCGCGCTTTGGTTGGTTCACCACACGCTCAAACGCGAGATCATCGTCTTCGGAGCGGATCAGGCGCAGATAGGCATGCACATCGCGCACCTCGGCGCGCTCAAAGAAGCGAGGGCCGCCGACCACCTTGTAGGGGATCTTCAGCATCAAGAAGCGCTCTTCAAAGGCGCGCATTTGCCAGGCGGCGCGGACGAGGACGGCGACGGCGGAGAAGCTGTGATCTCCCTTCTCCGCCCCAGAAGGGCTGAGGGGCAAAAGGGCATTGTGGCCGCCAGCCTCACCCCACTCCCTCCCCCCCAAGGGCGAGGGGCTCTTCAGAGCCACCCAAGCCTCAATCTCGTCCGCCACGCCGCGGGCTTCGGCGTCGCCGTCCCAGACGCCGCGGACGACGACCTTTTCCCCCGCATCGTCCTCGGTCCACAGCGTCTTGCCGAGCCGGGCTCGGTTGTGGCTGATGAGATGTGAGGCTGCGGCCAAAATGTTGCCGGTGGAGCGGTAATTGCGCTCCAGCCGCACCACGACCGCGCCGGGGAAATCGCGCTCAAAACGAAGGATGTTGTCCACTTCCGCGCCGCGCCAGCCATAGATCGATTGATCGTCATCGCCGACGACGCAGATGTTCTTCGAGCCCTGCGCCAAGAGCCGAAGCCACAGATACTGGGCGACGTTGGTGTCCTGATACTCGTCCACCATGAGGTAGGTCAGCTTGCGGTGATACTCCGCGAGCAGATCGGGATGATCCTGGAAGATGTGGATCATGTGCATCAAGAGGTCGCCGAAGTCGCAGGCGTTGAGCACTTTCAGGCGCTCTTGATAGGCTTTGTACACCGCGGTGGAGCGGCCTTCGCCCCAGGCGTGGGCCTCCTTCGCCGATACGGCCTCCGGCTTGAGCGCGCGGTTCTTCCAGCTGTCGATCAGGCCGGCGAGGGCGCGGGCGGTGAACCGCTTTTCGTCGATGCCTTCGGCTTCGATGATCTGTTTTAGCAGCCGGATCTGATCGTCGGTATCGAGAATTGTGAAGGTCGACTTCAGACCCACAAGCTCTGCGTGCCGCCGCAGCATCAGCGCAGAGGTTGAGTGAAACGTGCCGAGCCACGGGATGCCGCCGGCGCCGGGGCCGAGCAGCGCCTCCACCCGATGCCGCATTTCGCGGGCGGCCTTGTTGGTGAAGGTGACGGCGAGGATCTGCCAGGGCTGGGCCCGGCCGGTGGACAGAAGATGAGCCAGTCGGGTCGTCAGCACCCGCGTCTTGCCGGTGCCCGCGCCCGACAGCACGAGCACGGGGCCGTCAAGCGCCTCCACGGCGGCGCGTTGCTCAGGGTTGAGCCCTTCCAAATAAGGCGGAAGGGCCATGGCCCGGCGGGACAGCGGCAGGTTCTCGGCCATCGAATCATCCACGGTTGATCGGGGTCTTTAGCACGAAGCACGAACAAGCGCAGGCTTTGCGTCATGCGTGCGGCCTTGTTAGAAAGGCGCCAGACGTTTGGAGGGGCAGCGCATGGCGGACCTTTTCATCTCATACGCCCGCGAAGACTCGGCGCGGGCTTCGGCGATCGCCAGCGCGCTGGAGGCGGAAGGGTTTTCGGTTTTCTGGGACAGCGAGATTCCCGCGGGGCAGACCTGGGCGGATTTCATTGAGACCAAGCTGCGCAACAGCGCGGCGGTGCTCGTGCTGTGGAGCGCGCATTCGATCCAATCGCAGTGGGTGCGGGAAGAGGCGCGGATGGGACGGGATGCGGGCAAGCTGATCCCGGTGCAGCTGGACGGCTCTATGCCGCCGTTCGGCTTCGGCGAAGTCCAGGCCGCCAATCTGCAGACCTGGGCGGGCGATCGGGCGGACACGGGCTGGCAGCGCCTGGTGGGCGCGATCCGCTTTGCGATCGAAAAGAACGGGCAGACCCCGCCGCGCCCGGTTCCGCCGCCGGCGCCGGCCCCTGCGCCGCCGCCCGCTCAACCTGCATTCCTCGCCGCAACGCCGGCCGCGGAAGCTTCCGGCGCAGCCGGCGCAGGCAAAATCAGGCCGATCTGGCTGATTGGCGGCGGCGGCTTGGCGCTTTTGGGTGTGATCGCTGTGCTCGTGGGGGCCGGCGGCGGCTTTTCGACGCCAAGTTATGACGGTGGGGACGTGACGCAAAGCCAGGCGGTGGCGGACTATGGCAGCCTAACGCCCGCGGTGGAGGACGTCCTTGATCAGGCGCAGCAGGCGGAGGCTGACGCAGCCTCCATCGCGCAAGAGGCCGCCGGCGATTACCAAGCGGGCGCCGAAGCCGCTCATGCGGCGATGTCTGGCCAATTCGGCTACGGCTCCCAGCAGTTGCCTGACGGCACCGTGGTGGCAGGGGACTTGGCGGCGATGATGAGCGGCCAGTCCGCCTCTGTCGGGGTCGCCAATCCGATCGGCATTCAGTTTTACGGCGCCTACCAGCAACTCGGCCCGACGGATTACACGATGACCGGCCGCGCCTCCATCGCGAGCGCCGTTGCCGACGGGCACTGGGAATACACCGCCTCCACCTACCGATTTACTGGGGTCGCCACCTTGCAGGGGCGTTCTGTCGCCACCGGCAGCGAAGAGGGCCCCACAAACGGCGCCGGCGGGGTCGGAGCGGGGTCCATCACCTATTCAGACGGCAGCCGCTACGTGGGGGAATATCGCTCGGTGGGGCAACTCGATCAGGCGCAGTATCTGCGGCATGGCCTGGGCGCGGTTTTCAGCGCGACCGGCGATCTGATCGAGGCCGGGCGCTACGAGAACGACACGTGGTCGGCGGAGGAGTAGGCCTCAACGGCCCTTGTCGAGAAGCGCATAAACCCGCGCGGCGCTGGCCAGAGGTCGGTCGGGGGCGTCGCCCGCCCGAAGGGCGTCGATGCGGGCGATGAGGTCGGTCATCGTCATGCCGTCGCGGGCGGCGATGGCGGCTAGGGCGGCCCAGAACTCCGGCTCCAAGGCGATCGAGGTGCGGTGGCCCTCAATTGTCATCGATCGCTTGATCAGCACGGGTCTTCGCCGCCATCGCAGCGCTTGTGGCCGTCATGGGCTTTGGAGGCGCGGGCCTGTTCTTTCGCGACCTTGGCTTTGTGCGCTTTGGTCTGCCCGAATTTGGCGCGGTTTTCCTGCGCGGCCTGGGCCGCGGCGTCGCGGGTCTTGGCCTTGCGGGCTTGCCGGAGGTTGATCACTTCGGCCATCAGGTCAGCACCGCGAGGGCCGCCGCGTCATAGGCTTGCAGCTCATTGAGCCGACCTTCCTTGACCTTCTGCGCCCAGTGCGGGTCTTGCAGTAGAGCCCGGCCGACGGCCACGAGGTCGAAATCGCCGCGGGCGAAGCGCTCCATCAGGTCGCCGAAGCCCGCGACTTGCGCGCCGTGGCCGACCTGATAGCCGGTGACGAAATCCGAGTTGAGGCCCACCGAGCCCACCGTGATCGTGGGGAGGGTGGTGAGTTTCTTCGCCCAGCCGGCGGTGTTGAGGTTGGGGTCGTGGTCGGGGAACTCCGGCTCCCAGAAACGGCGCTGGGAGGCATGGAGGATGTCGGCGCCAGCCTCGACAATGGGGCTCAGAAACGCCGCCATCTCATCGGGGGTCTGGGTCAGCTTCACGCTGTAGTCCTGCTGCTTCCACTGGGAGAAGCGGAAGATGATGGGGATGCGGTCGCCTACGGCCTCTCTGGTGAGGCGCACGACCTCGGCGGCGAAGGCCGAGCGCTTGGCGATCGATCCGCCGAAGCGATCGGTGCGGGTATTCATCCGATCCCAGAGGAACTCATCGATCAGGTAGCCATGGGCGCCGTGGATTTCGACCGCGTCAAAACCTAGGCGCGCGGCATGGGCGGCGGCGCGGCCGTAAGAGGCCGCCATGTCCTGAACCTCTTCTTCGGACGGGGCTTCGTAAACCTGTTTGCCGGTGTGGGTCAGGCCCGAGGGGCTGTCGGAGGCGACGTCCGGATAGGGGCCGGCGCCGGGCTTGCGCATCATGCCGACGTGCCAGATCTGGGGCGCCATCGCGCCGCCGGCGGCGTGCACGCTGTCCACCACGGTTTTCCAACCCGCCAGAGCCTCGGAGGTATGGAAATTTGGCACTTTGGCGTCGAAGGAGGAGGCCTTGCGGTCGGGGCTTGTGCCCTCGGAAATGATCAGACCGACATCGGCGGCGGCGCGCCGGGCATAGTAAGAGGCCACGTCCGCGCCGGGCACGCCGGCGGGGGAGAAGCTCCGGGTCATCGGC
>JBILVS010000172.1:0-5203 GCA_044370335.1 Caulobacterales bacterium
GCTTCGGCAGCGGGCCGCGGCCATAGGCCATAAGCCCAAACCGTGCTACCCCATTGCTCGTGACGATCAGACGCGTCTCCCCGGGAACGCCCTCATCGAGAAGCGCCCGCCAAGCCGCCGCCGCCGCGGCGGGGTCCACCGCCCAGCCGGGGGGCGGCTGAGCCTCCTCCTCCCAAAGCCGCAGCGCCTCAGGCCCAATTCGGGCGATCACGGCCTCTTCGGGCTGATTTTCGTCCGGGCCATGATCAATTTCGGTAAGCGCCGCCGCCACGCTTAAGGGAGCAGGGCCGCCCAGGCCGCGTAGGATGCGCTCCGCCGTCTCCCGTGTCCGCCTTAAAGGCGAGCAATAGGCGCGGGACACGCTGTACTCAAGCTGTCGGAAATGCGCGCCAAGGGCGTCAGCCTGCGCAAGCCCAGAGGCGACGAGGGGCAGATCCGTCCGTCCGCCGACCCGCATGACGACATCGCCTGGCGCAAACGTGTTCCCATGCCGAACGATCAGCACGCGATGACGGGGTAAAGCCATGAGGCCTCAAGCCGAGGGCGGCTTAAGCGCCCGTATCCCGCGACAGCGGCGGCGCCGCCGAAGCAATGTCGGAGATCCGGTCCACAGCATGCGCCATGGGCTCCACTTGGGTGAAACGGTCCCTGAGCCCGATCGGAGCAGCCTCAGGAGCCTCCTGAGCCAAAGCCGGCGGCGCAGCAGCGGGCGCGCTGGCGGAAGTGGATGGCGCCCGCGGCACAGCGCCCATGGCCGGCATGGCTTCAGCCGCCCGCGCAGAAAGCCCCTGCAGGCGATCGATGAACCCGTCGCTCCAAGCCAGGGCGGCGTTGAGCTCTTGGTCCGACTGCTCGAGTTTCTGCGTCAGCGCCTGCATTTCGTCCGCGCTGAACGTGACCGAAGAAACGTTCTGCGCGATCACGCCTTCAAAGCCCGCCGTCGCTGCAACGCGCCGGGCGTGAGCCTCCGCCTGCTCCGCCATGGCCTGAGACGTGAGCTCGTTCTCTGGGGTGGAGGCGAAACTCGGGGTGACGATGGTGTCCGCGGGGAACACAGACCCCAGCGCCACCGCGGTCAAGGTGCCGAACGCGCTCGCACTCAGCACAACAGAAGCCGACTGCGCCTGCCGCCGCGCGGCAGCTTTGGCCCGGGCCGGAGAGGCGGCGGTGACGGCGACGGTATCCGCAGGCCGCGACAGCGTCGACGGGCGCCGCGGGCGATCGAGCGAGGGGCGCGGGGTGGCGACAGCCGCCCGACGCGGCGGCGGCGCCGGCGTCGCAGACGACGCCAACAGGGCAGCGGCCAACCTGTCGGCGTCGGCGCCGTCGCCCTGGACGCGCATCGCCATCGGACGCGAAGCCTCCAGCGAAGGCAGCGGCGTGTCGTCCAGGCAGAGCACCACGCTGTTGCGCGGCAACGCGGGCACGGTCCCGTTGTCGTACTGAGCAGCGGCGTGGCTCGACCACACCATGACGACGGGGGCGCCGAACTGCACCCGCGCAGGGACGGGGCCAGTGATCGGCAGCACCTGCATGTCGCTCACCCCGACAAGCAGAGCCTTCACGCTCTCGCTGTCGGCAGCGCTGTGGAAGACCAACGCGTGCGCCATGAATCACAATCCCTGTCTTGGGCGGGAACCAAACCAGCAGAGCGGCATTCGAAATCCGCTTCGGCCAAGTCGAGCACACGCGCCGACCGCAGCGTCGGACACCTCCGCCTGCGAGTGCAACCACCTAATCCGGATTAGCCCAAATTGCTACCCCTCAGACACGAATAATCAGCAATCAGCCTTGACAAAAGGTATGACGCGGGGCGCTTCTGCCGGCGATTTGAGCCGAGGCCCTCAGCCCATGCGCGCGTTGCTGTTCCGCCCGTTCATTTTCTACCCGGTTCTGGCGATCCTCGCCGCCTTGGCGGTGATGGTGAGCCTGCGGCCGGCGTGGCCGACATCGCCCTTGGCCCCGGCGCCGGCGGTGCGTGCAGGGTCGGCCTTCGATTTCGGCGCCGCAGCCCTGGCCGCGGCTTATCCAGGATCCGCCCATGTCGGCCACATCGTCCGCGACGGCGATCGCCCAACGGCCATGCGCTTCGCCCGCCGCGCCGCAAGCGTAGGTCAGGACAGTCCCGGCGCGGTTCTGACCTTGCTCCCCAATGACGCCGCGGCTTTCGCCGGGCGCCCGACCGCCGCCGAAATCCGCTTTCGCCCCCTGCCGATCACCACCGCGGAAGGGCTTTCCTTGCGCTGGGCGGGGGATGAGGCCTGGGTCTCGGTCCCGGTTCAACCAGGCGAGGACCGCGCCGCCTTCGTCCTGCCGCCCCCCGCTTCCGCACCGACAGGCTTGGAAATCCGCATCGACAGCACGAAAGCCGACTACGATTACGGCCTGGAGCTGGTCTGGGTGCGCCTGATCCCGGACACGCCCCCCGCATGACCCCGCCGCAGCGGCGGATCAGCGCCATTGTCGTGACCTACCACACAGGCCCCCTGCTGTGGGACAGCCTCGACGCGCTGCAGCACGCCCCAGGCGTCACCGACATCGTGGTGGTCAACAACGGCAACCCGCCCGAGGTCGAACAGCGCCTCGCCGCCGAGCCTTGCTGGCGGCTTCTGACCGGCCATGGCAATATCGGCTTCGCCGCCGCCTGCAACCGAGGCGCGGCCGCCGCCTCGGGGGAAGCGCTGCTCTTCGTCAATCCGGATTGCATCGTCGACCCCGAAACCCCCGCCCTGTTGGCCGCCGCCGCCGAGGCCGCCCGCGTCCGCCCCGCCGTCGTAGGCGGCCGAGTGTTGAACCTCGACGGCCGCGAGCAACGCGGCTGCCGACGGGACACGGTGACCCCGCTGCGCGCCTTGATGAGCATGGTGGGCCTCACGCGCCTGGAGCCCCTAATCCCAGCCCTGCGCAATCTCCACCGCGAGCGCGATCCCCTCCCCGACGCCCCTTCCCCGGTGGGAGCGGTGAGCGGCGCCTTGTTCCTGCTAATGCGCGATGATTTCCAGCGCCTCGAAGGCCTCGATGAGGGCTATTTCCTCCATGTCGAAGACCTTGACCTGTGCCGCCGCGCCTGGCTGGAGGGCGGCGCCACCCTGTTCCATCCCACCGCCACGGCGCGCCATGCGCGCTCAACCTCCGCCGCCTCGCCCCTGGTGGTGGAGCGCCACAAAGCCGCGGGATTTCGCCGCTATTTCAGGAAATTCGCCCAAACACCGGTCGATAAGGCCTTGGCCGGCGTCGCCGGGCCGCTGATCGAAACGGCGCTCTTGACCCGCGCCCGTCTGCGAGGCCTGACCTAGAACCCCGCGCCTTCGCCCAGCCGCCATGCCGCAAACCGCCGCAATCCTTCCGCCAAGGGCACGTTCGGAGCGTAGCCGCAAAGGCTTGCGACCGCATCGATGTTGGCGTAGGTCGCCGTCACATCGCCGGGCTGCGGCGGCAGCAACACGGTCCGCGCCTTCCGCCCGAGCGCCTCTTCCAAGAGCCCGACCATCGCATTGACCGTCACAGGAACGCTATCGCCGATGTTGTAGAGCCGATGCTGGCCGGTCGCGGGCGGATGATCGAGCACCCCCATGATCCCATCGACAATATCGTCGATGAAGGTGAAATCCCGCGCCAGTCGCCCTTCGCCGAAAAGCTCGATCGGCTCATCCCGCAGGATCCGATTGGCGAAGCTGTAATAGGCCATGTCCGGCCGGCCCCAGGGCCCATAGACCGTGAAGAACCGCAAGCCCGTCGCCGCAAGCCCATAGAGCGAGGCGTAGACGATGCTCATCAGCTCTCCCGCCCGCTTGGTGGCGGCGTAAAGCGACGCCGGCGCATCGACCGGATCGGTTTCCTTGAACCCTTCCCCGTTGAGCGGCCGGTCGCCGTAGACCGAGGACGACGAAGCATAGATCAGCGGCGTCGGCTGCGGCAGCGCCCGGACGGCCTCCAGTACGCTCAAATGCCCCGCCAGATTGGCCCGCTCATAGGCGAAGGGCGCGTTGATCGAATGCCGGACCCCCGCCTGCGCGGCGAGGTGGATGACCGCCCTGGGCTTGAGCCGAAGCACCAGGGCTTTGAACGCCTCCGCCTCCGCCACATCAAGGCGCGTCATCGCAAAGCCCGCATGCCGCTCCAGCCGCGCGGCCCGCGCTTCTTTCAGCGCAGGGGAATAATACGCATTGAAATCATCCACGCCGTAGACGGGTTCGCCACGGGTCAAAAGCCGTTCGGCGACGTGCATGCCGACAAAGCCCGCCGCACCGGTCAGGACAATCATGAAAACAACGCCATGCCATAGACGGCGCCGGAAAGGGCCGAATGCGCGCGACGGTAATCAACCCCGCGGGTTCCGCCAAGCCCTCGCCTTCAGCCCCATCGGTAATTGAACGACACGCTGATCCGCGGCGTCCGTCCCCCATGGGGCGGCACCTCATGGCGCAGCCAGCTCTCCCACAGGACGACCTCTCCCACCGCAGGGCTGAGATAGACAAAGGGCTGAACCGCCAGCGCGGCGTCTTTGCGACGCGGCGGCGCCGCCATCATCAAAGGCAGCCGCGGATCCTCAATCTTCAGCGGACTAGCCCCCTTCGGCAGCGTCACATAGAGCGTCCCCGACACCACGCTATGCGGATGGATATGCCCCGAATGCGCGGCCCCCCTCGGCAGGACATTCACCCACAGACTGTCCAGCGCCAGCGGCCGACCCCCAAGATCAAACCCCGCCTGATCCGCAAAGGCCGCCACGTGCCGGTCGAGCCGCTTCGCCAAGGCTTTGAAGGGCGGCATCCGCCAGGGCAGGTCGTTAAGGCTCGCATACGAGGTATAGCCCGCATAGGCGTTGGCTGCGCACCAAGCTTTCCCCGCGACGTCATCCTCCGCCAGCGACAGCGCGGCGGCTTCCAGCGCCTCCACCAGACCCGCCTTGCCCCCCAAGGGCGCGCGGTACACCGCAGTTGCGAACAAGGACAGGACAGTGGCGGAGGAAGCCTCAGAGGCGGCGGCGGCGGAACGGGACACCCTTTTATTCTAGGCTCTTGGCCGGGCTAAAGACAAGCAATCCGAACGGTTTGCCGGCTTTTGCCAACGCCCCTGACATGGCGAACGGCATTGCAATTTTGCCGCAGCGCACCTATCTGACCGCATCGCAGCTGATCCGACCGGGGCCCTGGCCTTAGGCGGAAACCCCGGCGCGAACTGGAGAGGCGCATGTTTCTCA
>JBILVS010000173.1:0-5195 GCA_044370335.1 Caulobacterales bacterium
GCGCCCCGCAAACTTGATGCAGCTCTTGCCCCCTTGAGCACCCATGTTGGCGTTCTGGGCATGCCGGGGCTGACGGCCTGGGCGGGGATGACCCAGCTTGCGCAGGTGGGCGCAGGCGATGTCGTTCTGGTCGACGCCGCCGCAGGCCCTGTCGGCGGCACGGTCGGCCAGATCGCCCGGATCAAGGGCGCCAAGCGAGTGGTGGGCATTGCCGGCGGACCTGAGAAATGCCGTTTGGTCACAGAGACTTACGGGTTTGACGCCTGCATTGATTATAAGGCCGCCGGCTGGCGGGAGGCGCTGGCCGCGGCCCTGCCTGAGCCCGTGACCGTCCATTTTGAGAATGTGAGCGTGGCCATGCTTACCGCCGGGATGGCGCATCTGGCGGCTTACGGGCGGGTCGTTCTGTGCGGCCTGGTAGACCAGTACCACGCCGACGGCCCCCCGGCGGCGATCCCGGCGGGCCTCATCATCGGCAAGCGCGCCAAGATTTTGGGCCTTGTCGTCTATGACTTCTACCCCGCCTGGGACAGCTTTGCCCAAGAGGCGGCGGGCTGGCTACGCGAAGACCGACTCCGGATCGCCGAGGACCAAGTTCAGGGCCTGGAGGTCGCCCCTGCCCTGTTCGAGCGGTTAATGAACGGCGTCAATATCGGTAAAGCCGTGGTCGCAGTCTCGCCGGAGTAATCCCCTAGCCGAAAAGCGCCAGCGACAAGGGCGGATAGAAGGTCACGACCGCCAAGCCCGCCAGCATCATGATAATGAACGGGATCACGGATTTGCAGACCTCGATGAAGGGCTCCCGGAAGGCCGCCGCCGCCACGATCAGATTCAGTCCCATGGGCGGGGTGAGATAGCCGATCTCCAGATTGACGGTCATAATGATCCCGAAATGGACGGGATCAACGCCCCGCGCCACCGCCAGCGGCTCCAGGATCGGCGATAGGATCAGGATCGCCGACCCCACATCAACGAGGCATCCCACTACCAGCAGAAGCGCGTTTGAGATCAGCAGGAACGCTTCTTTGGACTGGATGACGGGTTCAAGGGCCGCCACAAGCTCCTGGGGCGTCTGCTCCCAGGTCAGGAACACGTTGAGCGAGGTCGCGAGCGCCAGAACTGGGAACAGCGAGCCCAAGAGCTTGGCGGTGTCCATCGTCACCTCCCACAGCTGCGGCGCCTTAAGATCCCGGTGGATCAGCATTTCGATGACAAGGGCGGTGACCACGGCGACGGCCGCCGCTTCGGTGGCGGTGAAGAGCCCAGAGTAAATGCCTCCTAAGATCAGGCCCGGCGTCACCAGCGCCGGCAAACCCCGGCGCAGCGCCCGGTGGATCTCCGCTGCGTTCCAACCGCCGTCCCGCCGGCGCCAGTTCACAACCAGGGCGTAAGCCGCGAACAAACCGGTCAGCATGAGGCCCGGCAGCACGCCTGCCAGAAACAGATCCGCGATCGAGGTGTTGGTCATCACCCCATACAAAATCAGCGGGATCGAGGGGGGGATGATGATCCCCAGCGTCCCCCCGGCGCAGATCACCCCGATGGCGAACCGCTTGGAGTAACCGGCCTTGAGGAGCGCCGGATACATGATCGCGCCTACGGCCAGCAGCGTCACCGCCGACGATCCCGAAATCGCCGCGAAGGTGGCGCAGGCTAGGACGGCCGCCACCGCAAGCCCGCCGGGGATGGGCCGTGTCAGCGCCTGGATCAGGTCAATCAGCCGCTGGGCGATCGTCCCCTTGGCCATGATCGCGCCCGCCAGCATAAAAAGCGGCACAGCCAGAAGGATCTCCTGGTTGAAGGCGCGCCAGATATCGTAAGCGAGGTAAAGCGGCTCCCCATCCTGGAAGGCAGTGTAGAGCACCAGCGCCACCGCCGCCAAGACCGACAGGATCGGCTGCCGCAGAACCAAAAGCAGGATCGCCAGGGCGGCGATCCCCGCGCCGATCAGAGCCGGGCTCATGGGGCGGGCTCCGCGGGCTCGGTTTCAGGGACCGCATCCAGGGCCGGGCGCAAGGCCGGGACCAGGGCGAAAACGGCGTAGCGCCCCGCATTGAGCAGGAAGGCGACCGCGATCAGGGACTGCGCGGGCCAGATCGGCCAGCCGAGCACAGAGCCCACATCGCCGAGGTCAAAGGACTGGACCGCCATCGCGGCGCACAAAGCCCCAATCAGCCCCAGGATTAGGGCGGCGATCGCATCTCCCAAGCGGTCGGCGGCCTTGGCCAGAGACGACGGAACAAGGCCCTCGAGAAACCGCGCCCGCAGCTCCGCCCCCTGCTGGGCCGCGAGGCCCGCCCCAAAGCTTGCCAGCGCGATCATCCCAAGCACCGCCACCTGCGGTGCGCCTAAGACGCCGCCCCCGGCGGAAAGCCCAGCAGCGACCGCCTCCGGCAACAGGCCCTGTTGGGTGAGCCCGCCCACGAGCCGGCCCCAGAGCCGCGCGCCGACGTCCAACGCCAAAGCCCCCGCCATGACCACAAACGCGATCCCGCAGACCAGACGCTCAAGGCCCGACAGCGCTTTCAGATAGGCCGAAGCGATCATGGCGCAGCCCCTTGGGCGGCGAAGGCGGCCTTGCCCGCAAGGATCGCTTCAAAGACCTGCCGGGACTGACCGCCGATCCGGGCGATGAGCCGCTCGGCCGCGCCTTCGGTCGCCGCGACCCACTCGGCCCGCAGCGCCGAATCAAGCTCGTGGATGCGGATGCCTTCTTTGGCCATCTCCGCCAGGGCGAAGGTCGTGAGCCTTCGAACGCTGGCCCGGGCTTGCGGGGAGGGCATCCAGGCGGCGTCCAAGGTGGCGCGCTGGCTTGCGCTGGCTTCGGCCCGCCAGGCGCTGTTCATCACAATCGCGCCGGTGTCGTAGCTGTGTTGGGTGAGGGTGAAGTCGGTGGCGTAGCGGCGGGTCGCGAAATAGTGGAAGACCGTGGCCCCAAGGCCGCCGCTGATGAGGCCTGTCTGCAGACTGGGCACGATGTCCACCGACGCCAGGGGCACGCTGTCGGCGCCGAGGGCCCGCAGAAACTCCTGCGCCGCCGCATTGGGAGAGCCCCGGAGCTTGAGCCCCAACGCGTCGCGGGGATGCCGGATCGGGCCATTAGAGAAAAGGTTGGTCCAGCCGACCTCAACCCATTGCATCAGATGAAGGCCTTTGGCGGCGAAGAGCGGCCGGCAGACCTCCAAAAGATAGTGGTCATAAACGAAGTCGACTTCCTCTTCGCTTTCAAAGAGGAAAGGCGCCATGGCGATGGTCAACTCGGGCACCACTGAGGCGAGGCCCTGCAACGAAGGCCCCGCCATCGTCGCCCGCCCCCGGCGCAGGTCAAAGAGCTGCTGTTCTTCACCGCCGGTCTCGCCGCGGTTGAAATAGTCGATCTGGATCGAAGGATCCTTGGCCACGTTGGCCTTGAACCAATCCCACTGCTCTTCCCACGGGGAGCGGGGTGGGGTGAACGACACCGCTCGGCCTAACAGCGTCCCTCCCGGCCGCGGAGCGCCGGGCGCGCAGGCGGCAAGCGCCCCTGCTCCCGCAAGCGCCAATGCGCGACGCGTGATGCCCCGACCCATGGCGCTCCCCTTCCTCCGCCTAAGCTAGCCCAATTCCGCGCCGCGTCACCCCTCCGCCGCGGTCTGCCGCCTGGGACCATGCGCCGCCTTGCGCTCGCCGCAAAAGATATATCAACTTACGCCAGAACGCACGAGGGATGAGGGCCATGGCCGAGTTTTTCGCCCAACATGAATTGGCGATCCTGCGATGGTTGCACATCCTGGCCATGGTGTATTGGCTCGGGGGCGAATGGGGGGTGTTTCAGACCTCGTATAAGGTCGTGAACCAGGCGCTGCCCCTGGAAGAGCGCAGCCGGCACATGGATACGGCCTATCGCATCGACATCCTCGCCCGCACCGGGATTATTTCGCTGTTGCCTTTGGGGCTGCACATGGGCTGGCTCTGGGGCTTCTGGGGCGACCGCGGCGCCGGTGAGGGGGCGGAGCTTCTTCCCATCATGTGGGGTGTTTACGCCGTGTGGTTCGCCGTCACCTGGGGGGCGTTTTTCACCCGCGGCAAACCGATCTGGGGGTTATTGTCCGGGATCGAGGACTGGACGCGCTATCTTCTGATCCCCACGCTTCTGATTACGGGGATCGGGTCGCTGCTCGGCTATGGGCCGTTCCTGGCCTCCGAAGGCATGCGCTGGTATGCGGCCAAGATCACCACATTCGGCTGCATGCTGATCATCGGGGTGATCCTGCGCCTGATCATGCACGAATGGCAGAAGCTCTTCCCCGTCTTGGCGCAGGGGCCGAACCCGGAGGCCGAAGCCAAGCTCAAGCGGTCCATCGCGCTCGGCCGGTCGGTCGCCTACCTGTACTGGGTCGGCATCGCCGCCACCGCTTTCTTCGGCGCGGTCAAGCCCTTCTAAAGGGGCTTTCCCCGAACCAGGGATGACGATAAAGCCACCCTTCCGATCCGGATGGGTGGCCGAGTGGTTTAAGGCTCCAGTCTTGAAAACTGGCGTAGGGGTAACTCTACCGTGGGTTCGAATCCCACCCCATCCGCCATTTAGTGCGCTTGGCGGAAACCTGCGTCGCCACGGCGACAAATAGCCGCTCACTGCTGTCAGCCACGCTTAGCCTCGATTAAGCGTGACATACGCCCTTCACCGCCTCAAACCCGCCGCGGAGCAGGTTGAACAACCCCCTCAGAAGCGCCTTTTTGCGGCGAATTTGGGCCTCGGCGCCGCACAATTCAGCGATTTGTCGGGGCGTTTTTCGCATACAAGGTGCAATTTTCTATCGTCGTGAGAAATTTTGCACCGCACTAATCCAATTTGGTTATTCGGCTTCGCCATGTGGGGTAAATGTGTCTTTAATTGAAACACCTTTTCGCGCTGCGGGTGTTTGTGCAGCCGTTTTTGCTCGATTTTTGTTTCAATTCGGTCGCTCCATGCGTGGAACCTGTATCAAAACAGGACATGTTGAATTTGGGGACCTTCAGGAGGACATCCTTCATGCAGAACACACTTAAGACTTCGGTCTGTGTTCTTGCGTTGAGTCTTGCGCTGGCTATGCCGGCGATGGCCAACGACGGCACATCGACCGATAACGATGCGAATGCTAATAATGGCAGCACCGCGATTGTTGAGAACCTGTCGAACAACAGCTCGACGGAAGACAACAGCGACAACTCGGATG
>JBILVS010000174.1:0-5189 GCA_044370335.1 Caulobacterales bacterium
CCTTCGTATCGGGACAACCTCAGCTTCGGCTTCCGTTTGGCCAGGACGCTTTAGGCCTTTTTGGGCCTAAAGCTTACCGCCTGCTGCTTTAGTTCTTTACCGCCTCGCGAATGCGAGGCCTTCGGCGAAGCCGTACTTCCAGTCTCGCCGAAGGCGAGTCGATTTTTTTGGCGGCCTACCGCATTTCCACCACGCGATCACCGCCCTTGGATAACGCCAGCGCAGCCTCCCATCGCTTTGCGAACCAGCTCAAAAACACCGATAGCTTCAGCTTGCCGCTGCGCACCCAGATCACCGAAACGCCCGCCTCGCGGCGGGCGCGATCGCGGAAGTCGCTGTCTTTTGTAATCACGATGGCGTTGCGGACACGCGCCAGAGCCCAGATCGCGTCATCTTGGGCTGGTGGTGGAAGCACGTCATCGACATGATCGGCTTCATGCCCTTCATGGCGCAACCATTCCACCAAAGCGGGCGGCAAATTGGAATCGACCAGACAGTTCAAGCCGTCACGACCGGGTGGTCAAAATTGGCGGCGGCATACGCCAACGCGGCGCGGATACCCTCGGCTGACAGCTTCGGAAACGCCTCCAGAATATCAGCCTCTGTCATGCCGTTGGCGAACATCTCAAGGACTTCCGCCACGGTTATGCGCGTGCCTTCGATAGTCGGTCTGCCGGCGCGGACCCCTGGAAGATGAACGATCTGAACCATCGATGCACCTTATCGTAAGGAACGAGCCAATGAAACTAATTGATCGGCGGCGGCCCCAGATTGGCTTGGCAAGGCGGCGCTTGTCGGTCTCATGGCCGCTTCTGCCGCCGTTTCCGCTGGCGGCGGGGCCGCTGGCGCACGTCTTCCGGTAGGCCCCTCAGCATAGCGCGTTGCAGATGCTCGGCATGGGCGAAGTCAGCCTGCGCGCGCCAGGCCTGCACCTGGGCGCGGGCCTGATCCTTGGTGATTGTGCCTGCCTTGAGCCGATCCTTGATCCCGCGCAGGCGGTTGTGGGCGCGGTCCACATTGGCTTCCGGCATCCGACGCCGGCCATCGGGGTGAAGCTCATAGCCCAGGAATGTCGCCGGCTCTGCGGTCGACAGGATCACGGTCTTGCGCGGGTGCAGCTTAAGTCTGCGCCGCGCCAGAAAGGTGTCGATCCGAACGCGCCATTTCTCCAGTTGATCGGCGCTATCCCGGAAAATTCAGTGCGCCCCGAAGGCGCGTAGCACCAGTGGAGGAAGGTTCCACCCAGATAATTGTCGATAGGTCTGGTAGCTGACGAGCGGCTTTGCCGGGTAACCGTTAGGGCCGAAGCCTCGTGACAAAGGCCGCCTTGGGCGGCTGAGCAATCCAGCGGGCCGTAACGCGAGTGAAGCCTGAGCAGGCCTCGAAAGTGATGATGTGGATGCCGACCCGCCTGAATTTCGGGGAAGGCAGCACGGGCGGGCGAGAAATCGACAAGCGCACCCGCTCGGTCCACCGGGGTAATGGGCACGGCACGCTGGAAAGGTGATGCGGGTAATCGGGGGAGACCCGTTCCGGGTGAGGGTAGCGGCCTCAACGACGTGCTTGGCGCGTCGGTCTGGAGCGGGAGACGGACAGGGCCGTAGTACTGGTGAAACCGGGTAATGCCGGCGGAGGGAAGGGCCCTGACTTCTGGTACGCTTTCGAAGCAGTCGAGGACGAGGTGATTGGCGATGAGCCTGGAAACACCGGAACAGATCAGGACGCTGCAGAGGAAGCTCTATCTCAAGGCGAAGACGGAGCCGGAATTCCGCTTCTATCAGCTCTACGACAAGGTCTGGCGTGCCGACATCCTCGGCCACGCTTACATGCTGGCGCGTTTCAATTCGGGCGCGCCCGGCGTGGACGGCGTGACGTTTGCCGAGATCGAGGCGGCGGGCCGTGGAGAGTGGCTATCCCGGCTGCGCGAGGATCTGCGATCGAGGACGTATCGAAGCCAGCCGGTGCGAAGGGTGATGATCCCAAAGCCCGGCGGCGGCGAGCGACCGCTCGGCATCCCGACTATTCGGGACCGGGTGGTGCAAAGCGCCGTTAAGCTGGTTATCGAGCCGATCCTCGAGGCTGACCTCGATGACAGTGCCTATGGCTATCGCCCGAAAAGGGGTGCAGCCGACGCGATCAGGGAAGTCCACCGGCTTGTCTGCCGGGGCTATTCGGACATTGTCGACGCCGATTTGTCGAAATACTTCGACAACATCCCGCACCGGGAGCTCATGCTTTGCGTGGCCCGGCGCATCGTTGACCGGAACGTCCTGCGCCTCATCAAGATGTGGCTCAAGGCGCCGGCAGAGGAAAGGGATGGTAACGGGGGGAGGCGCATGAGCGGTGGAAAGGGCAGCACCTGCGGCACGCCGCAGGGCGGGGTGATCAGCCCCATCCTAGCCAACCTCTACATGAACCGTTTCCTGAAGCATTGGCGCGCGACGGCAAGGGGAGAGGTATTCCAGGCCCGCATCGTCAACTACGCCGACGACTTCGTCATCCTCAGCCGTGGTCGAGCGGCAGAGGCTCTGGCGTGGACGCGGGACGTGATGACGCGGATTGGGCTCACCCTTAATGAGGCCAAGACCTCGGTCCGGGATGCCCGGCAAGAGCGGTTCGATTTTCTCGGCTATACGTTCGGTCCGCACCGCTATCGCAAAGACGGTCACTGGTATTTGGGCGCAAGCCCATCAAGGAAGAGCGTACAACGGTTCAAGGACAAAGTCGGTCAGCTGCTTGTTCCCGGCAACAAACGGCCATGGCCCGAGGTTCGTGATCAGCTCAACGCCATGCTGCGTGGTTGGTCAGGTTATTTCGGGTATGGCACTCGGCTGCAGGCTTATCGAGCGGTCGACAACCACGTCTATGATCGCGTGCGCAACTTTCTGGTCACGCGGCACAAGGCGCGAGGGCGCGGCACACGACGGTTCCCGTCCGATCTCATCTTCGGAGACCTCGGCGTGCTGGCCCTGAGACGCGTGCACCTTGGGCCACGTCGCGGGCCTTGAAATGAAGCCAGTCGGAGAGCCGGATGCCGGAAACCGGCACGTCCGGTTCGATGAGCGGGGGAGAGGAAACGGGGTGATGGCCATTGTGCCCTAAGCCACCGCGCCTCCCCTCGACTCTACGCACGCTTCGAAAAACGAGGCGGTGAGAGTGGCGCAACACGCTGATTCGGTGTAGATTTTAGGTGTGAAAACTGAAATCCGCCGTATCACCGGAGGCGCCACACTCACCATGGGAAACGATACCGAACTTCTCTTTGATTTGCCAAGCGTTGCACGCAAGAAAGTGACAGCCGCCTTCGATGGCGGCCTCATCAGCTCCGATGGCGGGATCGGGCTTTTGGCGGCGGCGGACAAGACATTGGGGCTTATCGATCGATTGGCCGGCGCACTGACCGATGCGCGCGCTGCTGATCGCGTACGCCACACTGTCAGGGACATTCTCCACGCCCGGGTCTTTGCAATCGCGATGGGCTATGAAGATGGCAATGACCTGGGTCGCCTGCGTCATGACCCCGCCTTCAAATTGGCTTGCTCACGCCTGCCTGAGACGGGCCATGATCTATGCTCCCAGCCAACGATCTCGCGCTTTGAAAACATGCCGAAGGTCGCAGACCTCATCCGCGTGGCGCGGGCGCTGATCACGCAATTCTGCGAAAGCTTCGAACGCGCACCGAAGGCGATCGTTCTCGACATCGATGATACCGTCGATGAAGTCCATGGCGGGCAGCAATTATCGTTCTTCAACGCCCATGAAGACGCTTATTGTTTCAAACCCATCCATATCTATGACGCAGCGACGGGACGGCCGGTCTTTCATCTGCTGCGCACGGGCAAGACGCCATCTGGAAAAGAGGTGCGCCGCGTGTTGCGCTTTGTGGTGCGCCATATCCGTGCGCATTGGCCAGAGACGGCGATCACCTTCCGTGGCGATAGCCATTATGGTCGGTCAGAAGCCATGGAATGGTGCGAAGCCCATGGAATTGATTATATTTTCGGGCTTCCTGTGAATGACGTCATCCGCGCCAAGGTCGAGGATGTCGCCGATCACGTTCGCACGATGCGCGCTGTAGAAGATGCCGAGAGGGTGCGGGAATATGCCGACATCCGTTACGGCGCCAAATCATGGGGCTGTGAGCGGCGCGTCATTGCCCGCATCGAAGCCACGCGTCTGGGTTTGGACATTCGCGCCATCGTCACATCGCTCGGGGAGGACACGGCGGAATATCTCTATGCCGATCATTATTGCGCCCGCGGCAATGCGGAAAATCTGATCAAGCTGCACAAATCCCAATTGAAAAGCGACCGCACCTCCTGCACGTCGGCCAATGCCAATCAGATGCGCCTCTTTCTGCACACGGCGGCGTATTGGCTTATGCTCACCGTGCGCGAGGCGATCCCCGAAAAACACGCTTTGGCCAAGGCCGAGTTCACGACGCTGCGCCTGGCGCTTCTCAAAATCGGCGCGCGCTTTCGTGAAACCGCCCACCGCGTGCGCGTCGCGTTCGCAGCCGCATGCCCGCACGCTGAACTTATCCGGGATCTTTTCGACGTGCTT
The DNA here is from genome assembly GCA_044370335.1 of Caulobacterales bacterium. Classification (GTDB taxonomy): domain Bacteria; phylum Pseudomonadota; class Alphaproteobacteria; order Caulobacterales; family Aquidulcibacteraceae; genus REEB509. The sequence goes on from JBILVS010000174.1 coordinate 4,564, forward strand.
GGCCTTAACCGCCCAAACAAGCGCCCAGCGCCCGCCTGACCGATGCGGCGCATACGCCGCCCATCAAAGCCATCGACCGCAACCCTCCTGGAGTTCACCGTCAATCGCCAAAAAATCAACCGCTCCGGCGGATTGATGGCGCGCGACTGGGATTTGCCGCGATAGAAACTCCAATTCCCTCGACCGTCGCGAATAATGCGGGCTTCTGTAATGGGCCCTGGGTTGTCAATCCCTTGTTTCCTTCCGCCCTGATCCGACCCGCCGAGGTCTTGCTTCTGTCCGCAGTCGGCGCCCGGCCGCTGCATGATGGGATCTGATGAGGATCGACCGGCCAATCTAGTAACGCGCAGTCGCCGAGGCGCTGCTCCCGCATTATCGGCCTGATCGCTCCATCGTCCCGGCGGGGGACCCTGTTGGAAGGGACGCAAGGACTAGCCCCTTCAAACCCTTCTGCTTTTCCCGTTCTCCTTGGTGTTTTGTCCCTATGCGGCGACCGCCTGCGGCAGACCGGTCAGCGAGAAGGCTTTCCCGGTTTTCAGCATCTGGTGCATGACGACAGCGAGCTTGCGCGCGAGCGCCACCTTCGCCTTCTTCATGCCGGCGCGCTTGGCCACGCCCTGCGCCCA
>JBILVS010000175.1:0-5182 GCA_044370335.1 Caulobacterales bacterium
CAGGGTCGTCGGCTTCGAAGCGACGGGTATGCGCCTCGCCATGGACATCGACGGGGATGACCGTGAGATCCAGGGGCATGCCGACCGACAGATTGGACCGCAAAGTGGAGTCCATGGAGACGAGCGCTGCCTTCAGGGCCTCGTCCAGCGGCGTCGTGGGTTTAATGACCCGATCGAGGATCGGTTTGCCGTATTTGTGCTCACCGATCTGAAAGTAAGGGGTGTCATCGGTGGCTTCGATGAAATTGCCGGCGGAATACACCATGAACAGGCGCGCTTTGCCGCCCTTGCGCTGGCCGGCCACGATGATGCTCGCATCCGCCGCGGCGCCCTGGGCTTCTATTCGGGCGCGGTCGCGGGCCTGCATAGAGGCCATCGCTTCTCCGACCAACTCGGCGGCGCGGTAGATGGTCTTGCAGGTGAGAAGGCTCTCGCTCTTTTTAGAGCCCTTGGCTTTGTCGATGTCGGCCTGAAGGCGCGTGATGACGCCCTGCGTGATGCCGAGATTGCCTGCTGTGCAGAGCGCGATAGCGCGTTCCCCTGGGGTGCGCCAGAGGAACATTTTCTTGAAGCGGCTGATGTTATCCACGCCCGCATTGGTGCGGGTATCGGACAGCAGAACCAACCCTTCCCTCACCTTCAGCGCCAGACAATAGGTCATGGCCCTTCGCCCCGTTTCGACGTTACTGCTCCTGCGTGACGTCGGGGGCGATGTCCACCGCCGCTGTCAGCGCTTCGACTGCCCCCGGGCCCACGCACCCTCGCACCGGCGCGGCTTCTGCGGCGTCAAACCCGCAGCCGAGCCGAACATAAGCGTCGGTTGGGCACCGCCGGTTGGCGGGGTCAAACCCGACCCAGGCCCCCAGTTCCGGCACAAAGGCTTCCGCCCAGGCGTGGGTCTCATGCAAATCTTCGTCCGCCGCCATATATCCCATGACGTAACGCGCCGGAACGCCCGCGGCCCTGGCGGTGGCGATAAACACGTGGGCATGGTCCTGGCAGACGCCGAAACCGTGCGCCAGCGCCTCCGCCGCAGTGGTTTGACTGTGGGTTTGGTTCGCCTGATAAGCGATGCGATCGGCGACGAGGCCGCACAAGGCGTGAAGCGTATCAAGGACACTAGAATGGCGCGCTTCCTGGGCCAACGTCGTTAGCGCAGGATCGAGGGCCGTGAGCAGCGTCGACCGGAGGAAGACGCCAGGGCGGGCGCAGTCCTGGAGGCCCCGAACGACGCCGGCGGCGTCTTTGGTCTCCACCGTTCCCGCCGCCAGGATCGACAACTCGGCCTGGGGCTCGCGGGTGGTCCATACCGCCTCCTGTTCGCCAAACGCGGCGGTGTGGAGCGGGGCGACGACCTGACCGTTGACCGAAACCGTCCAGTCCAGAGGATGCTGGGTCTCAAACTGAGGCGGAAAGAGGCGCAGACGCAAGGCGGCGCGGCTGGCGGCGGGGCTGTAAGCATAGCGGGTGTGGTGGCGGATGGTGATCTTCATGGAGGCTCAAAAGTCGTAGGCCGCGGCGATTTCGCGAGAGAGGCGATGGGTGCAACTCACCGCCTCGACGATGAATTCATGCAGCCCGAACTGGAACAGGCTGCCCATGTCGAAGCCCTTGAGGCGCTTCACCATGCCGGCGGCGGTGTTCTGGCAGGCGTGGCGGGCGCCGTACACGGCGGCGAGGTCATCGAGGTGACGCTCCAGCCCCAAATAGGAGAACATCACCGATCGGGGGAACATGCGGTTGAGGACCAGGAACTCCGCGATGCCCCAGGGGGTATAATTGTCGCGATAGACGTGGTGGTAGGTTCTGAGGGCGCTTGTGGCGCGCAGGACTGACGTCCACTGGTGGTAGTCGCGACCGCCGCCGACCACATCGGTTTCGGGCAGAAGCACATAGTACTTCACGTCCAAGAGGCGGAGCGTCATGTCCGCGCGCTCGATGTATTCCCCGATCCGCAGGAACGTGTAACCGTCGTTACGCAGATGGGAGGTTTCGGTGGAGCCCCGAAAGGCCGCCGCGCGCTGGCGGGTCCAATCGAGATAGCGCGGCAGTTCATCCTTGAGGCGGACGGGCGAGGCCTGCTCCAGCGTCCGCCACCCGTCGTTCAGGGACTCCCACATGTCTTGGGTGAGGGCCGTGCGAATGGCTCGACCATTCGCCCGCGCTTGGGTGAGGCACGAGCGGATGGACGAGGGATTATTGCCGTCGAGCAACAGGTGGCGGATGACGTCTTCCGCGGTAGCGCCCTCGCCTGTCAGGTCTTCCGGTGCGGCGGTGGCGCGGGCCACGCTGTGCCATTCTTTGCTCTCGTTGGCGCCCGGCAGCATGGCCATGGCTCGGCCCATCTCAATGAGGCGGGCCGTGGCGTCGGCGCGCTCGATGTAGCGGCCCATCCAGAACAGGTTCTGCGCTGTGCGGCTCAGCATCGTGCCCCCCCTACTCCGCCAGGATCCAGGTGTCTTTGACGCCACCGCCTTGGGAGGAGTTCACCACAAGCGAGCCTTTCTGCAGGGCGACCCGGGTGAGACCCCCGGGGGTGAGCCGGATTTCCCGGCCGACAAGGCAATAGGGGCGGAAGTCGACATGGCGACTTTCCACCGCGCCGTCGCCCAGCACGGGGGCGGTGGACAGATCAAGCGTCGGCTGCGCGATGTAATCGTCCGGCCGGGCTTCAAGTTTTTTGCGGAAGGCTTCGAGTTCTTTCTTGGAGGCATGCGGTCCGATCAGCATTCCGTAGCCGCCTGAACCGTGGGCTTCTTTGACGACGAGGTCCTTGAGGTTCGCCAGCACATAAGCGAGCTGCTCGGGGTCGGCGCAGCGATAGGTGTCGACGTTCTTCAGGATCGGGGGTTCGCCCAAATAGAAGCGGATCATGTCAGGGACAAAAACATAGATCCCTTTGTCGTCGGCGACGCCGGAGCCGGGGGCCGAGCACAGGGTGACCCCTCCTCCGCGATAGACGCTGAACAATCCCGGCACGCCGAGGAGGCTGTCAGGGCGGAACGACAGCGGGTCGATGAAGGCATCGTCGATGCGGCGGTAAATGACATCGACCCGCTGGGGGCCCCGGGTCGTGCGCATCCAGCATAGGCCATCGTCGACGAAGAGGTCGGCGGCTTCGACGAGCTCCACACCCATCAAGTCTGCGAGATAGGAGTGTTCATAATAAGCGCTGTTGAGGGGGCCTGGCGTGAGGACGACCACCGTCGGCTCGCCTTTGCACTTGGCCGGCGCCGCTTCGACGAGGGTTTGCTTTAGATGGCGGGGATAGACGTCCACCGCCTCCACTGCGCCCGCCTGGAAGAGCTGCGGGAACATTCGCATCATGATTTCGCGGTTTTCCAGCATGTAGGAGACGCCGGATGGGGTGCGGCAATTGTCCTCCAAAACCTGGAAGTCATGCGGGCCGGTGCGGACAATGTCGACGCCGACGACGTGGCTATAGACCCGACCCGGGGGATCAAAGCCCGCCATTTCCGGCAAGTACGCCTCGTTTCGATAGACGAGATGTTCCGGCACAATGCCGGTCTTGAGGATCTCTCCGCGGTGGTAAACGTCGTAGAGGAAGGCGTTCAGCGCCTGGGCGCGCTGGCGGATGCCACGCTGCAGCATTCGCCATTCCGCGGCAGAGAAAACGCGCGGGATAAGGTCGAACGGAATCAACCGCTCCGGATCGCCGCCATCCTCGGCGTAGACGGCAAAAGTAACCCCGATCCGGCGAAACAGCGCTTCAGCTTCGGCCTGGCGGCCGGCGAGCGCGCCGACGCCAGTGGTTTCCAGCCACTCTTTAATCCGCTGATAGGGAGCCCTCACGCCGCCCGCGGGATCAAGCATTTCATCAAACATGACAGAACCGTAGACGGGTTCGCGCCGGCTCTCAAAAGGGGGGACACGTGCGGCTTGAACGGCCATATCCCTCGCATAGGCGGCAGGCGCCGCGCTTAATCCGCAGGCGCCGGCTGCTCTCAAACGCGTCAGAACCGGCCGGTGACTTCGAGCGCAACGACCGTTCCGTCGGTCGCCCAGCGGCGCTCGATGCTGCTCAGGGCGCCGGAGCGGTTTGGCGCAAATCGCCGGCGTTCGCGCTGGAAGCGGGCGGTGCAGAGATTGCGCAGCCCCAACCGGGTAACGAGGTCGAAAAGCGCGGTGCTTTCGATGAAACGCCGATCTGGGCGCTGTCGGTGCGATCGTCCTGCTCATTAACGCGGTAGCCGGTTTGGCCGAAGGGACTGCGCCAAGTCAGGCCCCAGCTGAAAGGCAGCCCCGGCGGATCCTGCCGCAAAGACGCCTCAACACAATAGGCGGCGAAATTGGTTGAAAGCCCGGTCGCGGTTGATCAAGGGATCGCGGACGACACTGTCGTTGCTTTCGCCGTAGAGGCTGAACTCCTCGCCGGAGATCACCATATCCAGCGGCAGATCAATGGTCACGACGAGGCCTGTGACGGTGGCCGGGCCGGCCTTGGCAATGCCCAAACCGCCCGAAGGAAGCGCGACGTGCTCCAGCACCCCTTCCCGCTCTCGGTAGAAGGCCTCAAGGGGCGCCGCGAAGCCGTCGTCGCAACGCCAATCGAGGTCAAAGCTGTCAACCCAGGCGATTTCGGGGCCGAGGGCCGGGTTGCCGGCGGTGGAGACGCCGTCAAAGAGCCCTGCGCTGGCGGCGAAATCGCCGAAATCCAATTGTCCGATACGACGCTCGACGCCGAGGCTGGCCGTGGCGCCGAGGCCGAGGTCATATGAGGCTGAGGCTCGAGGCTTGAAAAAGGTGAAGCGCTGGCTGTTCTGCGCATCGCCGCTAACGGCGATCTCAGAGATTTCCGCACCGAGCACGCCATAAAAGCGGAGCCGTCATGGGGCCGCATAGGCGAACGTGAGCAGCGCTTGGCCGCGGGTTTCTTCGACCACGGTCGCAGCGCCCAGGAGAACGACGGGGACCGGGCCTGCACCCAAATCTTGGGTTACTGCGAGGGTTGAATCGAGGCGGTTGTCGGCGGTCTCGGCGGCGGCTTCCAAGCGCCAGTCACGCCCCATGGCCCAGGCGGCGGAACCTCGGAAGACCGGTTCCAGCGCCTCCTGCTCTGAGGTCAAGGTAGTCGCCTGAAGCAAAGCCTCGGCCGCATCGCAACGGCTGGCGCGCTGTTTCTCGGTTTCGGTTTCAAGCGTCACGAAGCCCACGCGCTTGG
>JBILVS010000007.1:0-47542 GCA_044370335.1 Caulobacterales bacterium
GAGTTTGGCGCGATAGCCGGCGAGCAGCGTGTCTTGCTCCTCGCCGAGCTTGCGCAGGTAAGCCCAGGTGTAGATTCCGGTGTCGTGGCCGTCGTCAAAGACGATGCGGACGGCGTAGCGGCCCACGGGGAAGGCGTCGGTGATATCGACATCGCTCTTGTCCCGGACGATGATCTTCCGGCCGCCATGGCCCTGAACCTCCGCGGACGGACTTTCTACCCGCAAAAGTTCAAAGGGGATCGCCAAAGTCGCGCCGTCGTCATAGGCAATGCGCAAGACCTTGGCCGCACGATCGAAGGCGAGGTCTGTCGGCCAGGCCTTGGCGTGAGCCGCCGCGTCGCTCATTCGGAGGGGTCCAGCTCGCGGGCTTCCTCCACGATCAGCACGGGCACGCCGTCGCGGATGGGATAGGCCAAGCGCGCTGTGGCGCTTATAAGCTCCTGTTTGGCGCGATCATAGCGCAGAGGCGTACGAGCGTGTGGGCAGACCAACACCTCAAGAAGGCGCGGGTCGAGATCGGTCGTGGTGGCGGGATCGGTCATTGGAGAGGCCCTTCGGCGCCGCCGGGCTCCGCGCTCATCTCCAACAGCGCGATCAGGGCGGTGCAGCGGTCGGCGAGATCGTCGGCTTCGAGCAACGCCTGTTTAGCAAGGTTGTCGAAGGGGCAGAGGGAGGCTACGGCGTTGACCAGTGCTTCCGGCGGCGCTTCGTCCACGGCGGACCAATCGGTCTCAAAGCCGTGCATGTCGACATAACGGCGGAGCGCGCTGCGGAGGCGGTCGCGGTCGATAGCGGCCTCAAGGCCTGGCGGCGACAAGTCCCGCGCGAAGGGATGAAAATCGGCGCGGACTTGGCGATAGGGGGTGTCGACAGTGAGCTCTTCGGTGACGCGGAAGCGGGCGACGCCGGTCAAGGTGATCAGATACCGGCCGTCGTCAGTTTCGGCGAAGGTCGTGATCCGCCCCACGCCGCCGATCTCGGCTATGCCGCCGGCGCGGTCGACGGGTTGAATCATGCCGATGAGGCGCTTTGCGGCGAGCGCGTCGTCGATCATGTTGAGGTAGCGGGGCTCGAAAATGTTCAGCGGCAAGGTTGAACGAGGAAACAGGATCGCGCCCGGCAACGGAAAGATTGGGATCACCTCCGGCAGGTCTTGCGGTTTGCGGTAGCCGAAGGCGCTCATGGCCGCCTCCTTTCGGGTTAGCTGAAGAGAAGCGCAGAAAGGCGGCGGCGACCGGATTTTGTGACTTCCGACGCGGGGCCGGCGGCGTCGAAAATCTTCAATAGCTGCTTGCGGGCCTCGCCCTCGTTCCACTCGCGGTCGGCTTCGATGATGGCCAGGAGGTGGTCCACCGCGCCGCCAAGATCGCCGCGACCGGCGAGGCTTTTGGCCAGGTCCAAGCGGGCGGCGTGGTCCTTCGGGTTCTGGGACAGACGCAGGGCGAGACCCTGAAGGTCGACGCCCGCGGGGACATCTGACGCCAACTCTAGGGCCGCATAGACACCGGCGATGGCGGGGTCGGTGCGTTTGGCTTCCGGCGCCATGTCGAGGATGGCTTTGGCTTGGGCCGCGTCTCCGCCCATTAGATAGCAGCGAGCGAGGCCGCCGATGGCCTTGGCGTTTTCGGGGTCGACCTGCAAGATCGTGGCGTAAGCTTGAGAGGCGCCGCCGAGATCGCCGAGGCTCAGGCTTTCTTCCGCCTGGGCGAGGAAGGCCTCGATGTCTTCGGCGCCGCCCCCTCCGCCCAGGATGCGGTCGATGAACATCTTGACCTGGCTTTCGGGCAGGGCGCCCATGAAGCCGTCCACTGGCCGGCCTTGATCAAAGGCGAACACCGCGGGAATGGAGCGGACGCCCAATTGGCCTGCGACGCCGGGGTTTTCATCAATGTTGATCTTGACCAAGCGCACCTTGCCGCTCGCGGCCCTCACCGCCTTTTCCAAGGTGGGCGTGAGTTGCCGGCAGGGGCCGCACCACGGCGCCCAGAAGTCGACCAACACAGGCTGGGCGCGGGAGGCCTCGATGACGTCGGCCATGAAGGCGGCGTCGGACCCTTCTTTGATGAGATCACTGGCTGCGGCGTTGAGCATCGGTCTTCCTCAAAACACGGCGCTTAGATGGCGGCTTTCCCGCCTCAGTTCAACTGCGGGGATGTCCCGGCTCAGACCCAAGGCGCCAAGGTCAGGCCGTCAAAGTCGAGGACGAGAGGCGTGCGGCCAAGGGCGGCGACGAAAGCGCGCAGGCCCTGCTGGTCGATGCTCGTGGTGGCGGCGTTGGTCAAGGGGTGGAAATTGACGATGGCGTGGTCGAGGAGAGCTTGGTCTAAGACCAAGCGGACCCTGGCTTCGGGGTCGTTGACAAGGGCGAAGAGCGTCACCGAGCCCGGGGTGACGCCGAGGGTTTCAAAAAGCAGGTCCGCGGAGCCGAAGCTGAAGCGGGGCGCGTTCAGGGCTTTCGCTGTGGCGTTGAGGTCGATCTTGGTTTCCCCAAGCGCGCAGATCAGCCAAAGCCCGCCCTTTTTGTCTTTCAGGAACAGGTTCTTGGAGTGGCCGCCGGGGATGGCGAGCTTCAAGTCCTTGCCCTCGTCCACGGTGAAGATGGGCGGGTGATCGGTCGTCTTGTGCCAGACGCCGAGGGCGTCCAGGCGCGCCAGGAGGCTTTTACGGTCAGCGGGCTGGGTAGGCATCGGACCTCAGGCAGGCGCGGGGGTTGGAAACGGCTGCGGCCTTCTGTACCGAAGGAGGGGAATGTCAACTCCTCCCTGTCGCAGCGGTCGAAAAGCGCCATGAAACTTACCTGTTACGTCACTGAAGGCAGCCCTTCTGAGATGATCCCCGGCCGCCAGGACCGAGACTGGATGGATCGGTTCTCCGACCGGCACCCGTACCGCTGTCTGCCGCTTGTGGTGGCGAACACGACAGGGTGGGAATTGCTCTCTCCGGTGTCGTTCACGGCGTCCTGGACCGGCGGTCCGCGGACCGAGGACATCCGCATCGACGCCGATGACGACACGACCCCGGAGATGCTGAAACCTGTGGTGTCGTCGCATTTCTCAGGGGGCGTGCTGACGTTCCACACGGGCTACTTGTTCCGGACCGAGCCGGGCTGGGATTTGTGGGTCGGGGGGCCGCCGAACCTCATCAAAGACGGCATCCAGCCGTTGGTCGGGATCGTGGAGACCTTCTGGTTGCCCTTCCCGTTCACGATGAACTGGCGCTTCACTCGGCCGGGCATGATCCGGTTCAAAAAGGGCGAGCCGTTCTGTTTCATCATGCCGGTGAGCCACACGGCGGTGGATGCGGTGGAGCCGATCGTGAAGCCGATCAGCGCCAATCCGGAGCTGGAGCACGACTACCGGAACTGGAGCACGAGCCGGGGCTCATTCCTGGAGAAGCTGCGGGAGAAGGACCCCAACGCAGTTCAGCAAGGCTGGCAGCGGGATTATTTCAAAGGCCAGGCGCCGGAAGGCGTGAAGGCGACGGCGGAGGGCCATATCCACCGGCGGCGTCTAAAGGCCCCGCGGCCAGCGCAGGCTGGGGAGTGAAGCTGCGACAGCCCTCGGCCCAGCTGGGGGGGCCGTGGAGGGCGTCTAATCCCGGCGGCTGAAGAACACGCCAGCCGCGGCGGGGGACGATCGCTGTAGGGCAGACCACAGCGGTGCGGTAAGCGCTGAGATGGTGCGGATCGCCGTCGCCGGCGACCAAGAAGCGGTACAGCTGATCGGCGCCGAGGACGAGGCCGCCGCCAGGGAAGGCTACGCCGTTTAGCCAGAGATAGGTTGTGTCCGGCGCGACGCCGGGTTCGCCGATGAGGGCGCTGAGGGTTGCTTGGGTCTCGGGCGCGCGGAGCCATTGGTTGTGGCGGCGGAAGGCCCAGTCCTGAACCAGCGCGCCGGGCTGAAGCGACACCGCCGCGCGCACCTCTTCGCCGCGGCGCTCAAACAGCGCGATCTGGGCGACGTTGGCGACAAGCAGGCTCATGGCAAAGAGCGCGCAGGTCAGGCGGCCGGCGAAGGCGCCCAAGGCGACGCACAGGGCTAGAAAGGCCGGGAGCAGGTATTCGAGTTCATCGGGGAGGGCCAAGAACCGCAGGCCATAGAGAAGGCCCGCGGTGATGGCGATCAGGAGCGCCACGCGGGCGGCGGGAGAGGCGCGCGCGGCGCGGAGCCAGGCGTCTTCGGGGTCGCGGGCGACGCGGCCCAAGGTCACGGCGAGGACGACCGCGCCGAAAAGGCCCAGCACGGTCGCGGCTCCGAGGACTGCTCGGGCCAGGCTGCGGCCGGCGGTGTCTTTGCTGACGGCGACCTGATCGAGGAAGGCGAAGCCGCCGTTCATCAGGCCATACAGACCAATCGCCAAAAGGCCGAAACCGGCAAACCAGGCGAGGGTCTCCCAGGCTTTCTTCCAAGATTGGCGCTGCTCGAAAGCAAGGCTTGCGCCCAAAGCCAGGGCAAAAAGGGCGGCGTCGGGGCGGACGGCGGTCGCCAGCGAGCCAGCGAGGGCCGCGGCGATGACCAAGCGGCGCTCGCCCGTGGCGGCGGCGGCGACAGCGGCCCAAAGCCCGGCGCTGACGCACAACGCCAAAAGGCTTGTCTCCATCATCGCGGAGGCATTGATCAGAACAAGCGGGCTGGCGGAGGCGGCCAGCAGGGCAAAGGCCGCGCCCTTGCCGCCCGCTCGGCGCAGGGCCGCCCAGAGGAAACCGACGGCGCCCAAAGTGAAGAGCAGGGAGGCGAGGTTCACAAACATCACCCCGCCCAAGCCCATCAGGCCTGCCGCGATCAGCTCATAGAGCGGCACGCCCAGGACCCGGCTGCGCTCATAGCCGCCGGCCAGGATCGCTTCGGCGCTGCGGGCGATGCCTAGGCTGTCGACGTCCTCGGCGAAGCCGAGGCGCAGTCCGCCCAGACCTGCGGTGAGGACGAGCGCGGCCCCGGCGAGGGCTGCGGCGTTGGGGGTCAGGGTGAAGCGTTTTGGGGCTGTGGCCATGCGGCACCCTGCCCTGGGTCCTGTAAAAACCGGGTTAGAATGGAATGGTCTGACCGTCCCAAGCGATAAGCTCCCCGCTCCGGTCGGGGGTGAGGGCGTCGACGACGCCCAGAAGGTGAGCGGCGCTTTGCTCGGGGGAGAGGAGCTTGCCGGGGACGACGCCTGCCTGGAAGGGCTTGGACATGGCGGTGTCGACCGTGCCCGGATGAAGGGTCACACAGACCGCAGTCTTGTTGCGAAGGCCGAGTTCGATGGCGGCGTTGCGGACCAGCATGTTCAAGGCGGCCTTGGAGGCGCGGTAGGCGTGCCAGCCGCCGGAGCGGTTGTCGCTTAGCGAGCTGACCCGGGCGGAGAGAGCGGCGAAGACGGATTTGCGGTCGCGGGGGAGGTGGGCCAGGGCATGCTTGGCGATCAAAGCAGGGCCGATGGCGTTGACGGCGTAAGATTTAGCCAAGGTCTCGGGGGCCAAGCTTCGGATGGTCTTTTCAGGCTGGAGTCCCGCGCCGTGGAGGAGGCCGGTGGCGACCAGGACGAGGTCTGGGGCGCCATCCGCGGCGGCGGCTCTGACGGCGTCGGCGATGGTTGGTTCATCTTCAAGATCAAACGCGAAGCCCCCGATTTTGCCTGTTGTCTCGGGCGCCATGCGGGCGCCGGCGCGGATCGCGGCGCAGCGGGGGTCAGCTTCCAGGAGCCGGACGATCGCGGCGCCCACCCCGCCGCGGGCGCCGAAGATCCAGGCGCGGTAGCCGTCTTGGAGCGTGGTCAGCATGGGTCGGCCTTTAGAACGGCGCTCGCCAAGGCGTCGCCCGATTGCCAGGCGGCCTCGACGCGGGGGCCGATCCGCCAATCGCCGCAGAGGCCCAGGCCCAAGCCTTTGTCCCAGGCGAAAGGCGTCGCGGCGGGCTCGGTGACCTGCGCAAATCGCCAGCGGTGAGCTTGGGCGAAGAGGATCGGGCTCTGCGGCCGGACAGAAGCTTCAAAGGCTTCCTGCAGCGCCGTCAGGATTGTCTCGGGGGTTTCTTCGAGATGGTCAGCGCTCCAATCCGTGCGGGCGTGCAACACCCAGGTCTGCAGGGCCGCGTCGCGGCCGGGTTTAGCGCTGTCGCAGGCGATCCAGGCGAGGACCGGGTGGTCTTTCAGGCGCTGGGCGATCAACGGGGGCTGGTCTTGGCCCTGGACCGCGAACAGCCCCGCCCAACAGGGCGCGGTGCGGGCGGCGGCGGCCTCGGCGGCGAAGGCGGGGCTGTGAGGCGCCACCAGCGCTCCTGCCTGTTCGGCCGGCACGGCGACGAGCACGGCGGCGAAAGGGCCAAAGCGGGCGCCGTCCTCTGAGTCCAGCGTCCAGCCGCTTTCTGCGCGGCGCAGGCGGGCAATGCGGCTTGAAAAGCGGACATCGAGCCCCTTGGCGAGGGCCTTCGGGAGGGCGTTCATGCCGGGAGCGCCGACAAAGCGTTCCTCGCTGGGGGCGCCAGTGCTTTCCGGCCAAGGGGCGATGGCGTCACTGACCCGGGCCAGGCTCGCCCGGAAACCCCGATCCCTTACCGTCAGATATTGCGCGCCATGGTCGAAGCGCAGGACCCCGTGGGGCGTTTCCACCCGCCGCGTCGCAAGGCGGCCGCCTGGGCCTCGGCCTTTGTCAAACAGGGTCACCGCTCGGCCCGCCGCCGTGAGCCTTTGGGCGCAGGCCAAGCCCGCCATCCCCGCGCCAATGATCGCAATCGTCGCCATGGGGGTTGATACGCGGAAACTGGGCTTCAGGATCGCTAAGGGCGTTCGCGCCAGGGCAATGGCGTTGGCGGCGGCGCGGATCGGGTCTTCGCCGGTGCGGACGTCGGGGACGACGCTGCGGCGCTCCCAGGATCAGCCGGTATGACGATCCGCGGGGCGGGCCTCGGGGGCGGTCAGGGCGAAACCGTGGGGCAAGGGCCGCGGTTGGCCGATCATGTGCGCCGCGCCATAGGTGCGGTCGCGGTAAATCTGCGCGCGCCCCTGGGCGCGCAGGGTCCAGGCAATGGCCTCGCAGGCGGACGCGAAGCGACGGTCCACAAGGATGATTCAGGGCCGGTCTGCGGGGTAGCGCGGTAAGCGGAGGGCGACAGGATCAGGAGCGCTCAGGCCTTGGCGGGTTTCGGTCAGAAGCCTCGGTTCAGCGCACGGAGCCTCCAGGGCTGCCGAGAGCTGGCCTGCGGTTTCGCCGTCGCTGCGGAGGTCGCCATAGCGTGGCTGCGGGCTCTGCCGGCGCCGCCGGCTCGGGACGCTCAGGCGGCGATGTTGACGTCCGCCATGGCGGAGGGGCTGCTCGCGGGGGGGCGGTTGAGGCTTCGGTCGCGGCGATGGTGAGCCTGCGGGGCTTTCACGATCGGGTGCGGCGGACGGCGGGGTGGGGGCCCAAGCACGTCATGCGGCTGGCGCGCTCGCAGGGGGCGCTGCGGCAAATCCATCCGCAGCCATGGGCGAAGACCGCGGGCGAAGACGTGCTGCCGCAGTACTTCGATCAGGCGCACTTTGTTAATGATTGCAAGGCCCTGACCAGGTTTACGTCGGCCGCCTTTCGGGCGTCGAAACAGGCGCAGCAGGATTGCCTAATTCATACGCTTTACCGGGCTTCAGGGCCATGATGACCGACGCCGGCAAGGAGACCGCATCCGCCCTCCTCAAGCTCAGTCAAAGCGGGGGGATGGCCTCGCACCAAAGGGAAGGCATCTGCAGCGAGGCGCGCAAACCCCCTTGCGCGGCGACCCGCTTTAGGCAATACAACGCGCCTCGCGCTGGGGGCTTCCTCGGCGTCACCCCCATGGATGCGGGCGTAGCTCAGGGGTAGAGCATCACCTTGCCAAGGTGAGGGTCGGGCGTTCGAATCGCCTCGCCCGCTCCAAGTCTCCCAAGGGTTTTCTCGAAATCGACCGGTTCGAAGAAAACCCCTGGGTACCACATGGGTACCAAAAAATTTGAAACGGCAGGCATCGCTGGGAAAGCGTGGACGGGCTGGGTACCAGATTGGAGCTGCTCTCCCGTGGCCCGCTGACCGCTGGCAGAGGAGGGTCACAGGGAAACGCTGGGAAAGCCTGGGAAAGACGTTGTGCGTCGCCACAGGCTGACGAACATCCCGCTAAAGGCCCCGGTTCAGCGTTGAACTTCACCGCCGGGACCAGCAGGGACCAACACGGATCAAAATAGCGGTAAACCATCGGCCACAGCCTGGGCGCCGCTGCCAACCCCTCCAGATCGGACTTCAGCGGCATCCCCCGCCGAGGTCAGTCAAATTGGCGTGTCCGACAAGTGGGCGTGGATTGCAGGAATGGCTGGGGCCGGAAGCAACAAGACCAATGGGAAAGGCGGCGATCTGGTGTGCGCGGCGCCTCAATAATGGGCCACAGAGGCACCGTTGGTAGCGGTTTGTTGGTGGTGCGTTTTGGTCCAACAAACAGACGCATAGAAGTTGTCGCACCGCTTATGATACCTGTCGTTGTACAGCGGAGCCGTGGTTTCCCTACCGATCTCCCCCTGGTAAGGTTGGCGGTGTGCAGGTCTGCGCGGTCAAAGACCGCTTGCGGATCAACGGCGCCGACCTGGCGGTCGTCCCTGTTCGCGGCCAGTCCAACATGTCACCCGCCGCGTGGAGCGGCTGCCGCACGCTGAGCGCCGATGAAGCCCTCCTTCTGGGCGACGCGCCAAACAGCTTTGACGGACGCTATTGGGGCCCGATTGAAAAGCGCTTGATCGAGGGTGTTTGGCGAAAACTCTAGTGGAATGATTGCATTGATATCAGGTCGCTGGTAGATTTAGTGGATCGGCCAGATTCTCATCCGCAACCTCGACGACGCCGTCCTCGACGCTTTGCGGCGACGGGCGGCCTCGACTGGATCCTCTTTGGAGGAGGAGGCGCGCCGGGCGCCGGCGGTTTCCGTGGGCCTGAGCCGGCAGGAGGCGCTCGCACGGCTCGATGCGGTGCGATCAAAAATCGCCTTGGGACCTGGCCCTGACAGCCTTGAGGATTTGCGCGCCGATCGCCGCAGAGATGGTTAATGCTGATTATCGACGCCAGCGTTGCGTTGAAATGGGCGCTGCCTGAAGCCGGCTCAGAATTGTCCTCACCGCCGAGGAGGGCGGCGCGCTCAAGGACCTGCCCGGCTATACCCGCGAAGTGATGGCCCGCACTGAGGCCGCGTTGGGCAAGCCGCTCGCCTGGCTGGCGATCGATCATTGGAACACGGACAATCCCCACACCCACATTATCCTGCGCGGCCGTGACCAGTTGGGGCGCGATCTGATCCTGCCGCGGGATTTTGTAAAGCATGGCCTGCGCGGGATTGCGCGCGATGTTGCGACGGAACGGCTTGGCGCGCGCACGCCTGCCCAGGCCCGCGCCGCCTTGGACCGCGAAACCCGCCGCCACGCGCCGACACGGCTGGACCGGCTCATCGCCGAACAGTTGTCCAAGACAGGGCCCAAGACTGGGATCGTGCGCATCGCCGATCTTACCGCGCCGAACCGCGATCCGGCGCTCACCCAAGCCCTCAAGGCCCGCGCCAAGGAGCTGGAGCGCCTCGGCCTTTCTAAGCCCATCCGCCGGAACGTCCTCGCCTTCTCCGCGAATTTCCAGGACCGGCTCAAGGCGATGGAACTCCATCTCGACGTTGCCAAACGCATGGCGCAGACGCGGCAGGCGCAATCTCTGACGCAGATGCTTGGATTGGGCAAAGGCGGCGGCAAGGAGCGGTGAGGCTAATGTTGAAAGGCCGCCGCGAGCCTTGAAACGTGCGCCTCAGCGGTCCTCATCCCCCGCGTACGCCGCCATCATCGCCGCTGCAATTTCAGGGCTGGACGGCCAATGGCCACGCCGCTGGCCTGAGTGGGTCGAATATTGATCAAGCTGACCGGGCTCTGGCTGCACCACTCTGCCGTTATCGATAAAGAGAAGGCCGAGCTTGTCTGTCGGCATCGCGTTCGCAAACGCTTCGGCTTCATCGAGCGCCGCGCGCACGCTCTGGGTGATCGCCATGGGATCGACCGGCTTAACGCCCGCGATCTCTTCCCAGGCGCTGGCAGGATGCACCAGATTTCGCCGCACCTCCTCGATCAAACCTTCCGGCGTGAAGCCCGGCGATTTCTCGACGCCAGCCCATGCAAGGGCGCCGATCGGCAAGAGCTTTTGGTGAATGACATGAAGGTCGAAAATGTCCCGCACTTCTCGCCGGCCTGCCGCCGCAAAGAGCTTATTGATGGCGAGATCGATCAGGTGAAGTCGATAGCCGAACAAGTCATCGGGGACGGCCGGGAAAAAGCGAAAGTCGCTGTCCGCCGCCCATTCCAGTTTCGTTTCCTCGCCCGCGCGGGCGATGGTGGCGGTATGGATGTAGGTCAGTTGCCGACGCCAGGTCACATCGAAACCGGCAGCGCGAAGTAACCCGGCGTCCGCGTCAGCCTGCGCCGCGATCCGCTCGGCATTGTCATGAAAAATGTCGATGTCGCTCGAAAAGCGTGTGCTGGTTTGGTTAAGCGGCGTGGACCCGGCGACATAACTTTCAGGGTCGCGCGCGCCGGCCAGTACCTTCAGCGCTTCGCGCTGGATGTTAGACAGCGGCACGCACGGCCCTTTCGATCTCTTCGGCCAAGGCGCGCGCTGCACGGTCGCCTTCAATTCGCAATGCGCGCGCGATCACGAGCGCATGATCCGGCGACGGTTCGGCGAGCCGAGCCTTGTTCCACAAGGCCACGGATCCGAACTCCTCAAACGCGCGGGCGTAGAGGGCGCGGTAATCAGCTGCGGGGGCGGATGTGGCGGCCATGGCTCTCAATAGCATGAATTGGCGAAAGGCGCATTGGAGGGGGCGTCATTCTTCGCTCTTGTCGCTGTCAGCGGCAAGGGAAGCCAGCCTGGCGCCAACGCCCGCAACGACGCGCTGCGCAAGGGCATCGCGCACATGGGCGTATCTTTCAGTCGTTGCAGCCTTCCGATGCCCCATGGCCCGCCCCACAACATAGAGGCTCTCGCCCTGGTCGATGGCGAAGCTCGCGAAGGAGTGGCGCAGCGTGTAGACGACCGCGTCTTTGAGGTCGGCGGCGTCCCGCACCTTCTCCCATGCGTCCTGCACGCGCGACAACGGCTTCAGCCCAGTTGCATCGGGGAACACCCATTCTGTGTCGCGTGGCCGCGAGCGGAGCAGGTCGATTGCCGTCTTATCGAATTGAATGACGCGCAATTCGCCTGACGCGCCCGTCTTGTGACGGTTCGGCGGGATCGCGGCGAAGCCGCGTGACAGGTCCAGCTCACTCCAGCGCAGGCCCATGATTTCCGATGGGCGGGCGCCTGTAAGGGCGAGCAGAAACAGGACGTCGTACTGAGTCTGGTTAATGTGGCCATTCTCCAGAAGCTCGCCCATGACCGCAAACATGCGGCGCGCCTCTTCCTCTGACAGGAACCGGTTGCGCCGACGCTGCTGCAGTTTGTCCACCTTCAACGCCGGGTTCGACGGGATCATCCCGCGCTTCACCGCCCATGTCAGCATGGAAGAAAGCGCGCTCATCGCGCGCGTGGCGGCGCCTTGGCCACCTGTGACGATGGCCCGTCCTCTCGCCTTCGTGCGCTCGTCGATGGCGGTTTTGCCGGCGACGACATCGCTCTGCCATTTCCGGATCATTTCGGGTGAAAGCTGTTGGGTCACTTTCGTGCCAAGCAACGGCACCACGTGGCGACGCAGTGCTGACAGTTCGACCTCCCAGGTTCGCGGCCTTTTGTTCGGCATGTCGATCCGGCCTTCAACCCGGTAGACCCGCACGCTTGGCTCGCCGATGTCCTGCGACGTATCGCAGGACACCCGGCACAGCGGGTGCACGAGTTACTGCCGTGGGCGTGGAAAGCGCAGCTGAACGTCAAAGCCGCAGCCTGACCGCGGCGCTCACCGTAAGCTTACGACGATAACCCGCAATGCCCATCGATGCGGCGCAATACCCCGCAATGCACCGCACGACATCTGCGCCGACGAGCCGCGGCGCCACGGTTCAGAATTCGCCCGCGCGACGAAAGCAGATGTCGGCGTCATGCTGAGTTCGGGCGGTTAATTGCGGCAACTTTGCTTAAGCCGCCGTGAGCGATCCCAATGCGCGGCGCACGGCATCCGGATCTTTGGCGATGAGCCGCAGATAAGCCTGTGCCGCGGTGTCGGGCGCATTGCGGTCCTGCTCCCAGTCGCGCAGCGTGCCGATGGGAATGTGAAACTGCGCCGCGAATTCTTCCTGCGTGAGCTTGAGCGCCCGGCGGATGATCTTCACTTGCGGCGTGCGCTTCATGCGCGTGAGGTCCGTACCGTTAAGCGGACGGTTATCGGGATCAAGCGTTTTGCTTATGATAGAACCTCCTTTCATTCGGGCTCGGCTGACGAGCTAATCTCTTCCACTCAACAGGGCGAGAAATGGCTTGTTCAAGAACAATTTCTCGCGCCCGATCTTCATTTCTTCGAGAAAGCCGGCAGCGGCCAGCGCACGCAGGCGCTTTGAGGCTGTTTCGCGTTGTGCAATCCCGGCCTCAACCACATTGGCGACACGCACATAAGGCTGGTTGAAAATCAGGTCGCACAGTTCGCGCGAATATGCGGGCTCGGCTTCGCGGCGCATTCGGTCAGCGGTTCGATCGACGAGATCGCGGATCGCGCGGATTTTTGCGGTAGTCCAAATCGCCGTTTTCTCAACTGCTGTCAGCATATAGAGAACCCAGGCCTCCCAAGCTTGTGCTTCGGTGACTTGGCGCAGGAGGAGATAGTAGTCCGCCTTGTGATTGATGATGTGGCGACTGAGATAAAGCACCGGCAGGGAAAGCAGGCCCTTTTCCACAAGGTAAAGGATGTTAAGCACACGCCCTGTTCGCCCATTCCCGTCCGTGAAGGGGTGGATGGCTTCGAACTGGTAGTGCATCACCGCCATTCGAATGAGCGGATCGATGTTTTCGGCCTCGTGAATGAATCGTTCCCAATTGGCGAGCATGTCGCGCAGGCGCTGCTCGCCTTCGGGCGGTGTGTAAATGGTCTCGCCTGTCACATCATTGCGAAGGGCCGTGCCGGGCGTGGCGCGGATGTCCATTTCGACGCCTTTGATGATGCGGCACAGTTCAACTGCAAGGCCGGTCGTGATCGGCCGGTCCGTGATGGCGCGAAAGCCCATGTTGAGCGCCACGCGATACCGGAGAGCTTCCTTGGTCGCCAAATCGGTTTGGCCCTTGGGATCGCTGGCGAGGCGAAACAGCCGGTCAGTGGTGGTAACGATATTCTCGATCTCGGAACTCGCTTGGGCCTCCAGGATGGGGATGGTGTTAATCAGCACCGCCTGGTTAGGGATCAGATCGCCGGCGCCTCTGAGTTCCGCGAGGGCCGTGCGCGCGCTGATGCAGGCCTTGAGGATCGCCTTGGACTCGATGTCCACCGCCGGCGGCAGCGGTGGCAGGGCGTTGTGTGGCCGGAGAGGGTCAGGCTTCATATGTCGGCGAATCGGGGAATTTTCGACATAAGCGTATCGATATGTCGATCAGATCGACATGTCCATAGAATGTGTCGACGAAATTCGGATTTTTCGACACATTGGTCCCGACATGTCGAAGCAGTCGACGTATGGGCCTCAACCTGTCGATGAAATTGCGATTCGTCGACATGTCCGCACAGGACGGCTTCGCGTAGGCGCCTCGCCTTGGTTAACGGCCTTAAGCCTTAAACAACACGTGACAATACCAGGAATGACGCGGAACCCGACGGCGTCGTGCGGCAGCTCCCGCCCTTCCGCTGCAACGCGCAATATCGCCCAGGAGGCAGCGATGACTTCTGCGATTGATGACGCGTGGTGGACGACCGAGCTGGTCTGCGCGCACTTGAAGCTCAGCAAGCGCGCCTTGTGGGATTTGCGCGCGCATCCGACCAAGGCGTTCCCGGTGGCGATCAAGCCAGGCGGGACGATCAATCTGTTTCGGGCGGCGGAAGTGCGGGCTTGGATGGCGGAAATGGCGAGGCCTAGCGGCAGATCAGAATCTCAGGCGGTAACGCCCCTCGAAATGTCCTTGCCAAAAACGGAACGCTTAGCAACCAGCATCAACAACGCCGAAGATCAGCCCGCTCCGCTTGCATCTCCTGCAGCTGCACCGGCGCCTGAGAAAATGAAGCGCTCGCCGCGCAACGCGCCGCGACATGCGAAGGACGCGGGCCAGCTTGAGTTGTTCTGACGCAAAGAAGCGCAACAGGCGATCATCCGTCCCCCAACAATTCCTTCGTCCACAGCGCCAAAGCCGCGCGCTTTTCGTCGGTGTAGCGATAGCGATTATAAACCGCCTTCACGCCGCCGACGCGGTGACCGAGCACGCGCTCGACCACGATGTCATCGACGCCAAGCCGCGCCATGTGCGTGGCGACCGTGCGGCGCAGATCGTGCAGCGTCCAGTGCTCGATAGGGCGGCCGCGCGCTTCTTCGGCGCCAGTGCGGATGCGGGCGAGCGCTTAGGGAGCCACGGTCCACACTGGGCGACGCCCGTAGTCGCCCGTAGTTGGACGAGATCAGATAATCGCCCGCTTGCGCTCGCGGCATTGCGCCGATCAAGCCAGCTCACGCGGGCATGGGCGATTTCGCGCAGGCGTGCGGCGGCCGTGGTTCTTGATAGCATGAATTGGCGAAAGGCGCATTGGAGGGGGCGTTATTCTCCGCTCTTGTCGCTGTCAGCGGCAAGGGAAGCCAGCCTGGCGCCAACGCCCGCAACGACGCGCTGCGCCAGGGCATCGCGAACATGGGCGTATCTTTCCTTCGTTGCAGCTTTCCGATGCCCCATGGCCCGCCCCCCAACATAGAGGCTCTCCCCCTGGTCGATCGCAAAGCTCGCGACGGAATGGCGCACGGCGAATTTAGCAGCGGGATTCGGTTGTTCTGAGGCGCTGGAATGTTGGCCGGCGGCCGTTCTGATTTGACCTAGGTCATCTGAATGTGTATGAAGACGGGAAGCGATACACATCGGCGGGCTTCATGCGCACAAACATCGATATTGACGACGACTTGCTTGAAGAGGCCATGGCGGTCTCCGGCCTCGCCACCAAGCGCGCCACCGTTGAAGAAGGTTTACGTCTTCTCGTTGCGGAGCAACGCCGCCGGGAAGCGCTCCGCGCGCTTGCCGGAATTGGCTGGGAAGGTGACTTGAATGCTTTGCGCCATGACGATACCGGCGCCACCGCGTGATTGTCGTCGATACGTCGGTCTGGATCGGCCACTTCCGCGATGAACTTAGCCCGGCAGTGACAAAACTGCGCGCCGTCAAGCATCCAAACGACATCATCATTGGCGATCTGGTCCTGCTTGAATGCCTGCAGGGCGCGCGGGACGATGCGCACGCCATGCGGATGGAAGCTGCTTTGCGCGCCTTTCGCCAGGCGCCAATGCTAAGCGACACGCTAGCCACTGAGGCCGCGCGTCGCTATCGGACATTGCGCGCGCTCGGCGTCACGCCTCGAAAAACAATCGATGTGATCATCGCGACGTTCACGCTTGTGAATGGCTTTGCCCTCCTGCACCAGGATCGAGACTTCGATGCTTGGGCCACACATTTTGGTCTGCAAGTCGCGTGAACAGCGACTTGCGCCGATGCTGCTGCAAAGCCCGTTCATACTCCTGCGAAAAGAAAATGGGACAAAGTGGGCCAAACTATTGATTTTTAGCAAAGTAAAGGCGTATCCCGCGCATAGCCTAAGCGCTTGTGCGCGTTGGACTTGCCGTGTCCCATGGTTTTTTATGATGGCCCATTTTGTCCCGCGCGGTTTCGCGAGAATGTGGGTGGACACGGAGCATCGAAGGGATGCCGAAGGCCAAGTTCACGACCGAGCATAGCGCGCCAAGCTTCGCCAAACCGGCGAGCGCCATGCTGGACGTGAAGGCCAATCGTTCGATCCGGTTGGATCGTCCGGAAGCGGAGCGGCTTGACGGTGCGATGCGCAAGCGCGGCCGGCCGGCGAAGATGGAAGGAAAGCCACCGCGGCTCTCGTCGCTCCTGGATCAACGCGTCAAGACGCGGCGCGCGTCCGGCGTCGGCGGCGGGTTTGCGGGCGATCTGCGTCAGCAGGCGGTGGTGAAGATCCGCTATTTCAGCCATGCGGGCGGCGGTTTTGGTAAGAATGGGGGCGGTGGGCTGGCGGGGCGCGGCCTGCTGTTGGATTGTCAGTAGAGGAACAAATTGGACCTCTCCTCGGCCCAGGCGGTTTCGTCCGGGATCGTCACAGCGTCGAGGTCGCCGGGCATGCTTGAGGGATCATCGACCCATTCGCGCAGCAGTGTGGAGCCGTTGATGACGTCGATGGCGAGTTTGTCGAGAACGTACTCGTAAGGAAAATTGCGCCAGATTGGATAATCTGGGTGCAGACGACGGATCGCTTTGAACGCCAGAGCCTGGAGGCGCCAGGGACGGAAGGCGGCATGATCGTAGCTTCGGTCTTCGGTATGGATCTGGACGCCGGAGCAGAGCGTCTTTACGTGCTTGTGGAAGGTGGGTTCAAACCAGATTTCGCGCAGCCGACAGCCGTCAAGCCATTGCGGGGCAAGGGTTTGCATCTTCTCCAGAATGCGACGGGCGTCGATGTCAGGAGCGCCGAAGAGCTCCAAGGGGCGGGTGGTGCCGCGGCCTTCGGACAGGGTCGTGCCTTCCAGCATCACCGTGCCGGCATAGGCGCGGGCCATGAAGAGGTTCGGCGCGTTGGGGCTCGGATTGACCCAGGTCCGCTCGCCCATAGGCCAGCCATGGCCGGGCGCGGCTTCCGGGTCGTAGCCCGTCATGGGGATGCACTGATAATCCACATCCAGACGGAAATGCCGGACGAACCAGGCGCCAAGCTCACCCAGGGTGAGGCCGTGGCGCATCGGGATGGGCCCGGCGCCGACAAAGCTCTCCCAGCCTGGGCGCAAGGTAAGGCCTTCAATCGGGCGGCCGGCCGGGTTCGGACGATCAAGAACGATCACCGGCTTTTTAAGCTTCGCCGCTTCCTCCAAGATGTACAGGAGGGTGGTGATGAAGGTGTAGATGCGGCAGCCGAGATCCTGGAGATCGACGACAAACACGTCGGCGGCGCTCATCATCTGGCCCGTGGGGCGGCGCACCTCGCCATAAAGGCTGAAAACCGGAATGCTATGAACTGGATCCTCAAAATCCGGACTTTCAATCATGTTGTCCTGCTTGTCGCCGCGGAGGCCGTGTTGAGGCCCATAGGCGGCGGTGACGCGGAGACCGGCTGCGATCAGGGCGTCGAGGCCGTGGGTCAAGTCGGCGGTCACGGAAGCAGGATGGGCGACATAGCCGAGGCGCTTGCCCTCGAGGGGGCGGCGCAGCGCTGGCTCCTTAAGGAGGCGGTCGAGGCCGGTCTGGAAGGCGCTCATCGGATTGCTCCGTTCACGGAAGATGTGGCAAAACCCTGCGGGTCGTGGAAATCCGGCCTGTCCTTTGGGTGATTCAGGGCCCAGTAGGACAGGGCGCCGGAGATGTCCTGCAGCACGGCGGTCAGGCCGATGCGGCCAAAAGCGGCGGCGGCTTCGGAGGTGATCTCGGCTTCCAGGATCGCCTCGTCACCCAGACGCTGAAAGGCCGTGCTGACTTGATCCGGCGCGGGGCGGCGACCGAGGCGCTCGGCCTCGAAAGCATAGGCGGCGAAGGCGCCGGAGGGGGCGAAATTATACTCCCGATAGGCGGGGGGCGCGGTCTCGACGAAGAGCTCGAAACACGTCTTGCGCCACAAATCATCGGTGTGGCGGACCGGGGCCGCCGACGGCCAAAGGATCAGGTCAAGGGCCCCCTTCAGCACGAAACGCACAGCGAGGCCCGCCGGCCGGGGCGAGAGCGCCGCGCTCAGCGCCACATCCAGCTTGGGCGGGGTTGCGGGATGGGGAAGAAGGATCAACGCCATGGCGTTCCTATGGCGCCGTCGCGGTTTCGGCGCGAGGGGTTTTGACGCGGTTTAGGATCGTCGTGGCGGAGAGGTCGGCGGTGACGTTGCCGATGGTGCGGAAGACGTCGGGGATGACCTCCACCGCGAGGAGCAAAGGCAGGAGCGTCACCGGCAGGCCGAGGGTGACGCAGATCGGGGCGATGGAGGCGAAAAACGAGGTCTGTCCCGGCAGGCCGACAGAAGAAACGCTGACGGCAAAGGCAACGGCTAAGGCCGCGGCCCACTGCCAGAGGCTGACGTCGACGCCGTAGAGATGGACGAGGAACGCCACGACCGCGAGGTTCGCCACGGGGCTCGTCATGCGAAAGACCGCGACCGCCAAGGGTAGGACGAACTCGGCGATCGCGGGGCGGACGCCCAAGGGGCCCATGGCGGCGGTGAGCATGGCGGGCAGGCTTGCCAGCGAGCTTTGGGTGGAGGCCGCGATCACCATGACCGGGCCTGCGCCGCGCAGGAAACGGCCGGGCTCAACGCCGGAGAAGGCCAGCCCCAGGACAAGGGCGATGAGGATCACCCCGATCGTCACCCCACTGACGATCACGACATACTGGGCGAGGACGCCCAAGGTCTCAAACCCTGCCGTCAGGCCCAAAGACACCGACAGGCCGAAGACGCCGAGGGGCGCCAGGAGCAGCACCCATTGCACGATCACGATCATCGCGGCGGAGACGGCCTGGAAGAAGCCGGCCAGCGGTCGGCGCTGGTCGGGGGGGAGCTGGGTGACGGCGAGGCCGAAAACACAGGCGAAGACGACAACGGGGAGAACGGCGTCTTCCGCTGCGGCGGCGACGATGTTGGTGGGGACCAGAGATTGCGCCCAGGCCGCAAGATCGAGGGCGCCCGCGCTTTCGGGGGCCGGGCCGGCGGCGGCGATGAGGCCTTGCGCAGAGCTTGCGCTGATGGGCCAGAGGGCGAACGCTGCGTGGGTGGCGAGAAGGCTGTAGATGCCGGCGGCGATGATAAGGCCCGCGAACAGCAGCAAGGCGCGGCGAGCAAGGGGGCCGACCGCGGCGGTTTCGGCCATCTGGGCGATGGCGGTGACGAGGACCGCTAAGATCAAGGGCACGATTGTCATTCGCAAGGCGTCAAGCCACAGCGCGCCGAGCACCGAGACGCCGCCTGCGGCCTGGACGAGGGCCGGGGTCTGGAGGTGGTCGATCCAGGCGCCGAGGCCAATGCCAAGGACCAAAGCAGCAAGCACCCAAAGGCCTAATTTCATGCGGCGACTTCCCCTCACGGCGTGAAGCGCAGTGAAGCGGCGCCTGCGGGCGGGGACAAGTCCGAAATGATTCAATGGTCCATTTCGGTTTGGGGGTCCATTTCGGTTTGGGGGTCCATTTCGGTTTGGGGAGGGGGGCGGGCGCCTTGCCAATCCGCGGCAAGCGACAGACGGTAGGGAGGATGGAACACAAGACAGAGACGCCGTCCGAATGGCGGCATGGTTGGCGCTCGTTGACGGCGACGGGGGTGGGGCTCGCGACGGGCCTCTCGCTTTACGCGTATCTGACGAGCCTTTTCCTCGGGCCCTATCAGGAGACGTTCGGCTGGACGCGGGGTGAGGTGGCGGGGGCGGCGCCCTTCACGCTCGCCGGGGGACTGTTGACGCCGCTTTTGGGGCGGCTCGCGGATCGGTACGGGGTGCGGCCGGTCATCTTTGTCTGCACGCTGGGCTTTGGGACGGTGTGTCTGGGCATGGCCACGCAGAGTGGGTCATTGGCCCACTACTATGGGCTTGTGTTTCTGTTGGTGGCTTTCGGCATGGGCACGGCGGGGGTGACGTGGACGCGCATTGTCAGCGTCGCGTTCCGGCGCCATCGCGGGCTCGCGTTAAGCCTTGCCTTGAGTTTCATCGCTGTGACTGCAGCGCTCGCGCCCGCGGCGCTGCAGGGCGTGATCGACGCCTTCGGATGGCGGGCGGCGTGGGCGTGCCTTGGGGGGCTCAGCGTGCTCGGCGCGGCGGTGGGGCTTCTGATTGCTCCGCGGGGGCATGAGCCCTTCGGCCGAAGCGAGGGCTCCGCGGCGGAGGTTTCGTCGCTGAAAGAGGCGGCGCGGCTTCCCGGCTTCTGGCTCGCGGTGATCGGGATGTACCTGATCAACATTCCCTCCGGTGGGATCATGAATCAGATGGCCGCCTTGATCGGGGACAAAGGCTTTTCGGCCCAGGAGGCGGCGCGGATCATGGGCGCTTTCGCTTTGTCGGTCATTGTCGGACGGCTGATCGCGGGCGTGTGTCTGGATCGGTTTTCGCCGTCGCTTGTGGCGTTTGGAGCGATGGCGGCGCCGGCGGCAGGGTGCATCATGCTGACAGACTTCGCGGCGGCGGCCGTGGGGGGGAGCGTGTTAAGCCTTGTGATCGCGGGGATCGTGCTCGCCGGGATGAGCCAAGGAGCGGAGGGCGATATCGGGCCTTATGTCATGGCGCGGCGGTTCGGGTTTGCGGCCTTCGGCGGGATGGTGGGGGCGCTCGGGGCGGCGACGGCGGCAGGGACCGCCAGCGGCACGATGCTGTTCGGCGGGATCGTGACGCGGACCGGCACGTATGACACCGCGCTTTTGATCGGCGTCGGCTGCTTTCTCGCGGGGGCGCTGTGTTATTTGGCGCTGGGGCTGAAGCGGGAGGCGGCTCCGGCCTGACAAGGCGGCGACCGAAAAACCCCTCCCCGGAAGGCCGGGGAGGGGCTTTGATGTCCGCCTTGGCTGAAGGCTCAGTGCTTCACGCCGCGCCAGACTTGCTTGTAAGCGGCGTAGAGCAGCACGGCGAGGACGAACAAGAAGATCAGCACCGCCAAGCCCATCTGCTTGCGAAGCTCCATCTTCGGGTCGTTCGCCCAAGCGAGGAAGGCGATGACGTCATCGACCATCTGTTCTTGGGTCGCGGTCGTGCCGTCATCGTAGATGAAGAACTCCGCCGTATCGGCCGTGATCGGCGGAGCCATGGCGATGAGACCGCCGCCCATGTAGGGGTTGATCCACTTTCCGTCGCGCTGTTCGCCGGTGTAGCCGAGAAGCAGCGAGCGAAGGTAATCCGCGCCGTAGTGGCGGGCGGAGATGATCACCGACAGGTCCGGCGGGTAGGCGCCGTTATTGGCGGCGCGGCCGAGAGCCTCGTTGGCGAACGGATAGCGGAAGCGGTCCGAGGGCCGCGCCGGACGGGTGGCTTCGACGCCGGTGTCGGGGTCGATGAAGGTCACCTCGTAGTCGTCGGCGATGGCGACCACATAGGGGTTATCGTTCGGGTCGACCATGCGGCCGTGGCCGCCGAGGGTGATTTCCCCATGGCTTTCATAGGCTACGAAGGGCCCCCCCCGTTCGCCGAGGTTGCGGTAGGACAGATGCTGCATGCCGTGGCAGGCGGAGCAGATCTGCTTGTACACGGCGAAGCCGCGCTGCAGCTGAGCCCGGTCGAAGGTGCCGAAGGGCCCTTCCCAGCTCCACTCGTGGTCGTGGGGATGCTCGCCCTTTGCAGCCCACGCGGTCCCGGCGCCGGCAAGGCCAAACAGCCCCACCGCCGCCAAAGCGATCAAGAAACGACGCAACATTCGGGTCACTCCGCAGGGACAGCGGCGGGCGGCTGGCTGTCGCCCGATCTGATGGACTTGGCGACGGTTTCGGGGACGCGCGAGGGCGTTTCCCGAAGGCCGAGCACCGGCAAGATGATCAGGAAGAAGGCGAAGTAGAACGCCGTCAGCAGCTGAGCGAGGTTTGTCACCGTGAAGCGGTAAGCGAGCTGCCGGGTGGTCTCGGTCAGCTGCGCGCCGCCGGCGATAAGTTCATCGCGCTTGGCCGCAATCGCGGCGTCGAGGCCCGCTTCGTCGGGGTACTCGACTTCCACCGCAGAGGTCGTGCCGCCGGTGATGGTGATCAGCCGGGCCGCGGTCGCGCTCTCACGCTCCACGTGGACGATGGCGTTGGTTTCGCTTAGGGCCTCAACCTGTTCTTCGATCGCGCCTTGCAGAGAAGGGCCATCGGGGGCGGTCACGGGCGTTGAGACCACCTGACCGCCGGAGACGTACTCGATGGTCGCGCGGTGGTTGCCGGCTTGGAACACGGCGTTGGCCGGGTTCTGCGCGCCGGCCCAGCCCAGCGCCAGGCAGACCGCCACAAAGATCACGAAAAAGATCCGAGCCAACGGCCGGTAGCGCATCGAGCGCACCTTCGAGGTGTCAAGCCAGGGCAGGGCGAACAGCACCGCGATCGCGGCGAACATCGCAATGACCCCGCCGAGCTTGGCGTCGATCGGGCCAATATTGAAGTCGATGGCGCGCAGGATCGCGTAGAACGGCAGCAGGTACCATTCCGGCACGATTTCCGGCGGCGTCACCAGAGGGTTGGCGGGGATGAAGTTGTCCGCGTGGCCCAGGGCGTTCGGCATGTAGAACACGAATGCCGCGAACAGGATCATGAAGACCGCCAGGGCGAAGAGGTCCTTCACAGTGGCATAGGGGGTGAAGGGGACGGTGTCCTCTTCGTCCTTGGCTTCAACGCCCGTCGGGTTGTTCTGGCCAGTCACGTGCAAGGCCCAAACGTGCAGGATCACGACGCCGAAGATCACGAAGGGCAAGAGATAGTGCAGGCTGAAGAAGCGGTTCAGGGTCTGGTTGTCGATAGAGCCGCCGCCCATCAGCCAGGTCTTGATGCTGTCGCCGACGATCGGCACCGCGCCTAAGAGGCCGGTGATAACGGTGGCGCCCCAGAAGCTCATTTGGCCCCAAGGAAGAGTGTAACCCAAGAAGGCCGTCCCGACCATCAACAGGTAGATCACGCAGCCGAGGATCCAGAGCACTTCGCGGGGGGCCTTGTAGGACCCATAGTACAGGCCGCGGAACATGTGGATGTAAACAGCGAGGAAGAACATCGAAGCGCCGACGGCGTGGATGTTCTGAATGAGCCAGCCATAGGGCACGTCCCGCTCGATGCGCTGGACGCTGGCGAAGGCATAGTCGACGTGCGGCACATAGTGCATGGCGAGCACGATGCCGGTGACGATCTGCACGATGAGGCAGAAGGTCAAAATCGCGCCGAATGTCCAGAAATAGTTCAGGTTCCGGGGCGTCGGGTAGGCTATGAAGCTGTCATGGGCCAGCCGCAGGATCGGCAGCCGCTGATCGAGCCAGCGGGTAAACGCACTGGCCGGCACGTAGGAAGAAGGACCGCTCATGGTGCGTTACCCAATCCTGATGGTGGTGTCGGAGAGATAGACATACGGCGCGACATCGAGGTTGCGTGGCGCGGGGCCGCCCCGGATCCGGCCGGAGGTGTCGAACTGCGAGCCGTGGCAGGGGCAGAACCAGCCGCCAAAATTGCCGGCGCCGAAGCTCGGCACGCAGCCCAGGTGGGTGCAGTTCGCCTGGACGATCAGGTAAGCCGCCTTACCGGCGGCGCCGTCCTTCTGGGCGATACGGCTGTCGTCGGTGGCAGGGTCTTTCATAGTGGCGTAGTCGTCGCGCTGGGCGGCGGCGATTTCGGCGTCCGTCCGGTGACGCACGAAGACCGGGCGGCCCTGCCACATGGCGATCATCTGCTGACCGGCCTCGACCTTGGTCAGATCCACGTCCGTTGTGGACAAGGCCCGGGTGTCGGCGGCAGGGTTCATCTGGTCGATGAACGGCCACACCGTCAAAGCCGCGCCCACCGCGCCCATGGCCCCGGTGGCGATGTAAATAAAGTCGCGGCGGGTTTCCCCGCCCGTGTTCGCTGGATTAGTCGCCGTGTCGGCCACGCTCGTCTCCCGGGTCCCTCGTGGTCGCGTCCCATGCGCCGCACGGTCCGCGCCTCCAACGCCGTTGTTTACTGCGCCACAGTAGCTATGACGGGGAGCGCTGAAGAGCACGCGGCCAGACGCCGCAGGTCACCAACGCCAGGCCGATCAAGGCCCAGGCCTCCCCATGAAGGAACATGCGCTTATCGTGCGTCTTGCTCTCTATCAACCAGACATTCCACAGAATCTCGGGTCCGCGATCCGGCTTTGCGCCTGTTTCGGCGTCGGGCTCGATGTGGTGGATCCGTGTGGTTTTCCCTTGACCGACAAGGCCTTGAAGCGTGCGGCCCTGGATTATGGCGACTATGCCTCGGTCATCCGCCACCCTCATTTCGCCGCATTTTTATCTGCGCCCGAACGTCGCGGGGGGCGGCTGGTCCTGCTTGAAACCACAGGCGCTGTAGGCCTTTACGACCATGCGTTCGCCCCCGGCGACACCTTGATCCTCGGTCGGGAGAGCGCCGGATCGCCGCCGGAACTGGTCGCTGGGGCTGCGGCGGTGTTGCGCATTCCGATGGCGGCCGGGTTAAGGTCTTTGAACGTTATCACCGCAGGCGCCGTCGCCTTGGCGGAGGCCCTGCGCCAGACCGGGGGCATGGCCGCCCTGTGGGACCAGGACAAAGGACCGGACCGCCCATGACCGAAGAAGCCCTCGCGCGCCGCGCTAAAGCCGCCGCCTGGTTCAAAGCGCTGCAGGACACGATCATCGCGGCGTTCGAGGCGATTGAGGATGAGGCGCCGGCGGACCTTTATCCCGGCGCGCCGGGGCGGTTTGAGCGCAAGCCTTGGACGCGGGGGACGGATGAGGGCGGCGGGGTGGGCGGCTTCATGAAGGGCCGCTTTTTTGAAAAGGTCGGGGTGCATTTCTCGGAGGTGCACGGCGCCTTCAGCGCCGACTACGCCAAGCAAATCCCCGGGGCGGCGGAGGACCCGCGGTTCTGGGCCTGCGGCATCAGTCTGATCGCGCATCTGCGGAACCCGCATTGCCCCGCGGCGCATATGAACACGCGGCATATTCAGACCACGCAGTGGTGGTTCGGCGGGGGCGGGGATCTGAACCCGACGCAGGATTATCAGCGCAACCAAGAGTTTGAGGACGCGCAGGCGTTTCATGCGCCCTACAAAGCCGCGTGCGATGCGTATGACCCCGCCTATTTCCCGAAGTTCAAAGCGTGGTGCGACGCGTATTTCTGGCTGCCGCATCGGCAGGAGCCTCGGGGCGTGGGCGGTATCTTCTACGACCACCACAATTCTGGAGATTGGGAGCGGGATTTCGCTTTCACCCAGGCCGTGGGGCGGGCTTTTCTGGAGGCCTATCCACCGCTGTTGCGGAAGCGGATGAGCCAGCCTTGGACGGACGCCGATCGGGAGGAGCAGCTGCACCGGCGCGGGCGGTATGTGGAATACAACCTGCTCTATGACCGGGGGACGACGTTCGGGCTTAAGACGGGGGGGAATGTG
The DNA here is from genome assembly GCA_044370335.1 of Caulobacterales bacterium. GTDB lineage: Bacteria > Pseudomonadota > Alphaproteobacteria > Caulobacterales > Aquidulcibacteraceae > REEB509. The sequence continues at coordinate 25,156 of JBILVS010000007.1, forward strand.
GAGACGATTTTGAGTTCCATGCCGCCGGAGGCGAAGTGGGCTTAAGGAGGACGCCCAACGGCCGCTTGACTTCCCGCAGCGGCACGGGGCAACCTTCTGGTCATGGCCGCTGCCGCTCGCCTTGCGCCGCTTGAGGTCTTCACGCCCGAGGAATGGGCGCGCCTCAGGGCGCGGTCGACGTGGCGGGGGATCGCGCTCGTCGCACACGCCTGGGGACTGATCCTTCTGGCGGGGGCTGTGTTCGTCATGTGGCCGAACCCGCTGACGTTTCTGTTGGCCGTGATGATCATCGGGGCGCGGCAGCTGGGGCTCGCCATTCTGATGCATGAGGCGGCGCATGGGGGCTTGTCGCCGCATCAGACATTGAATGATTTTGTGGGGCAGTGGCTTTGCGCAGCCCCGGTGGGTGCGTCGCTGGAAAGCTACCGCGCCTATCACCTGAAGCACCACAAGTTCGCGAACGAGCCAGAGGATCCCGATCTTGGACTGGCCGCGCCGTTCCCGGCCACGCGGGCGAGCCTGTGGCGGAAGGCCGTCCGGGATCTCACAGGGCAGACGTTCCTGAAGCAGCGGACGGCGCAGCTGGGGGGCTTTTTCTGGTTTCAGGCGCGGCGGATGCGGGGGCAGGAGAACAAGTCCAACCCGCCGGCCGGGGCCTTGCCGTTCTTGGCGTTCAATCTCGCGCTGTTGGCGGTGCTGACCGCAGTGGGGCTGTGGTGGGCCTATTTCGCCCTATGGCTGTTGCCGCTCGCCACCTGGAACCAGTGGGTGACGCGGCTGCGGAACATCGCCGAACACGCGGCGCTGCCGAACCCCCACGATCCGTTCTCGCAAGCGCGGACGACCCGGACCTCCTGGTGGGAGGGGCTCTTGATTGCGCCCTATTGGGTCAACTTCCACGCCGAGCATCACTTGTTCATGCACACGCCGTGTTACCGGCTTGAGGCCATGCACCGGATGCTGGGGGAGAAGGGCCTGCACCAGCAGATGACCCTGGCGGAAGGGTACGGGCAGGTGATCCGAGAGGCCGCGCCGGGCTGAGGGCTCAGTCCCCGCTTCACGGGCGAGGGGTGCGGCCAGGGATTAAGCTGCGTCCAGTTCCGCCTGGCTGACCACGATCCGGCCGACGAGGCCGTAATCCAGGGCCTCCTGCGGGAACATCCAATAATCGCGGTCGGTGTCCTTCTTGATCCGCTCAATCGGCTGGCCGGTGGCGGCGGCGAAGATCTGGTTCAGACGCTCCCGCATGCGCAGGATTTCCCGGGCCTGGATCTCCACATCCGAAGCGGAGCCGCCGACGCCGCCGCGGGGTTCGTGCAGCAGGAAGCGGGTGTTGGGCAGGCAGAAGCGGTCCTGGCGGGGGACGGAGGCGAAAATCAAGGCGCCGGCGGAAGCGACCCAGCCGGTGCCGAGCATCTTCACCCGCGGTTTGATGAATTTGACGACGTCATGGATCATGTCGCCGCTCTCGACATGGCCGCCGGGCGAGGACACCACGAAGGTGATCGGGTCGTCGCTTTCGGAAGCCAGGGCGAACAGGCGCTCGGTCACGCGACGGGCCTGCTGATCATTCACCTCGCCGGTCAGCATCACGACCCGGGCGTTGAACAGCGCCTTCTCCACGGGAGAGGACGACGGGGCTTCGGGTTGGGGTTTTTCTTCGTCGGCGAGGCGGATCATAAAGCGCTCCAAAGGTATGGGCGCAACGTAGGGAGCTTTGCGCCGGCTTGCTACCCCTGGTGAGGGGTTGATTTCAGCCGTCGGGGTCGCCGCCGGATAAGCCTTCTGTCATCCGCGCGGGCGAAGGCGCCCGACATGCCTGGGGCATGACGGCCGACGCCTTAACCCCTTCTCACTTTCTCCGGGCTGCCTCTGCTCGCGATGCAGCTTCTTGCGGTGCTGATGCATCGACCGAAGGGGTTTTACCGGGCGTTGGCCCAAACGCTGCGGCATCTTGAGGCGGTGGCGTGGGGGCGGTTGGCTGCGTTTGTCGTGTGAGAGGGGCTCGACGCGGCGCCGGCGGCGGCTGAGGCAGTGGCGAGACATCCGCCGGTCCAAGGGCCGGGGCGATCGCGACGGGACCCATGGACGGGACTCATCGCCCGGGCGACACGGCTTTGGGCGCTGCTTGGTGATCAAGACGCCGCTCGTCGCATCATGGGCCGCCGGATCGGGCGTCGGCTGGCCCTGGGGCCGCGCCTCATCGCCGCCTTCGACTCCGCCGAGCAGGGGGGGCCGCGCTGGGTTCTGTTTGAGCTTCTGTCGGCAGGTCCGCTCATCCGCGCGAACACCAGCTGACGCTTTTTTCGGCGCCGGACCCTTCGCCTTGCCTTCCATAAGGGAGGGCGAGGGCGCCTGCGGTTGCGCCGAGGCGCGACTGGCATCACAGAAGGGGCGCCGCTCTGGCCTTTTTAGGTCGCTCTGGCCTTTGTAGGTCGCTCTGGTCGTTGAGGGATGTCCATGACTTTGGCCGACGCCATCCGCACCATTCCGGATTACCCCAAGCCGGGAATCCTATTCCGCGACATCACCACGCTGCTTGGGGACGCCCGGGCCTTTCGCCGAGCGGTGGACGAACTTGTGCAGCCGTTTGCGGGGACCAAGATCGACAAGGTCGCCGGCGTCGAGGCGCGGGGCTTCATCCTGGGCGGGGCGGTGGCGCACCAGTTGTCCGCCGGCTTCGCGCCGGTGCGGAAAAAGGGCAAGCTGCCGGCGGAGACGCTGCGGCAGACCTATGCGCTGGAATACGGGGAGGATGAGGTCGAGATCCATGTCGACGCGTTCCAACCCGGCGACAGCGTGCTCTTGGTGGACGACCTGATCGCTACGGGCGGAACCGCGGAGGCGGCGATCAAGCTGATCCGGCGGGCGGGGGCGCAGGTGGTGGGGGCGGCGTTCGTGATCGATCTGCCTGACCTTGGGGGCGCGGCGAAGATTGAAGGCATGGGCGTGCCGGCGAAGGCGCTGGTTTCGTTTCCCGGTCATTAACCAGGTCCGTTCACCCGGTTTTGAAACATTGGGGCTAGAAGGCTGTTCCGCAAAAGAGGTTATCCAGCCTCATTGATAGGGAACGCCGCCATGCTGGCTCTGTTGCAGCGCAAGTCCAAATCCGAGGCGATGGACCTCACGGCTCTGACCAACGCCGATGATCGGCGGATCCTGGGCCTGTTGGCGGCGCAGGGCGACCCGCTGCGGCCGGCGCGACACACCCGCTTCTATTTCCATCCGCGCGCGGGGGACGACAGCGACATGACCGATCGCTTCACCGCCCTTGCGGAAGAAGGGATGGAGATCGGCTTTCGAGTGGGCGAACAGCGGCCTGACCTCTTGGTGCTCGAGATCGACCAATCCATGGATGTGGAAGTCGTCAACGCCGCCCGGCGGCTGATGGAGCACTGGGCGGACGTGCACGGCCTGGAGTTCGACGGCTGGGAGTGCCAGGTGGTCCGCAGCACGAAGACCGCCGCGCGCTGAGTTCAATCCTCCGCGGCATGGCAGACGGCCTCGATCCTATGGCCGTCGCGATCGCGGATGAAGGCGGCGTCATAATTCGGATGATATTCATGCCGGGGGCCGGGTTTGCCATCCTCGACGGCGCCTTGCTCCATGGCGGCAAGGTACAACGCGTCGACCGCGACGCGGTATTTGGCGGCGAAAGCGATATGGGCGCCGTTGCCCTGGGAGGCGGGGCGGCCGTTGATCGGCAGCTGCGCCCAGAAGACCGGCTTGCCGTCGGCGGGATCGCCGAAGCCCATTCCCGCCAATGCGCCGAAGACCCTCACCGGCATGATCGGCAATAGGCCGAGCGGCGGCAGCACCGCATCACAAAACGACTTGGCCGGGTCCATGTTGGCGACGCCGATGGCAATGTGGTCGATGGCCATGGCGGCGGTCTTTTCGAAGGCGCGGGGTCAGGGCATTTCGGCGCAGGCGGCGAAGTGGGCGAGGGTGAGGGCGAATGACCGCTGGTGCGCGGCGGCGTCATAATCGGGAGAGCCGGCGCGGCAAAAGCCGTGGCCTGCGTCATAGAGGTGGATGGGCACGTTCGGGTGACGGGCGGCGACGGCGTCGACCTCGGTCATAGGGATGTGGGGATCGGTTCGGCCATAGTGCAGGATCGTGGGAACCTTGGGCGCCCAGTCCAGCATCTGGGTCGCGATCAGGCGGCCGTAGAATCCGGCGGCGCCGGCCAGGCCCTCGCAGCGGGCGGCGGCGAGCCAGCTGACCGCGCCGCCATAACAGAAGCCGGTGACGAAGGCGGGGGCGTCCAAGCAGTCGAGGCAGGCCTGGACGTCGCCCGCGACCTGATCGAAGGGCGTCGCCATGACCGCGGCGCGGCCCTTGGCGAAGCCCGCCTCGTTGTGATCGGCATGGAAGGCGGGATCGATCCGGGCGAAGAGCGCGGGGGCGATGGCCTCATAGCCAGCAGCGGCGAACTGGCGGGCCATGTCCTCGATGTGGTCGGTGACGCCGAAAATCTCCTGGATCACGACCACGCCGCCGCGGCGCGCGCCTTCAGCCGGGGCGTGGAAGGCGGGAATGGCGAAGCCGTCGTGGCGGGAAGCGAGGGAAAGCTGCGACATGGGTTCGTCTTGCCCGATGGGCTTTGTGTTGAAAAGCTCTGCGGCTGAGCAAACGCGTCGATGCGATCACAGACCGCTTTGGGCTTGAGGCGGGGGCGATGGCCCTTTTGGCGCGATCTAGACCACGTTGCGACCATACGGGCTCGGCCAAAAGCGTCGCAACGTGGTCAAGGATTAACGCTGGGGCGTTTTCCGACGTTTCCGGCCGATTCCAAAAGGTCGGAAAACGCCCAAGACCACGTTGCGACCATACGGGCTCGGCCAAAAGCGTCGCAACGTGGTCAAGGATTAACACTGGGGCGTTTTCCGACGTTTCCGGCCGATTCCAAAAGGTCGGAAAGCGCCCCAGGCCTTTACAGGCGCCGCCGGGGACGGTGCTGTTCCGGCCTGGCGACGCTTGCCCCGCCTATCTGCTGGTGGACGAGGGGGCGATCCTGGCGAAGGGCGCTTTGGCGGAGGGGCGGGAGCTGTTGTATGACCGCGCGCCGCCGGGGCAGACCTGCTTTCAGACCACGCTCTGTCTTTTGAGAAACGGGCGCTATTCCGCTGAAGGCGTGGTGGAGGAAGCGCTTAAGGCGCTCCTTGTGCCGGCGGAGACGTTCGACGCCCTGTTGGCCGCGTTGCGAGCGTTTCGGCGCTCCGCTTTCACCGCGTTCGCCGATCGGGTGCAGGGGCTGACAGGGCAGCTTGCGGCGCTGGCGTTTCAGCCTTTGTTGGCGCGATTGGCGGCGGCGCTTCTGGCGCGGGAGGGCGCGGTGGTGGCCGGGACCCACGCGGCGCTGGCGCGAGAGTTAGGCGTCGCGCGGGAGGCGGTGTCCCGCATTCTCGGAGAGTGGGAGCGGGAGGGGCTGATCGCCCTTGGACGGGGTAAGATCACGCTCGCGGATCGAGCGGGGCTCGCCGCCAAACAGCGGGGGCTGAGCGCGGCCTTATCCAGCCTCGTGCGATTGCGTCGCAGGCTTATGTGATCGGGATCGCCGAAGGCCGGGGGCGGTTCGGCCATGCTCTCTGAGCATCTCGGAACGGCCGGGACGGTGGAGCGACAGGCAGGCGACCATGCCGGTGAATGAAGGCGGTCTTGATCGGGCGGTGCGGATCATTGCGGGACCTTCGGTGCTGAGCCAGGTGTTTGTGGGCCTGCAAACGCCTTGGGCGTGGCTCGGGGGCGTGCCGCTTCTGACGGGGCTTATCGGATTTTGCCCGGCCTATGCGCTGTTTGGCATCCGCACCTGCCCCGCGTCGCGGCGCGAGGCTTAAGCCGCCTTGATCCGGGCCGTCACGCGTTGAACCGGAAGTGCATCACATCGCCGTCCTGGACGATGTACTCCTTGCCTTCGAGGCGCATCTTGCCCGCCTCCTTGGCGCCGGTCTCGCCGTTGAACCGGACATAGTCGGCGAAGGCGATCGTCTCGGCCCGGATAAAGGTGCGCTCGAAATCGGTGTGGATGACGCCGGCGGCCTTGGGTGCGGCCCAGCCTTTGTGGATGGTCCAAGCGCGGGCCTCTTTGGGGCCGGCGGTGAAATAGGTGCGCAGGCCCAAAAGGTCATAGCCCGCATGGATCAGCTTGTTGAGGCCTGGCTCTTCCAATCCGGCTGCGGACAAATACTCCGCCTGCTCTTCGTCTGAGAGGGCGGCGAGGTCGGCTTCCATCTGAGCGCAGATCACAACGCAGGCGGCGCCTTCCTCTTTCGCCCGCGCCATGACTTTGTCGGAGTAGGCGTTGCCTTTGGCGGCGTCGGCTTCATCGACATTGCACACAAAGAGCACCGGCAAAGCCGTCAGCAATTGGAGCATCTGGAAGGGGCGCTCCTCATCGGCGGAGCGCTGGGTGAGCCGGGCGGGTTTGCCCTCTTCCAAAAGCGCCTTCGCCCGCAGGATCAGATCAAGGCTCGCCTTGGCGTCCTTGTCGCCGGACTTGGCCTTTTTCTCGAGGTTCACGATCCGCTTTTCAAGGCTTTCCAGATCAGCGAGCATGAGCTCGGTTTCGACCGTCTCCAAATCCGCGATCGGATCAATGCGGCCTTCGACGTGGGTGATGTCGTCGTTCTCAAAGCAGCGGAGCACATAGGCGATGGCGTCGCACTCGCGGATATTGGCGAGGAACTGGTTCCCCAAGCCCTCGCCCTTTGAAGCGCCGCGGACGAGCCCCGCGATGTCCACGAAATTCATCCGGGCCGGGATGATCTCCTTGGATTTGGCGATCTCGGCGAGCTTTTCCAGCCGCGGCTCAGGGACCGCCACTTCGCCGACGTTCGGCTCAATGGTGCAGAAGGGATAGTTCGCGGCCTGGGCGGCGGCGGTCTTGGTCAAGGCGTTGAACAGGGTGGACTTGCCGACGTTCGGCAGGCCCACGATGCCGCATTTGAAGCCCATGGGGGGTCCTCGAACAGGGTTGGGAGGCTTGAAGGGGCGGGGATAGCAGGGCGCAAGGCCCGGTGCAAATGCCAGCCTGGGGGCGATGGCGTCGGCGCCGGAACACCGGCTCTGGTTGAGCGCTGTCGGGTCAAGGACATCTGCGCCGCCTACACCCTAAAGGACCTGCCTTATGCGCTCTTCGCTCTCCCCATTCCGACGCTCGTTGTCGCAGCGGGCGCTGCAGGCGGGCGGGGTCGTTACCTTCGCCGCGACAGGGGCGGCTTGTGACAGCCTGCCTGCCTTGGGCATGGGCCCGATGGGGGGAAGCGGGATGGCGCTGGATATCGCCGGCGGGAATTGGGACGAGATCCTCGCGGCCGAGCATCGGGCGGTGGATCGGATGTTTACCGAAATGATGGCGCCGTCGAGCACTGCGGCGCTGAGGGCGGATCTCGCCTCGATGGTGAAAGACGCCCTCAGCCAGCATGCCTTGCGGGAAGAGAACGTCGTCTATCCCGCGCTGCGGCGCATGGGGGCCGAGCAGGAGGCGCGGGAGCTGTTCATCGAGCACGCCGAGATAAAGACCGCGCTCTCCGTCATCACCACGCGGCCGCCCACCGATCCGCAATGGACCGAAGCCGCGAACGCCCTGGTGGCGGGCGTACCGAGCCATGTGCGGGAGGAAGAGGACGTGGTGTTTCTTGCATTCAAGGTGCGGCTCTCCAGCGAAGACAACGCCGTGCTGACCGAACTCCTCTGGATGGAAGCCGCGACATACACCGGCTGATCGAAGAGGAGGCCGCCATGCCCAGTCGATTGGGAGGCTTCGCCGTCCGCCATAATGCGGAACTGGCGGTGGAGCGCCCGGTGCAGCAGCACGGGGTGCATCGCGACGGGATGATGATCACGCCCCTGTCGTCGGAGAACGCCGCCGCCACGGAGGTGGCGGGATTGGACGCCAAGCGGGGCGAGCCGTTGACGGTGCGGGAGGACGAAGCGGCGTTGAACGGGCGGATGCTCTTGGCGCTCGCGACCGGCTATGAGAGCCTCGATGCATTGCGGAAAGCCTTTGAGGAGTGCGGGGCGGAACCGATCGCGGTGGGCGAGGTCGCCTAAGAAGGCGCGCCCTTGGCTTTGCCCGTTTGACGGATCAGGCCTTTCCCGGCAGGGTCGCCGCGGTAACCATGGGCGGGGACAAAGGGGCCGCGTTTGAGCACAGGTCTGATTGCGCTGTTGGACGATATCGCGGCGCTAGCGAAGGTGGCGGCGGCCACGCTGGACGACGCGGCGGCGCAGTCGACGAAGGCGGCGAGCAAGGCGGCGGGCATCGTCATCGACGACGCGGCGGTGACCCCGCGCTACGTTGTGGGGTTCACGGCGGATCGGGAGCTGCCGATCATTGCGCGGATCGCTCGCGGCAGTCTGATCAACAAGCTGGTCTTCATCCTGCCGGCGGCGATTTTGCTGTCGGCCTTTGCGCCCTGGATCATCACGCCGATCCTGATGATCGGCGGCGGCTATCTCTGTATGGAGGGGTATCACAAGGTCAAAGACCTGTTCTTCCCGCATGAGCCGCACGGGGAGGCGGAGGACGCGCCTTTGGCTGCGACCTCCAAGGAGGTGGAAGACCGGATGGTCACCAGCGCGACGCGGACGGATTTCATCCTGTCGGCCGAAATCATGGTGATCGGACTGTCAACGATCGCGGTTTCGGCGGAGACGGGGGAGCGGACGCCGATCTGGCTGCAGGCGACGATCCTGGCGCTGGTGGGGGTCGTCATGACGGTGCTCGTTTACGGCGCTGTGGCGCTGATCGTGAAGGCTGACGATGTCGGTTACGCTATGGCGCAGAAGGGGCGGCTCGCGCCCACGCGGGCGGTGGGGCGCAGGATCGTGAAGGGGATGCCGTTTTTCCTCGCCGTTCTGTCGCATGTGGGCATGGTGGCGATGCTGTGGGTCGGGGGCGGGATCATCATCCACGGCCTGCACGTGGAGCACTGGTGGGCTTGGCCGGAGGAAACCATCCACGGGTTTGCGGTGGCTGTGGGGGCGGCTTTACCGGCGCTTTCGGGCTTCCTTGCCTGGTTTGTGCAGGCGGGAATTTCAGCGGTGATCGGCCTTGGGATCGGGGCTTTGGTCGATCCGCTGGCGAAGTATGTCATCACGCCCTTGATCGCCATGGCGCAGGGGAAAAAGGCGACGCCGGTTTCGGGGGCGCACTGAGACCAAAGCGACGGCGCTTTTTGCGCCCTCGCCCTTTCCGCCACTCCAAGATCAGGCGCCAAGGCTTCCGGCTGTGGCGCGCGGTTCGACGGAGGTCGCCGCCGATCTGGGGCTTGGGCTTATCGAAGGGGGTGAGGGTCAGGCCGTGGGCGAGAAAGGCCAGCATTTGGGACGACAACGGACGATGGTGGTTCTTGATGCGGATGCCGCGCCAGGCTTCCCAGGAGGCGTTCGTCCATGATCAGAACCTGGACCATTTCGGCGATGGCCTTGGGGTAGTCTTCGATGTTGACGAAGGACAGAGAGCTCTCCACGAGATCAAAGTTTTGATCCGGGAACGGAAGGGCTTCGCCGCCGGCTTCAACATAGGCGCCGTCAGGATCGCGGGCGCGGGACTCGGCGATGAGCGACGGGGTGGGATCAAGGCCTATGGCCTCAATGCCTTCGGCTTTCAGTATCCGGACGAAGCGGCCCTCGCCGCAGCCGACATCGACCGTGGTCCGCGCCCCGGCCGCCCGCGCGCGGGCCAGCATCGGGGTATCAAACACAAAGGCGCGGCTGAAATCGCCGGTCTCGCCTTGGGATGCGATCCAGGGCCTGGGCGCTGTCTTCCCAGCGGTTGCTCATGGGGCGCTGCTTTCGTCTTGCGGCCGCTTTTTGGGGTCTTTCTTTTCGGCCGGGGCGAGGCGCATCACCTCGGCCTGATATTTCTCGTCCTCACCCGCCACGAGGAGGGGGGCGGCGGCGGCGCAGGCGTCCAAGAGCGCCTTGAGCCAGGTCTCGTCCGCCTTGGCGAAATCGCCGAGGACATGGCCCAAGACCTTGGCCTTGTCGCCGGGGTGGCCGATGCCCATCCGGGCGCGCCGGAACGCGTCGCCGATGGGGCTTGCCGCAATGGACCGGATGCCGTTGTGGCCCGCCGCGCCGCCGCCGGTTTTCATCCGGAAGCGGCCGGGGGCGAGGTCAAGTTCGTCATAGAACACCACGACCTGAGCCGGGGGGAGCTTGAAGAAGCCCGCAGCTTCCCCGACGCTGCGGCCGCTTTCGTTCATGTAAGTCTGAGGTTTCAGGGCGAGGACTTTGACGCCGCCGATGGAGCCTTCGGCGGCTTCGCCCTGGAAGCGCTTACGCCAGGGGCCGAGGCCGTGCCGATCGGCGATCGCCTCGACGGCCATGAAGCCGATATTGTGCCGGTTGCCGGCGTATTTCGGGCCGGGATTGCCGAGGCCAGCCAGGAGCAGCATCGTGGGGTCCTCAGTCTTTCAGGGTGGTCCCACAACAGAACAACGCCCCGGCCGGGGAACGGCCAGGGCGTTGGCAATCCGAGCCGAACCTGCCGAAACGCTTAGGAAGCAGCGCCTTCGGCGCCGTCCTGGTCCTGCTTGCCGCCGCGGCCGACGATCGTTGCGATGGTGAAGTCGCGATCGCTGATCGTGGGCTTGGCGCCTGCGGGCAGGGTGATGTTGGAGATATGGATCACAGCGCCGATGTCAGCGGCGGCGAGGTCGACGGCGATTTCTTCTGGGATGTTCCCGGCCAGAACCTTCAGCGACACGGTGTGGCGCACAATGTTGAGAGCGCCGCCCTTTTTCAGGCCCGGGCAGGTTTCCTGATTGAGGAAGCGAACCGGCACGTCCACGTCGATCATCGCGTCTTCTTCGACGCGGTAAAGGTCGAAATGGAGGGGCTCGTCCGTCACCGGATGGTAGTGAATGGCCTTTGGGATCACCGGCTGGGTTTCGCCCTTGTAGGCGAGGGTGACCATGTGGGCGACGAACTTGCCCGAGCGCAGGGCCTTGTCAAGCTCGCGCCGGGGCGCTTCGATCGACACCGGACCGCGGGGGCCGCCATATAGCACGCCCGGCACGTTGCCGGCCTTGCGCGAGGCCCGGGCGGCGCCCGTGCCGACCTTTTCGCGCACTTCGACGTTCAATACGATGCCCGCCACGGGAAGACCCTTTATCCTTAAGGCCGTCATCGGCCCCGGCGCGATCGCGCGGGGCTAGCTTGGCCCTGGTTTGCCGAAAACAAGGCGCGGCTCATAGCGGAGAAGCGGGCGGGATGCAACCGGCCGTGTGCGAGGGGCGCGCCCCTCGGCGCCCCTCGTCCTTCCCCCAAGGCGAAAGCCGGGTTAACCTTCCTTAAAGAAAAGCAACCCTTGGAGGGCGGCGATGATCGGGCTTGCCTTACAGATCGGGATCCTGGGCCCCTTCACCTTCGGCGGTCTGGGCCGGCATTGATCAATGGGCTCAAGGCCAAGGCCTGATCGGCGCCCAAGACTCGCTCCACGACGGTGTGCCGGAGACCACGACGACGCGGAGGGCGGGTGCGGGGTGCGGACGCCGGAGATGCGCCAGCCGCAATCGCCCCGGGGCCTGGAAGGCGAAGCGCTGCATGACCTCGGGGCCGTAATCGGCGAAGGTGGGGAAGCGGGGCTGGTTCTGCACAGAGGAAGTGTCGGCGGCGGTCACGGTGCAAGCGCTCAGCGAAAGGGCGGCGGCGGGGGCCGCGATGAGCTTTCGCGTGAAAAGGCGGCCCCGCTCGGCTTGGCCTTCTGATTTATGGGCTTGGGGCGCAGGGGGTGGCAAGCTTCGTCCATTCCGCCCCCGTTGAGGGGGAGGGCGGTTGGCCGCCGCCTCACTCAAACAGGACCGAAATCGACTGCTCGTTGGCGATGCGCCAAACGGCCTCGCCCATCAGCGCCGCCACAGAGATCACCCGGATCTTGTCGCAGGCGGTCATTTCCTTGGTGGGGGCGATGCTATCCGTCACCACCAGCTCATCGAGCTGGCTTTTCGTGACCCGCGCCACCGCGCCGTCAGACAACACGCCATGGCAGACCACGGCGGAGACGCTCTCTGCGCCGTCTTCCTTCAAGGCGGCGGCGGCATTGCACAGGGTGCCGGCGCTGTCGACGATGTCGTCGATAAGGATGCAGCGGCGGCCTTTGACGTCGCCGATGATGTTCATCACCTCCGAGACGCCAGCTTTAGGGCGGCGCTTGTCGACGATGGCGAGATCGGCGCCGAGGCGGTTCGCCAGCGCCCGGGCGCGGACGACGCCGCCGACGTCCGGCGACACGATCATCAGCTCTTCGGTGTGGCCATAGCGCTCGCGGAGGTCTTTCTCGAGGACCGGCGTTGCAAAGAGGTTGTCGGTAGGGATGTCGAAGAAGCCCTGGATCTGACCGGCGTGCAGCTCCAGCGTCAGGACGCGGTGGGCGCCGGCTTTGGCGATGAGATTGGCCACAAGCTTGGCCGAGATCGGCGTGCGGCCGCCGACCTTCCGGTCCTGCCGGGCGTAGCCGAAATAAGGGATTACGGCGGTGATGCGTCGGGCAGACGCGCGGGTGAGGGCGTCGATGCCGATCAGGAGCTCCATGAGATGGTCGTTGGCGGGCCGCGAGGTGGACTGGAGCAAAAACACATCCTCGCCGCGGACGTTTTCTTCGATGGTCACGAAAATCTCGTGGTCCTTGAACCGCTGAAACTCAGCGCAGGCCAAGGGCGCGTCGAGATGATCGGCAATGGCGCGGGCGAGGGCCCGGTTGGAGTTTCCGGCCAAAAGCTTCATGGCGGCGCCCTTCCCTGCCTCGGTCAGCGCGCAATCTGAATCGCGGCGCAGTTACGGCCATAATCGGATAGCGATTCATGGACCGTCCGGCGATGGCTATGCCAACGGTTGGCCTCGGCGTAAGTGTCGCGCGGCAGCACGACGACGCTATTCACGCCGGCTTGTTGCAGTTGTGCCACGCAGAAGGCGGGAAGGTCGAAGTGGGCTTTGCCGCCGTCGCCGGGGAGGAAGAAACGGGCATTGGCAGGGTCTTCGCGGAGGAACCGTTCGACGAACTCAGGTCCGACTTCATAGCTTGACTGCTGGATCATGGGGCCAAGGGCAGCGCGGAGGCGGGCGGGGTCGGCGCCGACCGCGGTCATGGCGGCGACCGTGTTTTGGAGCACGCCGCCTATGGCGCCTTTCCAGCCGGCGTGAGCGACGCCGATGATTTTGGCCTCGGGGTCGGCAAGAAGGATCGGGCCGCAATCGGCGGTCAGGACGCCCAGGATGAGGCCGGGGGTTTTGGTGACGAGGGCGTCGACCTGGGGACGGTCGCCTTCCCACGGGCCGTCGACGATCACCACGTCGGGGGAGTGGACCTGATAGGCGGTGAGGAGCTGGTCGGGCTCTTCGCCGAACCAAGCGGCGATGCGGCGGCGGTTTTCGGCGACGGCGGCGGGGTCGTCCTTGGAACCGGGGCCGGCATTGAGATTGGCGTACACCCCCTGGGAGACGCCGCCTTCGCGGCCGAACCAGCCATGGCGGAGGCCGGGGAGATCAAGAAATTCAGAGGTCAGAGGGGTCATGCGAGGGGCGCCTTGGGAGGAAAGCCTGCGGGGGTCGCACGGTCCGGGGAGGACAGACACAGGGCTTTGAAGAGGGCGCCCATCTGATCGGGGGCGATGAGGCGGTTGAGTTCGCGGCCGAGGCGCTCCTGGCGGGCGGGATTTTTCTGGGCCAAGGCTGCGGCGCGCTCGGCGATGCCGAGGGCTTGCAGGAACGCGCCCTGACCAAGGGGGCCATCGGTTCTGAGGCCGTGGCCTTCGGCGAGGCCTGCGATGGCGGTGAAATCCACCTGGGCTGTGAGGTCGCTTTCGCCTGGGGCGTCGAGGGGGTGGAGCTTTTCGTGCCGGCGGAGGGCCTGGAGGGTGTCGGCGCCCTCGGGGTCGGCGTAGCCATAATCGAGAAACAGGGCGCGGCCGGGGTTTGCCGAAAGGCGCGCGGCCAGGGGGCTCAGGAAGGCGTCGGCGCCTTCAGCGATTTCGCGCCACCAGCCATCGGGGGCGTTTTCGGCCTTCGGGATCGGGAGCGGATGGGAGAGGCCGAAGCCAAGGGCGCTTTGGGCCTCGCCGACGAGGCGTTCACACCAGCCGTTGGGCGTCGTCACGAATTGGCGGATCGGAAGGCAGTCAAGAACCTCATTGGCCAGAAGCAGGGTCGGGCCTTGGGGAACTTCGTCCAAGGCGTCCACCCAGGTTCCGATCGCGCCGACCTTGGCGAGGCTTTCGGCTTGGAGGCGGCGCAAGGGGCGGCTTGGGTCAATCTGGTAAAGCCGGGCGGCGGTCTGGAAGCCGGGGGCGACGCGGGTGGCGCGCCAGGCGTCGGCCATCAGCGCCCCGCGGCCGGGGCCGAGCTCGATCCAATAGAAAGGGTCGGGGGCGCCCATTTGGGTCCACTCATAGGCGCACCACAGACCCAACAGCTCGCCGAACATTTGGCTGGTTTCGGGGGCGGTGAGGAAATCACCCTCACCGCCGCCGAGGCGGGGCTGGGTGCTGTAATAGCCGTGGAGCGGATCAAACAGGCAGGCCTGCATGAAACGCGCGATGGTGATCGGGCCTTCCTGACGGATCTCGTCGAGGAGGCGCGCCGCTAGCGGGGTCACGCGGATTTTGTCTCCAAGGGCGGCGCGCCCTTGCCTGCCCGATTGATGAGGTAAACGCCCAGGGCGATCATCGGCAGGCAGAGGATCATACCCATGGTGATATAGCCCTGCAGCGCCTCCGGCATGCCGCGGTCCGGCTCGCGGACGAACTCCACTACAAAGCGGAAGACGCCATAGCCCAGCAGGAAGAGGCCGGCGGCGAGGCCTGGTTTGGTCAAAGCGTTGCGGTTGTGGGTGGCGTAGCGGACGATGAAAAACAGCACGAGGCCTTCGAGGAAGGCCTCATAGAGCTGGCTGGGATGGCGCGCGAGGTTATCGCCGGCCATGGGGAAGATCACCCCCCAAGGGGCGTCGGTTGGGCGGCCCCAGAGCTCGCCATTGATGAAGTTGGCGATGCGGCCGAAGAACAGGCCGATGGGGGCGGCGCAGGCGGCGAGGTCGCCCACGGAGAGGAGCGGGATTTTGTTGGCGCGGGCAAAATAAAACACCGCGAGCGCCACCCCGATGAGCCCGCCGTGGAAGCTCATTCCGCCTTCCCAGACGGCGAAGACGCGCCAGGGAGCTTCGGCGAGGGTCGCCCGGGCGGTCTCGGTGGGGAGCATATAAAACAGGACATAGCCAAGGCGGCCGCCAAGGATGACGCCCAACGTCGCCCAGAAGAGGAAATCATCGGCCTGGGCGACGGTCATCGGGGCAGGCTTGCCGGCCCAAAGCCGCGGCGTCTTCACCAGGGACACGATGTAACGCCAGCCGATGAAAAGGCCTGCGATATAGGCTAAAGCATACCAGCGGAGCTTGAAGGGCCCGATCTCCAGCAGCACGGGATCGAGATTGGGGAAGGGGATGCCGTTTCCCGAGGCGCCTATGACGTCGGCAGGGTGGGCGGCGTTTGCCAGCAGAAAGACCAAAGCGTCCGTCATGCAAAAAGCTCCCCACAGCGCAGGGCTTCCGTTGCGCCGCTTCAAGCGGTTTCATAGATACCTTGTGTGCAACCCTCAAACCTAAAGTGATGTCCCATGCAGCGCGCGTCCGGCCTTTTTGACGACATGGCCCGTCTGATGACGGGGGCGGTGGGCGTCGCCCAGGGGGTCCAGGAAGAAGCCAAGGGCTTCATGCGGGCGCAAGCGGAAAAGGTCTTGGCGGATATGGATTTGGTGAGCCGGGACGAGTTTGAGGCCGTGAAAACGCTGGCGGCCCGGGCGCAGAACGAAGTGGAGACCCTACGGGAGCAGCTGGCGGCGCTGGAGGAGCGGCTGGCCGCGGGCCCACGATGAGGCCGGTTGGCCCACGCTTTGGTCAAACGATTGCTGTGCATCACAAACGCACCTATTGTGCGGTCGGGGTTTGATTCGACCGTGCGGTTCAAGCGCGGCCCTAAAGGGAGGACGGCGTCAGCAATGACGCGCTCTTTGAGGCGTTACCCAATCGCTTGGGGGCGGCTTGCGTAGGAGGGGCCCTATGGATTTGACGCTTGACGACGATGACGGCCTGGATGCCGACGATCCCTTGGCTCTTGCTGAGGCGGTGATGCAGGACGACCCCCGCTTCGAGGTTGAACGGATCGAACAGCACGATCTGCAATTCAGTTTCCATGCGCCGTGGGGCGAAGCGGTGGGCTTCTTCAGCTACCGCGCGGAATTGCCGGCGATCCTGTTCACGTTCGGACTCGATCTTGCCGCGCCGGAACACAAACGGGCGGAAGCGGCCACTCTCTGCGCCCTGATCAATGAAAATCTGTGGCTCGGGCACTTCGACGTGTGGAGCGAAGACGGCGCCATCGTGATGCGACACTCGCTGCCGATGGTCGGTCGGGCGGAGGTCTCGGAAGGCGAGTTCCAGGCCCTGCTCGCGGCGGCTCTGGACGCGGCGGACCGGTTCCAGCCGGCGTTTTCGCTGCTGATCCACGGTGGGTATCCGCCGGCTGAAGCCGCTAAGGCGAGCCTTTTCGAAACCGTGGGGGAAGCTTGAGCCGGAGGGACAATCCCGTCGTCGCCTTGGTGGGGTGCGGCCAGATGGGCGGGGCTTTGGCCCGCGGCTGGGCGGAGGCCATCAAGTTGGGCGGCGGGTTGACCCTTTATGTCATCGAGCCGAATTTCGATTCCGCGCTGGGCGAGGCGCTTGAGGCGGCGGGGGCGGTGCTGAACCCGGAGGCGCCGCAGCCTGTCGATGTGCTCGTCTTTGCGGTGAAACCTAACCAGTTCCCGGCGGCGGCGCAGGCGGCGCAGGCGTTCTTCGGGCCCGAAACGCTTGTGGTTTCGGTCATGGCGGGGGTGACCCTGCATGGCCTGAACCGGGTTTTGGGGTCGGGCAGGGTGATCCGGGCGATGCCCAACACGCCCGGGCAGATCGGCCAAGGGGTGACGGCCTATGTGCCGGGGCCTGGGGTGAACGAAGACGATCGAATTCTCGCCGAGCAGCTTTTGGCGCCGCTGGGGCCGGTGGAGCGGATGGACGCGGAGCGACAGATGGATGTCGTCACCGCGGTGTCCGGTTCGGGACCGGCTTATGTGTTTCTCTTGGCGGAAGCGCTGGCGGCGGCGGCAGAGCTTGAGGGCCTGCCGAAAGACGTCGCTGATCGGCTTGCGCGGCAGACCGTGGCCGGGGCCGGAGCCTTGATGCTGCAGACGGGACAGACGCCGTCGGCCTTGCGGAAGGCCGTGACTTCCCCTGGGGGGACCACCCAAGCGGCGCTCGATGTCTTGACCGGGGTGGACGGCTTGGGTCCTCTGGTGCGCCGGGCTATCGTGGCGGCGGCGGAGCGTTCCCGGCAACTGGGCCGGGACGACCAAAAAGGCTGAGACACAGATGCATCTTGATGCGGAGATCCGGGAAGCCTTGGCGAAGGCGGCCCTTGAGGTCGCGGCGACGCGCAGCTGGCGGGGGGTGAGCCTCTATGATCTGGCGGCGGCGGCGGGGCGGCCGGTAGGCGATTTTTATGGCGCGACGCTGACGGCGGCGGTGGACTGCGTGGAGGAGGCGTTCGACCGGGAAGTCGGCGAAGGGCCGATGGCGCCGGACGCGAGCCAGCCCCTGCGGGACCGGCTGTTTGACCTGATCATGCAGCGGTTTGAGGCGATGGAACCGCATCGGGACGCGGTGCTCGCGATGGAGGCGGCGGGGGATCCTGTGGCTTTGGCGCACCAGCATCTGCGGCATGTGCGTTTGGCCGAATGGGTGATGGCGCTGGCGGGGATCGACGCGGAAGGCGTCACCGGCAAAGCCCGCGCGCAAGGGTTGGCCGTCATTATCGCGCAGACTCGGGCGGCCTGGCGGCAGGACACCGTCGGCGATTTCGCCCGGACCATGAGCGCGTTGGATAAAGCGCTCCGCCGGGCGGAGGACCTGTTCGGCCGGTTTGCCGGGTTTGAGGCCTCGTCTAAGGGCGAGGGGGCATCCTTTGGGGAAGGCGGAGCGCCGCGCGCAAGCCCCCAAGCGGGCTCTGCGACAGGGTGATCTCCCCGCCATGGGCGCGGGCGACGTCGCGGGCGATGGCGAGGCCTAAGCCCACCCCCTTGGCGTTGCGGGCGCGGGTTTCATCAAGGCGGGAGAAGGGGCGGAAGGCGTCTTCGTACGCGCTCGGGTCGATGCCGGGGCCGTCGTCGTCGATGCGGACTTCCACTCCCTGGCCGGTGGCGAGGGTTTCAACCTGAACCTTGGTCCCATGGGCGATGGCGTTGTCGATCAGATTGACGAGGCAGCGCTTCAATGCGTTGGGACGGCCGTTGACCTCAATCGGCAAGTCAGGCTCGACCAGGGTCAGGGCCGCGCCGGATCGGGCATGGGCGCCGGCGATGTCGGCCACCAGCGCTGTGAGGCTCAGGGGCTCGAGTTCATCGGTCCATTCGCCGCGGGCAAAGGCGAGATACTCTTCCAGGGTCTCTTCCATGTCGGCCAAATCGCTTTTTGCGTCGGCGACATCGGGGGACTGGTCCATCAGCGCGAACTGCAGCTTCAGGCGCGTGATCGGGGTCCGCAGGTCATGGCTGACGCCGGCGAGAAGCTGGGCGCGCTGAGCGATATGGCGTTTGATCCGGTTGCGCATCTCAAAAAAGGCGTGGGTGGCTTCGCGGACTTCCCGGGCGCCGCGGGCCTTATAGGTCGCGACATCCTCGCCGCGGCCGAAAGCCGCCATGGCCTGGGCCAGATGCTCGATGGGCCGAACCTGGTTGCGAATGAACAGAATCGAGACCACGCATAGAAAGATGGTGGCGCCGAAAATCCAGGCCACAAACAAGGGTCCCGATTGCGCTTGAACCCGATCGCGGAAAGCCCGGACTTCCAGCACGCCGCCGGTGATAGGCACGCGAATCTTCACCTGATTGCCGGGGCAGGTGCTGTCATACCAGATTTCGCGGGCGACGTCTTCGCGGAGGGAGCGTGTCAGGTAGCGGTCGATGGCGCGCTCAGAAGCGCGGCATCGCGGCATTTCCAAAGGGCCGGCTTCGTCAAGGGCGATGTCCAACCGCAGGGGGACATCGGCCAAGCGCTGGAGATCGGCGAAGGTCTCCGGGGTGGGGTTGCGCTCATAGAGCTGAATAAGGAGCGTCACGTCGGCGGCGACGGCCTGGCTCATGCGTTTGGAGGTCGTCTCCCAGTGGTCGTTAAGGAAGACGATGGTGACAATGAGCTGCAACAGCGCCGCAGGGGCGACGATGATCAGCAGGGTGCGCCAGTACAAACCCTTGGGCAGCCAGTTCCTGCCGGAGAGATTGGGCCCAAGCTGCACTGGCGTCGTTCCTTTCTCGTTTCCGTTCGGCGCGTTCGCGCGGCTGCAGGCGCCGGATTGCGCCTCGCCACGGGGCGTGCATTAACCTCGGGTCATGATCGACGCCCTCGCCTGGTTTGCCGCGCGGACGCGCAAGTCCTCCACCCGCGTTCTGATTGCGCTGCTGTTTGCGTTGCCCGTGTTGAAGGGCTTGGTCAACCGCATCACCGAGGGCGGCGGCGGTTTCCTGGATGATTTTGAGGCGGTGCAATGTGCGGGGCGGCTCGCTGCGGAGGATGCGCCGTTCTACGGCTCGGAGGCTCTGTGCGCGGATATACCCGGCCACACCACCTTCGTCTATGCGCCCTGGGCCGCGCACGGGGCGGGGGCGATCATGCAGGCGATCGGGGAATTGGGCTTTGTCGCGGGGTATGTGGCTCTCTACGTTCTGGCGCTCGGCTTTCTCGCCTATCAGGTGTTTTTGAACCGGGAAGCGCCGGGGCGGCCCTTGGAGCGGGTGCTGTTTCTGGGGCTGATCACCGGCAGCGCGGTCGTCCTCGGCAATGTCGCCATCGTGCTGCATGCGCTCGTCCTGTTGGGGGCGCTGATGGTAACGGGGAGCGTTTTGCCGCTGGCGATCGCTTTGGGGATCGCGGGGGCCTTCAAACCGGTGCTGCTGACGTTTGGGGCTGTGTTCTTGCTCGCGCCGATCTCGTGGCCGCGGCGGATTGTCGGCGGGGTGTTGGCGGTCGGGCTCGCGGCGGCGCCGTGGGTGTGGTCGTACCAGACGGGTGGACCGGAGTGGGATGCATGGATGGAGATTACCCGCTTCATGGCGGTGGAGCGGGCGCCGGGGGACGGGTTCTGGGGCTGGCTTGCAGTCTTTGGCGTACAGGGCACGGACACGGGCGCTTTGGTGGGGTATCTTGGGTATGCGCTGGTCCTGACGCTTGCGGGGTGGGCCGTCGCGGCGCGGGCCGGGTTGTCGGCCCGGGAGCGGGTGTGGATGGGGCTGGCTTTGGGGACGCTGTTGATCCCGCGGCTCATGGCGATCGATGTTTATCTGTTGGCGCCGGGGATGCTCGCGGTCGTCATCGCGGCGCGGGCGGCGGCGCCGGGGGTGTTCCGGGCGGTGAGCTGGCTTGTGGTTGGGGGCTGTTTCCTGGGGCTTTTGTTTGACCTTGTGGACCTCGGGGATTTCTCGCTTAAGACCGCGCTCTTGGCCTTCGTGTTGGCGTTCCTGGTTACGGCGGTGGGGGTGATGCGGCGGACGACCAATCCTGCCGCAACGGCGAACATCGCGTCTTAAGATTGGCGCGCGGTCGGACGGAAAACCGGCTTCCACTTTTCCTGAACGCGCGCTGGACAGCATTATGCTGCGGCGCCATGTGACGTGTCATGAGCGACCTGTTTGACCTGCGCCCGACGCACAATTCTCACCGCTGGTTTCTGCCCGTGACCCAGGATGTGACCGTGGGGCCGCCGGGGAAGAAGTTCCTGTTCGGCGGGGTGGGGCTGGCCTCGTCGATCACCGCCATGGAGCGGACGACGGGGCGGCCGACGATCTGGGCGACGGCGCAATATCTGTCTTATGCGCACCCGCCGCAGATCGTGGATCTCGACGTGATCGTGCCGCGGTCGGGCAACAACGTGACCCAGGCCCGGGTCGTAGGGCATGTGGCGGATACGGAGATTTTCACCGTCAACGCCGCTTTGGGGGAGCGCCCCAACGAGGTCGAAGGGCAGTGGGCGCAGAAGCCGGATGTTCCGCTGCCGGAGGATTGCCCGCCGATGCCGCGGTGGAACCCGCAAGACAAGGACATGCACGACAAGATCGACCTGCGGGTGGCGAAGGGCCGCTACGGCGATGCGCGGGCGGATGGTCAGTTTTCGGAGGATGGGCACGCGGTGTTGTGGGCGCGGGCTGTCGACGGCGCGCCGATGACGAGCGGGCTTTTGGCGATTGTGGCGGACTTTGTGCCCTCGGCCACGGGCCACGCCTTGGGCCAGCACGCCGGGGCGAACAGTCTCGACAATACGATCCGCATTCGGCAATTGGTCGAGACCGAGTGGATGGCGCTCGATATCCGCATCCATGGGGTGCGGTCCGGGTTCGTGCACGGACGGATGCATATTTTCAGCCAGGACGGGGTGCTGATGGCGACCGCCAGTCAGAGCGCGATTTTGCGGCTGTTCCCGGGGCGGCAGCGAAAAGGGGAGTGAGGGCGCTCTCCTTTCTGCGGGTTGAGCGCAGCTCGAACCAGGAACCCTCCGCAGGATGAGAGTCTCGGTCC
This sequence comes from Caulobacterales bacterium, assembly GCA_044370335.1. Classification (GTDB taxonomy): domain Bacteria; phylum Pseudomonadota; class Alphaproteobacteria; order Caulobacterales; family Aquidulcibacteraceae; genus REEB509. Next base: position 46,757 of record JBILVS010000007.1, read on the forward strand.
GCCCTTGAAGGGCGTCCCACACATTGCGGGCCATCTCTCCGCCATCTCCGATGTTGTGCGACCGGGCTGATGGCTGACAGTTGAGACTGGGTTGATCCCTGACAGTCGCCGTTCATGACTTGTTCTTGCGGGGCGTGGCCGGCGTCGTTGAGGGAAACCAATTGGATGAAAAAGCGTTTTCGGCTGTTTGGCCTTTGGGACAGCGGCGGGTTTACGGTATCGAGGCCGTGCGATCATTTTGGGATCAGTCGCGAGACGTTTATTTTTGGAAAGCGAGGCGCGAGAGCGGGTGTCCGCGCTGGTTTGAAGGCCGCAGCCATCTCGCCCTGAGCTGTCCGCAAGCGACGCCGGAGGCGATTGCTGTGATCGTGATCGCGACGCGTCAGCGGTTCAAATTCTTCGGGCTGAAGAAAATCCGCGGCTGGCTGATCGCGCATCATCCAAACACCGCCTGGCCGGCGGCTTCTCCCATCGGCTATATTTTGAAGCGGGCTATAGTTTGAAGCGGGCTGTATTTTGAAGCGGGCTGTATTTTGAAGCGGGCTGGGCTCATCGACGCGCAAGCGCGCGCTCTGGTCGGCGCCGCAAGGTGATATTCATCTGTTTCCGGATCGTCCAAATGCGGAATGGGCGATGGATTTCAAGGGCGGGTTCCGCGTTGGCGATGGCGCAGGCTGCGACTTGTTCACGTTGACCGACGTCGCCAGCCGCTATCTCCTCGCGGTGAAGAACGCACCGATGACCACGGCTGGCGTTTCTTCCGTATTGACAGGGGTTTTTCGCAAT
>JBILVS010000057.1:0-17618 GCA_044370335.1 Caulobacterales bacterium
TTGTAACAGGCGCGGCAAGCGGCATCGGCGCGGCGACCGCCCGCGTGCTGGCGCGTGAGGGCGCCAAGGTGATCCTGACCGATGTGCAGGACGAAAAAGGCGCCGCCGTCGCCGCAGAGCTGGGCGTGCGGTACCACTGGCAGGATGTCACGAGCGAAGCGGGATGGATTGCGGTGACAGACGCGGTCAAAGCCGAACACGGTCGGCTGGACATCGTCGTGAACAACGCCGGCGTTTTCATAGGCGGCACGATTGAAGAGACCACTGAGGAGCTTTGGGACAAGGTCCTCGATGTCAACCTTAAGGGCCTCATGTGGGGCTGCAAGCACGCGATCCGCATCATGAGGGACAATCCTGGCGGCCCCAAGGGCTCGATCGTCAACATTTCCTCGATCACAGGTTATGTGGGGCTTGCCAGCGGCGCGGCTTATTCCGCGTCAAAAGGCGGCGTCCGTTTGCTGACAAAAGCCGTCGCGGTCCACGCGGCCCGAACCTATCAGAATATCCGTTGCAACAGTGTGCATCCAGGCGTCATCGATACACCGATGAACCAAGCCGCTTTCGATGCGAGCCCCGATCCGACTGGCATGCGCGCAATGTTCGCCGCCATTCAGCCCAATGGTCGCATGACGACCCCTGAGGAAATCGCCGATGCCTGCCTCTTCCTGGCTTCAGACGAGGCAAGCTCCGTGAACGGAGCAGAAATCCTGGTTGATGGCGGGTGGCTCGCGGCGCCAAACCCCTTGTGAAGGAAAATCACGATGCAAAATCGCCAATGGCTGATCAATGCCCACCCTCGCGGCCGCGGCCTCATCGATGACGACTTCAAGTGGAACGAGACAAAGGCGCGTGATCCAGCGCCGGGCGAAGTCCTGGTCGCCGTAAAGTATCTGGGATTTGACCCGGCGCAAAAAGGGTGGATGGAAAACATAGCGAACTATGTGGCCCCCACCACGATCGGAGAGGTGATGCGAGGCTCCGGCATCGGCCAAGTCGTTAAAAGCAACGCAGACGGATTATCCGAAGGCGACATGGTGATGGGGCTTCTCGGTTGGCAGGATTACGCGACAGTCGCGAGTCGCGATCTGACGCGCATTGAGAATGACGGCCTCTTAACCGCCAATCTTGGCGCCCTTGGGACGACAGGGATGACCGCCTATTTTGGTCTTTTGCGCCATGGTCGTCCTAAGCCAGGAGACACTGTTGTCGTGTCAGGCGCCGCGGGCGCCACAGGATCCATGGTTGGTCAGATTGCGAAGATCGGCGGCTGCCGCGTCATTGGAATTGCCGGCGGTCCGGATAAATGCTCTTGGATCGTTAATGAGTGCGGCTTCGATGCCGCCATCGACTACAAGAACGAAAAAGTCCGCTCACGGATCAGAGAGCTTGCCCCTGATGGGGTGCACGTCATTTATGACAACGTGGGCGGATCAATCCTCAATGACATGCTGGCGTGCATGGCGTTGCATGCCCGCGTGGTGATCTGCGGGGGCATCTCGCGTTATGAAACCGGAACGCTTCCAGCCGGGCCGGAGCATTATTTCAACTTGGTTTTTCAACGAGCTACGATGGAGGGCTTCATCGTGCTCGACTATGCTCAGGAATTCGCTGACGCCCGCAAACGGATGAAGGCCTGGGTGCGCGAAGGCCGCATCAAGTTTGCAGAAGACATTCAGTCGGGCTTGGAGAACGCACCGCGGACTCTCATGAGGTTGTTCAGCGGGCAGAACTTCGGCAAGCAACTCCTGAAAGTCGCCTGATGGGCGTCATCCGATATGACGCGCCGTTGCGTGTCCTGATCGCGGTGAAAGGGCATCCGTTTGAACGCGACGCTTTCGCGGCCCTCTTTGACGCGATGCCAGACATCGCGGCAACCTTTGTCGATCAGCCGGCGGCGTCTCAGCTGATGACCCCGCAGGGGATGGCTGCTTACGACGCTCTGGTCCTTTACGATATGCCGGGTTTGGACTTTGCGCACACTGACAAGCCCGGATTCGTCGCCCCTGGCGAGGGCGTCAAAGCCGGGCTCCGCGCGCTGCTGGATAAGGGGAAGGGCGTTGTTGCCCTCCACCATGCCATCGCCGGCTGGCCAGCTTGGGAGGAATATGCCGAGTGGCTTGGCGGCCGCTTTCTTTATCGATCCGATGGCCTCCGCGGCCAGCGACGCCAAGACTCGGGCTATCGGCACGATGTCGCTCATACCGTACACGTCGTGGCCGACCATCCCGTTACAGATGGCGCCCCGGACAGCTTTCCGCTCACAGACGAGCTCTATCTTTTTGAAGTGCTGGAAGACGCCGTAGAGCCTTTGCTGCGTTCTTCGCACAGCTTTACCCGCGAAGCATTCTACTCGGCGACAGCGGCGGTGACTGGTCGAATGTTTTCAAACGAAGGATGGGCCCACGCGGATGGGTCAAACCTCATAGGCTGGGTGAAAAGGGCCCGAAAAAGCCCTCTGGTTTACCTGCAGCCGGGTGACGGCCCTGCAACTTACGCGGACGAAAACTACCGCCGTCTGGTCGAAAACGCGATCCGCTGGGTGGCGAGCGAGGAGGCCCTGGCCTGGGCCAGAGCCTCCTGATTATCGTCCATCGCTGCTGAACCACGCCGTCGGCTTGCCGTCCGATCCATAAACCGGCTCCTGAATGTCGAAGCGGTACTTCCGCGTGTTCGCGCCTAAAATGCTGTAACCGGATAAATGCTTGATCATTCCGGCATAGGCTGGCCCCGCAAGATGGGCCGCAAGATCGGCCTGATCTTCCCATTCTTCGAACACGTGCACGCGCCCAGGGTGAGACGGAGAAGCAGTCCATGAATAGTGCAGGCAACCCTTTTGCTTCAGCGCCATTTCAATCAAAGGAATAGCGCCTTCAAGCGCCGGAGCGCGGTTTTCCGGCGGGAACTCGACTTCGCCCGCAATCACGACTTTCGCCATTCTCAATTCTCCTTGAGCGCTTTGTATGCGCGCTTCTTGAAATACCAACGGCCGTCAATCTTGACGTATTCGTCCGAATACGTCCCAACCATACGGAAGAGCTTGCCGTCCTGCTGCTCCAGAACCTCATGCGTATAGACAACGCCATGCGCCCGATCTCCCTCAATTGCAATCACACCTGGCTGCGTGAAGAAGGCGACGAATTTAAATCCTCCCATGGCTTGCACCCATACGGCGACAATCGCCTCCCGTCCCTGGATGTCATTGCCCATCAGGTTCCAGACCGCGTCCGGCGCCCAGTTCGCCGCCCAATCGTCTGCATGCCGACGAAAGACGGCATCGCCGTAGCTGTCGTGAAGCTCACGGATCGCAATCCGATCCTCCACAGGGCCCGTTGAAAGGGGCATGGTCTCCTCCCTTGATTGGTTCAATTCACGTGCCGCTCTTTGCCGGCCCAGAAGGGTGCTCGGAGCTCACGGCGCAGGATTTTGCCTGACGGATTGCGAGGCAAGGCTTCAATGAAGTCCACCGATTTCGGACATTTGTAGGCGGCGATCTGAGTGCGGGCGAAGCCGATAAGGTCGGCCTCTGAGGCCGTAAGACCTGGCTTCAACACCACCATGGCCTTGACCGCCTCGCCCCATTTCTCGTGCGGCACCCCGATAACCGCCACATCCGCCACGGCTGGATGGGAGTAAAGTGCGTTCTCGACTTCTGCAGGGTAGATATTCTCGCCCCCAGAGATGATCATGTCCTTAACACGGTCATGGATGTAAACGTAGCCCGCTTCGTCCATGTAGCCGGCGTCGCCCGTGCGAAGCCATCCGTCTGCGGACAAGGTCGAGGCCGTCGCCTCGGGCAGGTTCCAATACCCCTTCATATTCATCGCGCTGCGGGTTGCGATCTCGCCCACGACCCCGCGCGGAACCTCATGACCCTTTTCGTCTATAATCTTGATCTCGATGCCGGGAAGGGCTTTGCCGGCGCTGCGCATGGTTGGCGCGCCGGCCGGGTCGTGATCTTCCGGAGGCAGGGCAACGATGGTGCCCGTCGTTTCGGTCATTCCGTACATTTGCACAAAGCCGCAGCCGAACACGTCGATCGCCTCCCGCATCAGATCGAGCGGTATCGGCGATGCGCCATAGAGGATGTTCCGGAGACGGGAATAGTCGACCTCTCGTGCATGACCTTGCCGCAGGACGATCTGCATGGCCGCCGGCACGAGGAATAGCTTGGAAACGCCATAGGTGACAAAGAAGTCCAGCACTCGATTGGGGTCAAATTCCCTCATCACGACACCCGTCGCGCCATAGACCAAGCCGGATATTCCCCAGCCCGTCCCGCCGATATGGAAGCACGGCATCGCCACCAGCGACACATCCTCGTCTGACCAGCTCTGCCAGGCGCCGCCCTGGTTCTGGTGCAGCTCCCGCAGAGCAAAAAAGCCCCGGTTCATCAGCATGGCGCCTTTCGGCCGACCGGTCGTTCCTGAGGTATAGAGCTGAATTGCCACGTCCTCGTAGGCGGTTGGAATGCCGGGATCCTCCGCGGGCTGAGCGTCTCGCCACGCCTCATAGGCGGGCCATTCCTCGGCGCCGCCCTCAACGGCGATCACGTGTTTGACAGACATCAGCGAAGCCAAAAGCTCCCGTGCGAGGCCGACAAACTCCGGCCCCACAAACAGCACGCTGGCCTGCGCGTCATTCAGGATATAGACGATTTCAGGCCCCGCGAGCCGCCAATTGACGGGGGTCATGATCGCGTTTGCCTTCGAAGCCCCCACCAGCAACTCGAAGTAATAATCGCAGTTCTTCCCCAGGTACGCGATATGCGTCTGCGGCCGGACCCCCATCGCGACAAGCCCGTTGGCCACTTGGCTTGCGTGCCGGTCAAACGCGGCAAACGTGGTCGTCCGACCTTCAAACAGGAACGCCGGCTTATGCGGCCGCTCCGCCGCCTGGATCCGCGACACATCGGCAAACGAGCGCATCAGCGCGAAATCGGGCGCGGTCATCCTGCTTCCTCCCTGCAGCGGGGGGGGCGTCGTTAGCGTGCGCCCGCCCTCCCGCAAAACCGACACGGTTGACGGTATAAATCACGGCTGACTTTTTATCGCCAAGCGCTAGTTTAGGTCAAACGCGCCAAAAAGAGACAAGGCGCGCAGGAAGGGAGGATTGGGCATGGGCCGCGTACCCATCGCAGACAAGCTGTTCACAGAAGGGCCTGAGGGCCCACGCCTCCTCGCAGGCCGAGACCGCGAAACCGGCAAGCTGGTGTTCCCGATGCCTGCCGGCGCTGAGGGGCAGCGCTACGAGCAGATCGCGCTGTCGCCCAGAGGAAGGCTTTGGAGCTACACGGTGCAGCGCTTTCCCCCAAAACCGCCGTTTCAGGGCGAGCAAGACCCCGCGAAGTTTAAGCCCTACGCCGTGGGCTATGTTGAAATCCCCGGCGAGATCATCGTTGAGGCCCGCATTGACACCGAAAGCTTCAATGGGCTCAAAGTGGGCCTACCCATGGAGCTGACGATTGTTCCCTTCCGCCAAACGCCCGAAGGCGACGACGTTATGACCTACGCCTTCAAACCGACGACCTGAGGAGACCCCCATGAGCGACGTCTACATCATCGGCGCGGGCATCCACCCCTTCGGCCGTCACGACGAGAAGACCGCCCTTGATCAAGGCGTGTTCGCCGTCCGGGAATCATTGAAGGACGCAGGCCTTGACTGGACCGACATCCAGTTCGCCTTCGGCGGCACCTCCGGCGGGAATTCCGACGCCATGCTCCCTCATCTCGGCCTCACCGGCGTGCAGTTCATCAACGTCGCCAATGGCTGCGCGACGGGCGGTTCTGCGCTGCTCTCCGGCTACTGGGCGATCAAATCCGGCGAATTCGACATCGGCATTGCCCTGGGCTTCGACAAACACCCCCGCGGCGCCTTCAACGCAGACCCGAAATCCTGGGGCCTGCCGGATTGGTACGGCCAGACCGGCATGATGCTGACGACCCAGTTTTTCGGCATGAAAATTCGCCGCTATATGGATCTCTACGGGATCTCCGAGAAGACCTTGGGCCTTGTTGCCGAGAAGAGCTTCCAGAACGCAGTCCACGCGCCGCACGCTTGGCGCCGCCAACCAGTGCCGCTCGACACGATTCTCCAGGCCGAGCCGATAAACGACCCTCTCACCAAGTACATGTTCTGCAGCCCATCCGAAGGCGGCGTAGCATTGATCCTCGCGAGCGAGCGCAAGGCCAAAGAGCTGGGCCGCACCCAGGTGCGCATCCGCGGCGCCGCTGTCCGCACGCGACCCGCGGGTTCCTTTGAGGTGTTCTCGCCCTCACTGGATGTTGAGCGCGGCAAGGCTCCGACGGAACTTGCCGCCAAGGCAGCCTTCGAGATGGCGGGCCTCGGCCCCCAAGACATCGACGTCGCCCAGTTGCAAGACACCGAAAGCGGCGCCGAGATCATGCACATGGCCGAAAACGGCTTCTGCAAGGACGGCGAGCAAGAGCAGTGGCTCGCCGAGGGGCGCACCAAAATCGGCGGCGCGCTCCCCATCAACACTGACGGCGGCTGCATCGCCTGTGGCGAGCCCGTGGCCGCGAGCGGCCTGCGCCAAGTCTATGAGAACGTGGTCCAGATCCGCGGGCAAGGCGGCGCTCGCCAAGTCGAGGGCGCGCAAGTGGCCTATTCCCAAGTCTATGGCGCCCCGGGCCTCAGCGCGGTTTGTATTGTAGGGAAGTAGTTCACGCACAAGGAAGGAGGCGGCATCATTGCGGCGGGGGTCGGCGCTTTTATGGGCTGTGGTTCTGGTGCTCATTGGCGCGCTGGCGAGCGCCGGCGCGCAGGAAGCATCGGTTCGCACAGAACCGATAGCATCTCGTGCCGTCGCAAATGTCCCTTCGCCCGTCCGGCGAGCCATGACTATTGAAGTGGCGCGTATCATTGGCGCCGATGAGCGCGCGTCACACTACCGACGCTCCGATAGATGGCATCGTCTCGATCTTGATGGCGATGGGCAAGATGAGTGGATGGTAGTCTACGCCATCGAAGGGTTTGGAGGGGGCAACAATTATGCCCAATACCTCACAACTTTTCGATATGTGGAGCCCGTGTGGTTTGCCTTTGAGACTCATGGCGTTGGTGGCAAGGGGTCTCTTGCTGTGGATGGAGACGTAATGTCCTACATCAGTGGTCAAAGCCTGATCTTTCCGGCCATGGCCTACGACGAAGACGATCCAATGTGCTGTCCGTCAGTGGATGTTTCGGTTGAGGTTTCTATCGGGATCGGCGGCGCACTTCAGTTTTAAAACCAATTCAGCCTGATTAAGCACCTCACCCCGCATCCGGCTGGCTCATCGGGTGCGCCGCGATGAAGGCAGGATGCGCCTCCGCACTCGCGTAGGCTCGCGCCAGGTGCGGATAGTCCGCAATCGGAATTTGATACCGCGATACCCCGGCATAAAGCTGAGGGAAGCAACAGGCGTCGGCCAGCGTCGGCGTATCGCCCCAGAGCCAATCCCCATCAGGCCCCTGCGCACTCAGCGCCTCCAGCGCTTCAAAGCCCGAGACATACCAGCGTCGGCCAAACGCCGTCACCTGCTCGTCCGGCTGCTGATGATCCGCCTTCAGCGATTGCAGCACCCGCATATTGCCCAACGGATGGATGTCGCACGCCGCAACTCCCATCAGAGCCCGCACTTGAGCTCGCGCGATCGAGTCTCGGGGCAAAAGCGGCGGGTCCGGATAAACTTCTTCCAGCCACTCAAGGATCGCCACGCTCTGCGTCAGCGACTGGCCGTCCACAACCAGCGCCGGCACAAGCCCCTGCGGGTTGATCGCCAGAAAGGCCGGCGTCTTGTGCTGCATGGTCCGCAGATCCACCGTTTGGTGCTCGAAGGCGAGCCCCTTCAGATGCAAAGCGATCCGGGTTCGGTGCGACGTTCCGGAGCGGAAGAAGTCGATCAGCGTGATCATGCAACCCGCAGCTCCAGCCGGCCGACGCCTTCAATCTCCGCCGACGCCTGATCACCGCGCAGCAATGGCCCGACCCCCGCTGGCGTGCCTGTGAAGATCAGGTCCCCGGCACGCAAGGTCCAGATCTGCGAAAGCTCTGCGATGATCTCCGACGGCTTCCAGATCATCTGGTTGAGATCCCCGTTCTGCCGGATCGCGCCGTTTATGGACAATCGGATGAATCCTGCGCTTGGATGCGCCGTGGCCGGAGCAATGGCGGACAACGGCGCGGAATGGTCAAAGGCTTTCGCCCGTTCCCAGGGTTGGCCCTTCTCCTTCAGCTCCGCCTGACGGTCGCGCTTGGTGAGGTCGATCCCCACACCGTAGCCGGCCACATGCGACAGCGCTTCAGAGGCCGCAATTCCGGCGCCGCCACGCCCGATCAGGATCACAAGCTCCACCTCATGATGCAAGTCCGCAGTATCTGGCGGATAGGGCAGGGTGTCCCCGTGAAAAAGCGCCGTCGCCGGCTTCATGAAGAAGAACGGCGCCTCCCGGCCGCTCGCCCCCATCTCGCGCGCGTGGTCAGCGTAGTTTCGCCCCACGCAAAACACCCGCGGCTCGACCATGGCGCTGCTCCTCTTTTGCCTGACGACCCATGTGCCTGAAGGCCCATGTGCCTGACGACCCATGTGCCTGACGACCCATGCCCCGTCTCCCCCATCTTGCCAACAGTTGCAATTGAAACTAATAAGCGGCCCACACCCCTATCGAGGCGAGGAGCGACCATGGCGGAGCTGTTCGAAAACCCCATCGGCACCGACGGGTTTGAGTTCGTCGAGTACACGAGCCCCGATCCGGAGGGGCTCAAAGCCTATTTCGAACGTCTGGGCTTCACCGCCGTCGCCAAGCACCGATCCAAGAACGTTCTCCGCTTCAAGCAGGGCGACATCAACTTTATCGTTAACATGGAGCCTGTCGGCCAGCCGGCCGAATTCCGGGCCGTCCATGGCCCCAGCGCCAACGCCATGGCCTTCCGTGTCCGCGACGCCCGCCACGCCTTTGAGGAAGCCGTCCGCCGCGGCGCAAAGCCCATGGACAGCCCCATCGGCCCGATGGAGCTCGACATTCCCTGCATCGAAGGCATAGGTGGGGCCTATGTTTACCTCGTGGACCGCTACGGCGCCCAATCGATCTACGATGTGGATTTCCGCCCCATTCCGGGGGCGGACGAAGCCGCCAACAGCGTTGGCCTCACCTACCTCGATCACCTGACTCACAATGTCTTCCGCGGCAACATGAAGACCTGGGCGGACTACTACGAACGGATCTTCAACTTCCGCGAAATCCGCTACTTCGACATCGAGGGCAAAGTCTCGGGCCTCTTCTCCAAGGCCATGACCAGTCCCTGCGGAAAGATCCGGATCCCGCTGAATGAGAGCAAAGGCGTCGACGGCAAGGTCGACCAGATCGAAGAGTTCCTGCAGAAATACAAGGGCGAGGGCATCCAGCACATTGCGCTGGGGTCGGACGATCTCCTCGCCACGGTAGATAAGCTCTACGCCCGCGGCGTCGCCCTTCAGGATACGATCGACACCTATTACGACCTTATCGACAAGCGCCTCCCCGGTCACAGCGAGAACGTCGAGGAGCTCCGTAAGCGGAAGATACTGATCGACGGAGCGCCGTCTGAAGGCCAGGGCCTACTTCTCCAAATCTTCTCCAAGGAAGCCATAGGCCCGATCTTCTTTGAGTTCATCCAGCGAAAGGGCAACGAGGGGTTCGGCGAGGGTAACTTTAAGGCGCTCTTCGAAAGCATCGAGCTTGACCAGATTCGTCGCGGCGTTCTGAAGGAGACCGCGTGATGAGCCTCACCGCCCGCATCCATCACGTCGCCTATCGCTGCAAGGACGCCAAAGAGACCGTGGCGTTCTACAAGGCCGCCCTCGATATGGATTTTACCGTCGCCTTTGCCGAGGACCACGTGCCCTCCACCGGCGAGTATGATCCGTATATGCACGTTTTTCTCGATGCCGGCGGCGGCAATATTTTGGCCTTCTTCGAACTCCCCCAGCAACCCGAAATGGGCAGAGATCCGAACACCCCCCAATGGGTGCAGCACATCGCGTTCGCCGTCGACAGCGAAGAAGCCCTCCTGGCCGCCAAGGCCCGCGTCGAAGCGTTGGGGGTCTCCGTGCTGGGTCCCACCGACCATGGCATTTTCAAATCGATCTACTTCTTCGATCCCAACGGCCACAGACTTGAACTCGCCGTCGACACCGGCACCGGCGCTGAACTCACTGAGCTAAAGCGGGTCGCGCCGCTCATGCTCGACGAATGGAGTCAGACCAAGAAGGCGCCGCAGCATGCCGCTTGGCTCCATGAGAAGGCCCGCAAGAGCCATGGCCACGCCTGAGAAAAAGCGCGTCGGCGACCACCTTGAGCGCATTAGTCCTGCAACCCGCGACGAGCTGCGCGCTTGGCTGCAGGCCCATCAAGGCAGACGCGACAGTGTGGCTCGTCTATCGCAAGAAATTAGCGGGCGGGGAATTCGCCCACGGAGAGATCGTCGACGAGGCGCTCTGTTTCGGCTGGATCGACAGCGTGCCCCGTAAGCTCGATGATGTGCGCTCGATGCTGCTTCTGTCGCCGCGCAAAGCGGGTTCCAGCTGGTCCAAGGTCAAAAGGACAGGGTCGTTCGCCTCATCGCCGCGGGGCTTATGCCGCCCCCGGGCCTTGCCAAAATGGCATCCGCTTAAGAAAGACGGCTCCTGGCGCCGCCTGGCGGCCGTCGATGCCCTCGAAGAGCCGCACGACCTAAGCGTAGCGCTCAATGGCGTCCCCAACGCTGCAAACCACTGGGCGGCATTCTTGGCCTCAACCCGGCGCGGCATCTTGGAATGGATCCTGAACGCCAAAACCGCCATCACCCGCGCCAAGCGCATCGCCGAGACCGCCCACCTTGTCGGCGAGAACAAACGCGCCAATCAATGGCCTCGCTAGACCACGTTGCGACCATACGGGCTCGGCCAAAAGCGTCGCAACGTGGTCAAGGATTAACACTGGGGCGTTTTCCAACGTTTCCGGCCGATTCCAATAGGTCGGAAAACGCCTTAGAGGACCGGGCGCATGATCGAAGTCACCCCAAGGATCAGTCTCAATGAGGACGAGCTGACCTTTGACGCTATCCGCGCCTCCGGGCCTGGCGGGCAGAACGTCAACAAGGTCTCTTCCGCCATTCAGATGCGCTTTGACGCACGTCACAGCCCAAGCCTTCCTGACGACGTCGCGGCCCGCCTTATTCGCCTCGCCGGCGCTCGCGCCACCAAAGATGGCGTTATCGTCATCACCGCCCAGCGCTTCCGCGACCAGGCCCGCAACAAGGAGGACGCCATAGCCCGACTGATTGAACTGATTGTCCACGCCGCCCACGTCGATAAGCCGCGGCGCGCCACAAAGCCCACCCGCGCCGGCGTCGAAAAGCGTCTGCAAACCAAAGCCAAGCACGCCCGTCTCAAATCTGACCGCCAAGGCCGCTTCGACGATTGACAAAGCGTGGGGAAGGGGCGTCACGTGAGGCCATGAAGCTCGCCACTCTCAGAAGCGCCCACCGCGACGGCCGATTGGTCGTCGTCTCCGATGATCTCGCCTGGTGCACCGATGCGACCTTGGTCGCTCCGACCCTACAGGCCGCGCTGGATGATTGGGAGCACTCAGCGCCAAAGCTCCTGGCGCTGGCAGAAAGCCTCTCGCACGGCGGCGTGCCGAAAGAGCGCTTTCATGAGCGCGAGGCCCTAAGCCCTTTGCCCCGCGCCTATCAGTTCGCCGACGGCTCGGCCTATGTGAACCATGTGGAGCTGGTGCGACAAGCCCGCGGCGCCGAGATGCCCCAGCGCTTCTGGACCGATCCTCTCATGTATCAGGGCTCATCCGACGCCTTCCTTGCGCCCCGCGACCCGATCCCCTTCCAAGACCCAAGCTTTGGTCTCGATTTTGAGGCTGAAGTCGCCGTGATCGTCGATGATGTGCCGATGGGCGTCTCCGCCGATCACGCCCGCGACCTGATCCGCCTTGTCATGCTTTGCAACGACGTCTCGCTGCGTGGGCTGATCCCAGGCGAGCTCGAAAAGGGTTTCGGCTTCTTCCAGTCAAAGCCCCCCTCGAGCTTCTCCCCCGTCGCCGTGACGCCCGAGCAGCTCGGCGCCGCTTGGGCGGAAGGCAAGCTCAGCGGCGCCTTGATCTCTCGGATCAACGGCGAGGTCTTTGGCAAGCCGGACGCCGGCAAGGAGATGACCTTCGATTTCGGCGCTCTGATCGCCCACGCCGCCCGCACCCGCCCCTTGAGCGCCGGCGCGATCATCGGCTCCGGCACAGTGTCGAACCGCGATCCCGACGGCTCCCCCGGCCGGCCCGTCAAGGACGGCGGCCTCGGCTATAGCTGCCTTGCGGAGTTGCGCATGGTCGAAACGATCCGCGACGGCGCACCCAAGACCGAATGGCTCAAGCGGGGCGACCGGGTTGAGATCGAGATGCTCGATCCCGCCGGCCATTCGATTTTCGGGCGCATTGAGCAGGTGGTGGAAGCGCGATGAAAGGGCAGGCGGTTCTCAACCGAATGCCCCGTGGTCCATCAAGGTCTTGATCCCAAGCCCGATCAAAGCGGTCCCGCCAAACACCTCAGCTTTGCCGCCGAGGGCGCCGCCCACGCCTCGTCCGATCAGCACACCGGCATAGCACGCCCCCATCGTCACAACCCCGATGAGCGCGGCTGTTCTCAGCGGCTCCAGCCCCATGGTTGGCAACGCCACGCCTGCGGCCACAGCATCGATGCTGGTCGCGACCGCCAAGCCCAGAAGCACCCATCCCCGCGCGGGCGCGCGCGGGATCTCATCCTCCGGTCCCTTGGTGAGCCCCTCGTGCAGCAGCTTCCCTCCGAGAACAGACAAAATCCCAAACGCGACCCAGTGGTCGAAGGTGGCCATCGCTCCCGCGAAGGCCGCGCCCAAGACGAAGCCGATCACCGGTCCGAGAGCCTGCGCAAAGCCGAAGGCGCCGCCCACCAACAATGCGGTTTGGTGCGGTCTAACGCGAACCGCCGCCCCCTGACAGAGGGCGACGGCGAAGGCGTCGGCCGCTAGGGCAAGACCTAGGGTCAGGGCTGCGATGAAGGCTTCCGGGCTCAGCGGCGGAGCTCGTCGACGAGCCCCTGCATCCCATAGACGTCCACGAGCGCCTCTTCGACAATGGTGGCGGCCACTGTCACGGAGCGGTTCAGCGTACCGTCATAGAAATACTCCCCGCCCAGGCTGTGGATGTTGCCGTCGAACACGGCCCCGACCACCTCGCCGTTTCGGTCCAGCAGCGGCGAGCCGGAGTTCCCGCCGATGATGTCGTGGGTGCTGGAGACGTTGAAGATCGTCGTCGGGTCCAACCGGTCCCGCGCCGCCAGCCAGCTTGCCGGCGCGATGAAGGGGTCTGCTCCTGTCGCGCGGTCCCACAGGCCCGCGGTCGTGGTGAACGGCGGGATGGCCCGGCCGTCCGGCTCCGTCCAGCCCTGCACCGCCCCGTAAGACAGACGCAGCGTGAACGTTGCGTCCGGATAGGCGGTGGTGCCCATGAGCTGGAACCGCGCCCGTGCGATGCGTTCTTGCGCCCGCGTCGTGGGGCCTTCGACCTCAGACCGGAACCGCGCGCCCAGCGCCCGGGCTTCCGCATCGAACTGCGACACAAATGCGATCAGCGGATCGTTCGACGCGGCGACCGCCGCGGCGCCGCCGTCAAACAGCGCCGCGCGGTAGGCGGGGTCGGCAAGACGCGTCTCGCTCACCAGCCGGCGGGCGAGTTGTTCCGGACTCTCCCGGCCCATCACCTGACGCACCAACGGGTGATCGGCGGTCATGTATTCCCGCATCTTTTCCAGCCAGAAGGTCAGCACTAGGACTTCCAACTCTGGCTCAACCGCAAACGGCGCCGCCACGCCGCCGCGCGTCGCGGGCAACCGGGCTTCAGTATAGGGCCGCAGCCGCTCAGAGTCCGGGAGTTGCCGGTCCGCGGCCGCCCGCGCCACAGTGCGCGCCGCATTAAACAGCACCGAACCGCCTCCCGCGCGCGCTTCCAGGTACTGGTGCGCAAGGAAGAAGCTGCGCTGGGTTTCAGTGGCCGCGGCGATCTCGGCATAGGCGTCGCCCACCATTGTATCAAGCGTCCGATTGCGGTCGATCCGCTGCTGCAAGGCCGCCTCGTCCGCGGCGAATGCCGCAAAGGCGGCCTCGTTCACAAGCGCCAGACGGCGGCCGCCGAGCGCCTTCAGCGTGTTCTCAACGCCGAACAGCGTCTCTGCCGCGATCCGCCGTTGCTCGGGGCCTTGCGCCATATAGGCAATCAGGCGGCCGCGCATCTCCGAAAGCGTCGCGATCCGCCAGGGCAGGAAATAGTCCCGCTGATACTCAAGCTGCGCGGTGGTCAAGAGCCGGCTTGTGGCGCCAGGATGGCCCGCCACGAAAGTCGGCTCGCCTGCCGTCAGCGGCGTCGAGCGCCACTGCAGCGCGTTTGGCGTGGCGGCGGGGGCCCCGTTCTCATAGACGCGCAGATAAGACACGTCGAACGCATAACGGGGGAAATTGAAGTTGTCGGGATCGCCGCCGAAAAATGCAATCTGCTGCTCCGGCGCGAACACGATCCGCACATCTTCATACTGCTTGTAGGCATAAAGATGATATTGGCCGCCTTGGTAAAGCGTAACGACTTCACAAACCCGATCGGCCTGACCGCCCCGGCATTCGTTCTCTAGGCGCGCGATTTCCGCATTCCGGGCCGCGGTGAAGCTGCTCGCCGTTGTCCCGGCGGTGGCGGCTTCGATGTTCTGGGTCACGTTGGTGATCGAAAGCAGCGTCTGTGCTTCCACCCCCGGGCATTGCCGCTCTTCGGCACGGGTGCGCGCCGACAGGCCGGTGGCGACCATGTCGTTGGACGAGGTGGAGAGATCCTGCAGACAGCTCACCACGCAATGGTGGTTGGTCTGCACCAGCCCTTCATCGCTCATCAGGGCCGCCGAGCAGCCCGACGTCAACCGCACCGCCCCGAGGCGCACACGGTCAAGCCATGCCTGATCCGGCGCGAAGCCGAAAGAGTCGCGGATCGCCGCTGCCGGCACATTATCGAAGGTCCACATCCCCTCTTCGGCGTGGGCTCCGATCCCGGCCCCCAAAACAGTGGCGGCCACTGCAGCCGCTGCAAGCAGTGCTTTCTTCATGAACGGGCTTCTCCCCAAGCGGTCGTGACGCCGGTCGCATTATCGATTCTCGATGAGAGAAACCCGATCACAACGGCGCAAGCAAGCGGCCTGCGTCGATTGATTGCAGGCGAAGTGACATTATAACACCTGACGTGACCGAGAAACCGCTGATCCAGATTGAAAACCTGCGCGTTGAGGCCGGCGGCCGACCTATTTTGGCCCTGCCGGAATGGCGGCTGGCCCCCGGGGAGGCGGCTTTGCTCCTCGGCCCCTCTGGCTCCGGCAAAACAACCTTGCTTCACGCGATAGCCGGCTTGATCCGCCCGAGCGCGGGGGCAGTTATCGTCGATGGCCAGGACGTCTCCGCCCTGAAGTCCGCGGGAGCCGATCGATTCCGCGGCCGCACCATCGGATTTGTATTCCAGACCCTTCGTCTGGTGCGCGCCTTGACCGTTGAGCAGAACCTTGCCTTGGCCCTCAACCTGGCCGGCAAGCCGGCCGACCGGGCGCGGATCGCCGCCGCCTTGGACCGCCTGGGCGTGGGCAGCCTTGCAGGGGCGAAGCCGGCGCGCCTCTCCGTCGGAGAGGCGCAGCGTTGCGCCATCGCTCGCGCTGTGGTCACACAGCCGCGTCTCATTTTGGCGGACGAGCCGACCTCAGCCCTCGACGACCGGAACGCTGACAAGGCCTTCGCCCTTCTCCAGGAGGAGGCCTCGGCTTGCGGCGCGGGCCTAGTCATCGCCACCCACGATAGCCGCCTGAAGACGCGCCTTGCCAACCGCGTGGAGTTGGCCGCCCCATGATTGCCCTTAAGCTCACCTGGGCCAACCTTGCCGCCCGACCGCTCACGGCCTTTCTTTATATTGTGATCCTGGCCCTCGGCGTGGCGGCCGCCACAGCCCTCCTGCTCTTTTCCACACAGAGCGAACGCCGATTGGAGCGTGATGCCCGGTATGTGGACGCCGTGGTCGGCTCAAAGGCCTCGAGCCCTCTGCAACTCGTACTGGCCGGAGTTTTTCACGCCGATACGCCGCCGCCGAACATCCCCGTCGCCGCCATTGCCGAGATCGCGGCCGATCCGCGGGTTGAGCGGGTCATCCCCATCGCATTGGGCGACAGTGTCCGTGGCTTCCGCATCGTCGGCGCGCCGCCGGAGATCGTGACGCTTTACGAAGGTCGTTTCGCCCAGGGCCAGCCTTACGCCGCCAGCTTTGAAGCCGTGATCGGCGCCGATGTCGCACGCATGACGGGCCTTGCGGTCGGGGATTCGTTTGTCGGCGCCCATGGGATGGGCGGAGACGGCCACGACCACGGCGATCACCCCTTTACGGTGACCGGCCTCTTGGCCCCCACAGGGGCGGTCGTCGATCGCCTTGTGCTCACCCCGGTTGAGAGCGTGTGGGATGTTCACGGGATTGACCACGGGCACGCCTCTGATCCATCGGCGGATCCCGCCCACGGCCATGACCATGACCATGACCATGACCATGAGCAGGCCGCCGAATCCCAACCAGCAGCGTCGCAAAGCGCGATTTTCGGCCCGCGCGGACGGCAGATCGCCCCGCCGCCGGAAGTGACGATGCTCTTGGTGGACCTTCGCTCTCCGTTGGGCGCTGAGGGTCTCCTTCGGGACCTGAACACAAGCTCGCCTTACCTGGCAGCCCGGCCGGCTTCCGAAGCTGTCCGGCTCTATCGCCTGATGGGCTTGGGTGGCCAGGTCCTGCAAACCTTCGCCTTTATCCTGATCGCCGCCGCCGCCGCCTCCGTCTTCGTCACCCTATTCGCCGCCCTGCGCGAACGGCGCGGCGAAATCGCGCTTCTGCGCGCCATGGGCGCAACGCGCGGCGCCGTCTTTGGCGTTTTGATGGGGCAGGGTCTGGTCATTGCCGGGTTGGGCACAGCCTTGGGTCTTGTCGGTGGCCATGCTCTGATCGAAATCCTCGCGCAGAACTCAGAGCAGGCGAGGGCTTTTGGCCTGGACGGGTCCATCGTTCATCCTGGCGAAATCCTGATCGCGTTAGGCGGTTTGGGCGCTGGGGCTTTGGCGGCTTTGCCGGCCGCGATCGGGGCCTACCGCACGGATATCGCGCGCACTTTGTCGGAGACTGGCTGATGCAGACCTGGACCAGACGCCAAGCCTTGATCGCCGCCGCCGCAAGCGCAGGCGCGGTCGCCCTGCCGACCGGGGCGCAGGCCCAGGAAATCCTCGCCGATCTGCCGTTGGATCAGCATGGCTGGTCCGCCGCCCCCACGGTCGGAGATTCGATCGGCTGGGAGGTCTGGGGCGCAACCCGCGAAGAAGAGCGGGAAGTAAACGGCCAGCTGTGGACTGTTCCCCGCTTTACCCGCACCGTGCAGCGCCACAATGGTCGCCGGGTTCGCGTCAACGGCTACATGCTTGAGTGGGACGCCACGCCTCGCCAGCGCCGCTTCCTCCTTTTGGCTTATCCGACGACGTGTCCGTTTCACCTGTCTGTCGGCCCGGCCTTTTGTA
>JBILVS010000058.1:0-17511 GCA_044370335.1 Caulobacterales bacterium
GGCGCTTCCATGCGCCGCCCCCCGCGTTGGAAGGCGAAGCACGCCTCCCGGGGGCGGACGGCCCCATCACCATCGTCCGTGACCGCTATGGCGTGCCGCACATTTTCGCCGAAACCGAAGCCGATCTTTATCGCGGCCTTGGCTTCGCCCATGCCCAGGATCGCTTCTTCCAAATGGACGCGACGCGCCGGGCCATGCAGGGCCGCCTGTCGGAACTGCTGGGAGAAAGCACGCTCGCGATCGACGCTCGCGCCCGGATCATGGGATGGAGGCAGGCCGCGCAAGCGCAGTTGGAGGCCTTATCGCCAGGGGCGCGCGCGGTTCTGGAAGCCTATGCGGAAGGGGTCAACGCCCAGCTCGCCATCGGCCCCGCGCCGCCGGAGTACGCGCTGTTTTTCGCAAGCCCCGAGCCCTGGACCCCGGAAGACAGCCTCGCCGTCTCCCTTGCCATGACCGAGACTTTGACCGGCGGCGCCTCTATGGAGCGCACTCGCGAGCGCCTAGCCTCCGTTTTGTCCGGTGAACAGATCGGCGAGTTCCTGGCGGAGTATCCTGACTTCGCGCCCACCTCATACCGGGGTCAAAATCTCGCCGCCGCCTTGGCTGCCCCGACTATGGAGACCGACGCTCCCGGTTCCAACGCTTGGGTCGTCGCCGGGACCCGGACGGCCACCGGCCGGCCGCTGCTGGCCAACGACCCGCATCTGCCCCTGCAGGCGCCAGGGCCATTCTACCTCTCGCGCCTTCAAGGCCCCGATGGCGCCCTCATCGGCGCAAGCCTCCCGGGAGCCCCGAATATCGTCATTGGGCGGACAAACAGCCTCGCCTGGGGCGCCACTACCCATGCCGTTGATGCAGAAGACGACCTGATCCTCACGCCTGACATGGCGTTATCGGTGACAACCGAAACCATCCGCGTGCGGCATTTCGGCATCTTCATGCGCACCGAGACAATTACCGTTCGACGCACAGGGCTCGGCCCAGTTCTCGACCGCGCCTGGTTTGACTTGGAAGGACTATACGAAGGCGAAGATGTCGTCTTCCGGACGATCGCCGATGATCCCGACAATGGCGTGGCCGAAGCCGTCTATCAGGCGTCGAAAGCCGTGAGCGTCGAGGGTTACTTCGCGGCCCTTGCTCCTTGGACGGCGCCGCCCCAGAACCTCGTCGTCGCCGACGCCCAGGGCCATATCGGGCTCATTTCGCCTGGGCGCTTCCCACAGCGGAACGCAGAAGGAGAGTGGATCGGCGAAATTCCTCATCGCCTGTTGAGCGCCGATCCTGCGGAAGGCTTCTTCGCGACCGCCAACAACCTCCAGACCCCGCGGGACTTCCCCTATCCCATGCCCGGCGGGCACGATCCCTACCGCGTAACCCGGATCACTGAGGTTCTCGCGGCTGACGACAGCGTGACATTGGCTGATATGCAGGCCCTGCAGCTTGACCAGCGATCGCTCTTGGCGACGCGGCTGTTGCCGGTTTTAGCGCTGGCGACGCCGCAGACCCCGGAAGGGCAAGCCATGCAGGCCCGCTTAGCCGCCTGGGATGGCGTGGCCCGACCCGACGCGGTGGAGCCGACGCTCTTTGCCTTCTGGACCCGTGCTATCGGCGAAAAGCTGTATAAGGACGAATTGGGCGGGGCGCTGTTTTCTCGATTCCAGGGTCCGCGCGACGTCTTCATCGATGGGGTCCTGACCGGAACGCTTTCCTCGCAATGGTGCGATGACGTGACGACCCCGGACGTTCCTGAAACCTGCGCCGTGACTATCGGGACGGCGCTGGATGCTGCGGCCCAAGCTGTGGCTTTACGGTTGGGGTCCTCCGAAAGCGGATGGCGTTGGGGCGACGTCCACGCCGCGCGATTTGCCCACCCCGTGCTTTCACGCCTGCCGATGGTTGGGGACCAATTCGTTGTAACGACGCCCTTTGGCGGCAACAGCACGACAGTCAATGTCGCTCGAAATTGGCATGATCGAGAGACGTACAACACCGTTCACGCTGCAGGCTTGCGGATGATTATCGATTTCAGCGAATTGGATGGCTCCCTCTTTATCGTGACGCCCGGACAATCCGGACACCCCCGATCCCCTCATTTCGGCGACCTCGCCGCGCTTTGGGGGCGGGGGGATTACATCCAAATCCGGAGTGATTGGACCTCGACTAATCCACCAAATGGCGCATCCGTCCTTCACCTTGATCCGTGACAGGAGAAAGCCCGAGATTGAGGGCCAGCATCGTTTACCCCGGACGATAAAGCCCAATGACAATTAATCAAGATCCGGACCAAACGCGCTTGCGCAGCCGCGTGCCAGCCATGCTCGCGTTCATCGCATGATGGCGTGGCGCCACATCGCCAACAGCGGGAGCTAAATCGTCCGAAACCCGAACGCTCAACAGCATCGAACCTAGGCGAACGCCGTCGTCGCTCACATCGGCTTTATTTCGAGGAACGCCGGCTTTCTCAAGCGCACCCAGAAGGCCGCCGAGAAGACCGCCCGCAGCAGCGCCGGCCGCCAGCGCCGCCAGCCAACCGGCGGCGCTGTTCCGCAAGCAACACCGTCTCGTTGGCTTGCCCCCACAGGATTGACCGGATCGGCCAAGCCACATCGTTGGGCGCGAGCGCCGCTGTCGCGACCTGATAGAGGAAAGGTTGAAAGCAATGGTGGTTCTGCCGATCAAGCACCAGCACGTCGACCGCGGGGAGGCTGGGCTGGCATGGGCGGCTTTCGAAAAGCGCGCGATAAGAGCGCCCTGATCAAGGCCGCCTTTGCGAACAAGGATCCCCTTGGCTTTCAGCGCCCTGAGCCTGTTGTCGTGGAGGCGATCTCGGCGATCGCGTCTGGCGCAATCATGCCGCCGATCACGCTGCGCACCTTGCTGATATGGCCAGGGTCGGCGAGTTCCGGCCGGCCGACGCCGTAGAGCGGGGCGGGGGCGTACTCGAGCATCAGCTCGGTCTTTCTGCCATAATCGTCCACGGCGATTTTGCTGACAATGGCGATCCCAACATCGACGCCGGCCATCATGCCGCCGCCCGTGCAGAACTTTCCGTCAAACACGACGCGCGCAGGATCGGGGATGGCGCCGAACGCCGCCAACTGTTCGCGAAAAGCCCAGTAGGTTGCGGCGCGCCGCGGAGGAGCTGTGTGTGACCCAGGCCGCCCTCAGCAATCAGATTGCGGATTTCACAGGATTGGGGCATCGAGATGCAACTCGGCGTTCAGCTCTTCCGTCGCCTGCGGCGGGGGGGGAAGCGCTTACCCACGAAGGGGCTATCCTGGCGTCGGCAGTCAGAGCCGCCATGGGCCGCATCAGCGACGCCCTCGACATCGTGATCAGCGAACAGATGCGAGAGGTTGTGACGCTGGGGGGTGTCTCAGCCTTCGCCACCGGCTGGCTTCTGCCCCGGCTAGCCGATTTTTCCGATAGACACCCAGAGATTGAACTTCGAATGTTCACAAACAACAACAAGCCCGAACTTGCCGGCGAGGGTCTGAACGACGCCATCCGGTTCGGCGACGGCGCGCAGGGCACGGCGTGCACTCGACCCATCTGTTGGATGCGCCCTTGACGATAATGTACGCCCCGCCGCTCCTCAGAAGCCTGACGCGGCCCGAGGGTCTCCTCGGGCATGTGCTGTTGCGATCCTATCGCGTGGACGAAAGGCCCTCCTGGCTCGCTGCGGCGGGGCTGCCCCCTTTGATGCTGACGGGGCGGGTCTTCGACGCGTCGCTCGCGATCGGCCGGGCGGTGATGGCGTGGGCGGGAGTTGGCCTCGTTCCGCCGACCATGTTCCAAGGCGAGCTCGCAAGCCAGCGCCTAGCCATTCCATTCTCGACTGAGGTGAGTGTCGGCGGCTATTGGCTCACGCAGCTTCAAATGCGCCCTGATACGTCCGGCATGGCCGCGTTTCGCCTTTGGCTGTTGGATAAGCTGACCGGAGCCTCCGCCCCCTGAAGGGACGAGGTCCATTAAAGGGCCACACCTCCAACGGAGCAGGCTCCCGTTATCGCTGCACGGTCTGCGCGGGCGCCCGGAAAACGGCGTTAGCAAACAGGGTCTCAAGCCCCTCCAAGAGTCCTCGGGTCGTGGGATCGGATGTAAACGCAATCAGATAGCCGCCGCCTAGCGCTTCGATTGCCACAAACGGCTTGAAGGCAAGCTGATCCCGGTTTTCGGGCCAGACCGCTCCGCTGGCCCGCACGCGCTCGGGTTCGGCAAAGCGCACCACGTTCGCGCCCTGATCCAACCGCAGCGGCGCGTAGATATCCGTACCCTGATAAAGCACTGAGACGCTTGGGGCCACCCCTGCCGCGAGCCAATGCTGAGCGTCCACTTCGGCTCGGATCAGCGCCCCTGCGATGTTGTCTGGCGGCCCTTCCGCTTCCCGGATCGCGGCTAAGTAGGCGCTGTTGTCGACGATGCGCGAGCCCGGCACGGTCGCCTCGCCATCCTCCGGTTCCGCAGGAGCTTCCGCCTCCTCCTCCCGAAATGCATCTTCTCGACGAAGGCTCATCAGCCCGTTGTCGGGCTCAGCGAGAAACCGCACGGCGCCTCCGAGTCCGATCAGCACGCCTCCGCGCGACACCCAGCCCGAAAGCGCGTCGACGTCGAGCACTGAGCCATACCCGTCGCCGTCGGGTAACATGATGACGTCAAAGCGCTCCAGCCCCCGCGCGGTCAGGCTTGTTGCGCGCACCACCGTGACGGGAGTGCCAAACCGACGCTCCAGCACAAACCGTGTCGCCCCCGCGGCGGTAGGCGAGGTGGGTTCGTCCCAAACCAGCGCGATCCGTGGCATCCGCATCTTTGGCGTCTCGGACGACCCGAAGCTCGGCCCTTCTGTGACCCAACTGTCGTCAACGCCGACGACTTCGGCCTCCGTCGCGGCGACGAGCCGCTGCAGCTGTGCGCCCAGATCGGCCGGGTTGTCGGCCCTTGGGAACACGAGAGTCCCGGCAGGATAGTTCAGCCCGCTGTGGGTGAACGCTTCATTGGCCGAGCGCACGGTCAGGCCCGCCTGCAGGGCGCCTGCCAAAAGCTGCACGGCGTCTCGGTCGCCCCATGGCGCGAGGAAGGCCACCCGCGCCTGTGGGTTGGCGACGTCCCCGGGGCGGCGATCTTGAGGGCTGACAAGCGAGAGTCCGTCTCGTGGACCCGAACGACAACGTGCCACCTCCAGATTGTGCATCAACGGCAAAGACCAGGCCGTGACGTCATAGATCTCGTCCGGCAGGCCCCGCGCCCGCAGTCGCTCCTGCTCGGCCATGAAATCCGCTTCGATGGGGACCTCGGGGTCAAGCAGAACCTGCGCCAATCGGGACCCCGGCTGCGCCAGATCGATCACGTACGAGCCCGCCTCATAGCGCCGGCCACAGGCGGCAAAGCCTGCGCCGGCGCGGAAGACCTCAACCCGCTGGTCCGCCAACAATCGCGCCAGGCGATCGGCTCCGGCCTGATCCGCCTGCGTGGGGATCAGCGCATAGCGGCCCTGGCGCGCGGTCCGGCCCTCGTCGATGGCGCTGACATGGTAGTCGTAGAAATCCCTGAGCCAACGAGCGCGGTCGTTCGCCACCGCTTCTACCGTTGCGAGCGACGCCACTGTCTGGTTCCAGACCGTGTCGGCGTAAGTCAGCCGTTCCCCGTTGGAGCGTTCAGCGATCAGGCCCCGCGCTGACCCCTGTTCATAGGTCATCGCCGCCGCCCCGAAATAGGACGGCCAGCCGTCGCCATAGCCGGGATAGAATAGGTCAAAGATCTCGCGCGTGAAGTAATCGATCCCGAACGCATCGAACCATTGCGCGCTGGTGCGCCCGATCGCCTCCCGGAACGCCATCTGCTGCGGTGTCTGGTAAGGATTGGTGGGCGGGGCGGACGGAGGGAAAAAGTAGGTCTGATCCGTCCCCATTTCATGAATGTCGGCGACCGCCACCGGCAGCCATTCCAGCATCGCGGCAGTATGGGCGCGGGTCTCCGGCTGGGTTTGGGCAAACCAGTCTCGGTTCAAATCGAACAGATAGTGATTGAAGCGGCCGCCCGGCCAGGGTTGGTCGCGTTCCGCCGAAACGGGGTCCGCATCCGGGGTTAAACCCCGCGCTGACACCGTGGAGGCGATGAAGCGCTCTCGGCCATCCGGGTTTTGCAGCGGATTGATGATCACCACAGTCTGTGAAAGCAGTTCAGGGACCCGTGCATCGCCGCGGGCCGCCAAAAGGTGATACCCTGTGTAAAGCGCGGCGTCGGTAGGGCTTACTTCATCGCCATGCACCGCGTAAGCAAGCCACACAGGCGCGGGCGTCTCCGCAATTAGCGCCTGCGCACTGCGCAGGTCCGTACGCCGCGGATCGCCCAGCCGCTGCATCGCGTCTTGGATCGTGGACAGTCGCGCCATGTTTTCTGGGCTCGTGACTACAAACAGAACAAGGTCGCGCCCCTGCCAGCTCTGCCCGATCCGAATAAGCTGCGCCTGGTTCGGCGCTGCGGCCGCCAGCGCCTCTAGATAGGCGATCATGCCGTCATGATCTGTGATCTCGGCTCCCATGGGGTATCCGAGCACGTCCTCGAGGGTGGGGATCGCGGGGTCGTAGTCGGCGCCAGGCCATGCCGGCGCAGCCTCGCCCCTGGGCAATTGTGGGGCTTGGCCAAACGCGGGCCCGATCGCCGCCGCCATCATCCAAACCGCCAAGGCAAGTGCGCGCATCCGCAGTCCTTCTCATTCGCAGCTTAGCCAAACCACAGGCTGAACAGCGCTCAAAGCCGCGCAGCCCCACCCTTCCGCCACCGTGGCCTAGGGCCCCTTGGGTTAAAATCCTTGCTCAGTCAAAGGCGCCAAGCCATTCCCCAAGGAAGCGATATCGCCCGGTGTTGGGGGCGGAGTGCGCGCTGACTCCCTGACTCAAAAACACGCAAATCTGAATTACTGGCAAAGCTTAGGCTGCGCCAGTAATTTGCGGCCCATTCGCAAAAAGGATCGCGGTTGAGCTGGAGGGGCGACATGCAGAGGGGATGTCTTTGGGGTGCGGCCTTGGCTGGGCTTATCGGGAACGCGCACGCGACAGCGCCGCAAACCGCTGATGGAGCGCAGACGGCCAACAAAGAGAATATCAGAATATATTAGTATGGCTTGGCGCGTTTTATCATAAGTAACTGAATTTAAGTCTATTTGATCCTATTCGCCTTGGTTCGGATTGTCGTCAATTTCTACATCTTGTATGATTCAGTGATGACCAGGTGATGACCAGGTGATGACCAGGTGATGACCAGGTGATGACCAGGTGATGACCAGGTGATGACCCGGTGATGACCCGGTGATGACCCGGTGATGACCCGGTAATGACCCGGTGATGAACCGGTGATGACCCGGTGATGACCCGGTGATGAACCGGTGATGACCCGGTGATGATCAGAAAGTTGCGCAGGACGGGCTGACTATTCTGAAATCGCCACAGCTCAGCAGCCAGGAGGGCCGGACAATGCGGTTACAGAAGCGCAGCGTCGACTTCGCAGCGCTCAAGGACAAGCGCTTTACGTTGTGGGATTCTGACCTGGGCGGTTTTGGTGTTCGCGTCGAAGTCAGCGGCGTCAAAAGCTAGTCGTTCGCTATCGGCCTGGCTCCGGCGGTCGATCAGCGCCGCTCCGGCAAGTGGTCATTGGTCGGCACGGTGAGCTGACGCCCGACCAAGCCAGAAGGGAAGCAGAGCGCTTGATTGGGAGCTGCGCCTTGGCGCCGATCTTGCCGCTCAGCGATCAGAAGAACGCGCGGGCCTCACCGTGCGCGAGCTGGGCGATCTCTTTCTGAAAACGCACGTCGAGGCTAAGCGCAAGCCAGCGATGCTGCGCAACTACAAGGCCTTGCTGAACCACTACGTCTATCCCGCCATTGGCGCAAAACGCGCGGCAGAGGTGAAGCGTATCGAGATTGCGCGGCTGCATTTCGACATGGCCCGCGTTCAGCAGCAGGCCAATCGAATGTTGGCAACGCTAAAGTCGATATATTCGTTTGCGGCGGCGGCATTGCGGCTGTTCATGTTCACAGGATGCCGAGTAAGCGAAATCATCAGACTGCGATGGGAGGATTATGACGCAGAGCGCGGGCTGCTTATTCTCCCAGATTCGAAGACTGGCCGGAAAGTTCTGGTGCTGAATGGGCCCGCCGTGGAGGAACTGGAGCATCTGCCGCGATCCGCCAGCAACCCCTTTGTTGTTCAGGGAAAAAAGGCCGGTGCTGCGATGGCGGACATTGATCGCCCTTGGCGCATTGTCCTTCATCATGTCATGTCGGTTTGAAAGGCGTGCGGCTTCATGATCTGCGCCACACCTTTGCATCCGTCGGCGCGGGCGCGTCCTTGGGCCTGCCTATTGTCGGAAAGTTGCACGGGCACACCCAGGCCGCGACAACCGCTCGATATGCCCATTTGGATTCTGATCCCCTTCGACGCGCCAGTGAGCTCATCGCCGGCCGGATTGCTGCGTCCCTCGATGGGGCCCAGAAATGACGCTTTTGACATGCTTGACTGCGGTAGCTGTCACCGTAGTCGGATGTTTCCGCGCGATTTCCTTGAGCGATTATGCGGCGTAATGGCCGGCCATGGGGTCGCCTGCGCCAGCGTGTGGAGCGCGCGCAGTCGCCCCCATGGCCTTTGTGGATGTCTCCGGATTGAGCCGCACGGCCTCTGGGCGCGCCCAAGATCGGATGCGTCCGGACCACCGTTCCTGGATTGGCGTTGCGGGCTCGTTCATAGAGTTCGCGCCGGGATTGGAGAATGGCAGCGTCCCGGCCGCGATGACGCAGGGCTGGAGGCGCGAAGCCGATGGCGCTGTGCATGTGTTCTTCATTGCGCCAGGTGGTGAAGGCCTTCACTCAGGCCTGGGCAGCAGCAAGCATCGCAAAGCCCGGCTTCGGCCATTTCGGGCGATACTTGCACGTTCGGAACAGAGCCTCCGAAAACGGGTTGTCGTTGCTGACGCGCGGTCGCGGCGGCGCTGAAGACTATCTACCGCGCCGCCAACGCTGAGGCCGGCGCCGCCGAACGGAGGCCTTCATCGCTGGCGTATGGGGCAAGACATTTCCCGCGATCGGACAATCTTGGAAACGCGCCTGGCCGGAGGTGATCCCCTTCTTCGCCTTCCCAGACGAGGTCCGCCGGCTGATTTATAAAGCAAATTCAATCGAGAGCTTGAACGCCAAAATCCGCAGTCCGCGCAAGGGAACGCTTTCTCAGCGATGAAAGCGTCATGAAACGGGTCTTCCTGGTTTTGCGCCTCGTCGCCGAAAAGTCGAGGGCGCCGGCCAGGGAATGGACGGCCGCGTAAGGCGCAATTCGCTATCGTCTTCGAAGGTCGCTTCAGCCCTCAGCGACGACCCAACCGGCCGCTACACGGAATTCGTGATCGTCTTTCCGATTACTGGCGCGTTGCCCTGGTCCATCTGCTCGGCTGGCCCCGCAGCTAGACACTTTCCCGAGATGCCAAGCGCGCGACCTGAAGTTCTAGCCGCTTCACTTCACGCAGCGTGACGTTCTTGTTCATCTCCATCCAGAAATACATCTTGAGCATTGCGACGCCGACCATCGCGATGATGCCTCCCGCGCTCCAAAGCACCGTCTCACGCAGAGCGTCTGCGTTGACTGCATTCCAGGCGCAATAGGCCGCCACGGCAAACATTCCGAATGTGATGATAGCGGCGAAGATGTTCATGATGCCCCATGTGCCGCTGAACGTCCCAAGCGCCTCGTGAAAGGGGGATTGGTTTTCGAATTTGGCGAGAAAGGCTGCGTCCTCCGCCGAAAGTGACTGGCGGATGGCTTGATCGAGTTTACTCATCATTCTTTCCTTCCATAAACGCACGCAGCGCATGGCGTGCAGCGGCCAAACGTGACTTCACCGTGCCGGATGGGACGCCAGTGATGGCGGCAATCTCTTTGACGCTCATATCTTCGCCATAGAGCAGCGCGACGGCGACGCTTTGCTCCCGCGGCAGACGGCGCAGCGCTTCTGCAAGATCCAGCCGCACGTCGACGCTTGGGGCGGAGGGCGCTTCCGATTCCGCGACACGCTCGATCGCATCTGCAACACGCCGGCCTCGGTATTTCGCGCGCAGCATATCTGCGCACTTGCGGGTCGCGATGGTGTAGATCCAGGGCGGAAAGCGAGCCGGGTCTTCCAGCTGTCGAATGGCGCGAATGGCGCTTGCCCAAGTCTCCTGCACTGCATCTCTTGCGACCTCGGTGCTGCCGGTGCTTCGCACCGCGAAACTCAGCAATTTAGGAGTCCAGCGCGCAGCCAAGCGCCCGAACGCCTCGGCGTTTCCCGCCTGCGCAAGCAGAACGAGATACTCGTCCAATGCCTGATCCAGGCCCCGTTGCATCGCCCTTGCTCCGCTTCACCCTTATAGTCGCCAGAAGCACGCGCCCGGTTCGACCCAGGGCGGAATTTATTCGGTCTGGCCGGAAGCGGCCAAGGTGCGCGGTCTGACCGGCCTTTACCGACCTCCGCGCTGAGGCATCAATGTCGGTCGTCCGGTGTAGGCGCAGGAGTGAAGATGGCCCCGCAAAGGGAACCCGGTTTTACGGACGCCGACTTAGTCTTACTGAGTCACAAAACCGCAGGGGTAATCGGACCGCGCCGAGATTTGATACGCTAACGATTCGTGCATTAGCGAAGGGCGGCGCGCATGGATTGTTCAACTTCGAGCAGTGAAGCGCGATTTGCGCGCTACGTCGAGGATTTGACTCAGGATTTGATCCAGGTAATCGGCCACGCCGATCGAGCCGAGCCGTTGCGGGCTTATTGCACAGGGATGTTGTTGCCCTTGGAGCGCACGAGTGTGGAGGCGATGGCGGCGGCGACCGCGCCGGCCCAGGTCTCAGCCAAAATCCAATCCTTGCTGCATTTCGTGGGCAAAGCGCCGTGGTCGGACGAAGCCCTCATGGTCAAGGGCGGACCATGGAACTGGAAGTGGAGGCGCGCACGGGCGCGGCTCCCAGCGCCCGCTCTGCGGATCGCAAGACTTACAGGAATGGCTACCGCGAACGGGCTTGGGACACACGGGTCGGACGGATCGAACTCGACATCCCGAAGCTGCGCAAGGGTACCTACTTCCCACCGTTCCTCGAGCCGCGCCGCACGGCCGAGAAAGCGCTGACAGCCGTCATCCAGGAAGCCTACATCAAGGGCATCTCTACACGCGCCGTCGATGACCTGGTCAATGCGATGGGCGGCACGGGTATCTCGAAGAGCCAGGCCAGCCGGCTGTGCGAAGAGATCGACGAACGTGTGCAGGCATTCCTGAACCGGCCCATTGAAGGCGAGTGGCCTTACCTGTGGATCGATGCCACGTACATCAAAGGCCGGCGGGGCGGACGTATTGTCTCCACCTCTGCGATAGTGGCTGTCGGGGCCAATGCCGAAGGCAAGCGCGAAGTCCTCGGCCTTGCCACTGGCGAATCCGAAGCAGAGCCGTTCTGGAAGGACTTCCTGCGGTCCCTGACAGCCCGCGGCCTGGGCGGCGTGAAGCTCGTCATTGCGGATGATCACAAAGGCCTGCGTGCGCATCGACAGTGCTGAACACCGGCCAGCAAAGGTGCCGGGTGCACTCGATGCGCAACCTGCTTGGCCGGGTCGGCAAGACGCACCGCGCCGCCGTCGCTGCCCTGGTGAAAACAGTGTTCGTGCGGGAGACGCAGGAGGCCGCTCGCATACAGTGGCGCAGCGTTGCCGATAATCTTCGCGAACGGTTTGCCTCCGTCGCCGAGCTGATGGATACCAGCGAGGAAGATGTGCTGGCCTACACGGCCTTCGCGAAGGAGCACTGGACGCAGATCCACTCCACCAATCCGCTTGAGCGCCTCAACAAGGAGATCAAGCGGCGCACCAATGTCGTCGGCATCTTCCCGAATGGTAAGGGCGTTAAGCGATCGATCCATACCGATCGATCGTAGCCCGAACGCCATCATCCGCCTCGTCGGCGCGCTGCTCCTTGAGCAGAATGACGAATGGGCGCTCACCCGGCGATACATGTCACTGGAAAGTCTCGCCCGGATCGTCGATAACCCTGTTCTCAGTCTACCCGGCGTGGACAACTGAATCCATCACCGCAGCCGAGACGGCTTGCACGAATTACACCACGTCATGGGGCGCTACCTGGAGTTGGTCGGCATCGGCCAGGGGAAAAGGTCCCCGCTGCTTGAAGCGCATGAGGCCGTGGGAACGACGATCATGGCGCTCGCTATCGCGCATGCCGGCGGGATGATCATGTTTGCGTCAATGACGCGCTATGGCCTCGTGGGTGTCACTTTTATTGGCGGCCTGCGGTCGTTCCTGGAAGGCGGCGCGCGGGGCGCGCCAGGCTTCGCGATTGGCGCGATGCTGGGCATTGCAGCGCTTGCTTATGTCTGGGGACCTTTCGACATCGCGGCCAAAGCCGCCGTCGTCGGCGAAGGGGAAACGGGCGGCAAAGACCGCCGCAATGTGGGTCACTACAACGATAAATAGGCTATGCTGAGGGGCAAATATGCGTCCAAATTCTGACGGTTGCATTTGATGCTGCCTTTGACCGATTGCGGCGCGGCCAGGTCTGGCGACCTTAGCTGCCTGGGTGGGCCGGGTTGGAGCGGCTCAGCCGGTCGCGGTTCGTGACAAGAGTGCCATCGCCGGCCTGGAGCGGACATGGCGCGTGTTGGTTCGCCAGCAGAAGGGTGCCCTTGATGAATGCAAGCGCCAAGGCAAGTTGATCATGCGCAAGGTGGCGCCAACGGAACGGAAAGATGGTTCGAGGCTAAGGAGGCTACCCAACTTGCAACAGGCGTTCACGCTCCGTGGACTAACCAAAGTCTATGGCGAGGGACCGGGGGCGGTGCATGCTTTAACCGGCGTCGATCTCGACATCGGCGAGGGTGAGCTCTTGATGATGCTGGGACCGTCAGGCTCGGGCAAGTCGACGCTTCTAAACATTCTGGGCGGGCTCGATCGCGCAAGCGGGGGCGTTGTGACTTTTCACGACGAGATGCTATCGGCCATGGATGACATGTCGCTCACACGCTATCGGCGCGCACATGTCGGCTTCATTTTCCAGTTTTACAACCTTATTCCAAGCCTAACGGCGCGCGAAAATGTCGAGCTCGTGCGCGAGATTGCCGAAAATCCATTGACGGCAGAGGAGGCGCTGTCGCTCGTTGGCCTCAGCGATCGCATGGATCACTTCCCGGCCCAGCTGTCTGGCGGCGAGCAGCAGCGTGTGGCGGTGGCGCGCGCCATCGCCAAGCGGCCAAAGGTCTTGCTCTGCGATGAGCCCACAGGCGCGCTCGATGTGAAAACCGGCGTCCGAGTGCTTGAAGCCTTGGTGGAGATCAACGCGCGTTACAAGGCCACGACCTTGATCGTGACCCACAATGCTGATGTTGCGCGCCTTGGCGACCGCGTGGTGCGCTTTCTCGATGGGCGCATTCGCAACATCGAGGTCAACGCCAAGCGGGCCGCGCCATCGGAGTTGGTGTGGTGATGCGCGCGTTGAACAAGAAACTCTGGCGCGATCTGTGGCGCATGCGTGCTCACGCCGCTGCAGTGATGCTCGTGCTCGCGTGCGGACTTTCAGTGTTTGTCATGGCGGTCGGCATGCGTGAGTCGCTGGAGCGCACGCGTGCCGATTACTACGCAGAGCGCCGCATGGCGGACTTGGCTGTGTCGCTGGTGCGTGCGCCCGATCGCGTTGCCGCCGACATTGCGGATGCGCCGGGGGTCGCCGCTATGGAGACGCGCATCGCTGGTTTCGCTCTGCTGGACCTGGAGCAGATTGAGGAGCCTGCTTCGGCGCGGCTGGTGTCATTGCCGGAGCACGGTCGCCCTCGTGTCAACGATTTGGTGCTGAAGCGGGGGCGTTGGCCCGACCCTGGCCAACCACGCGAGGTCTTGATCAGTGAAGCATTCGCCACGGCGCTAGACATCGGCGTTGGGGACCAGTTGAGCGCCACTCTGCATGGACGGCGAGAGAATTTACGCATCGTCGGCATCGCCAACTCGCCGGAATTCATCTTTGTCTCGGCGCCGGGAGAATTGTTTCCCCAACCCGAGCGGTTTGGCGTGATCTGGATGGGGCGTGAAGCACTGGCGCGTGCGTACGACCTCGACGGGGCATTCAACGAAGTTGTTATCCGTCTGGCGGGGAATGCTGATGCTCGAGGCGCCGTTGAGGCGCTGGATCGCATCTTGCGGCCCTACGGATCGACCGGCGCCTATGGGCGAGATCGCATGATCTCCGATCGTTACCTAACCGAGGAGTTGCATCAACTCGCGACTATGGCGATCTTTCTTCCCGTGTTTTTTCTCGCCGTGGCGGCGTTCCTGGTGAATATTTCCCTTGGTCGCGTCATCGCCACAGAGCGCTCGAACATAGGGCTCCTTAAGGCATTTGGTTACACCGATGCGGTTGTCGCTTGGCATTACGCCAAGAGCGCGCTCCTGTTGGCGTGCGGCGGGGCGGTGTTGGGTTCGTTAGCTGGGATATGGTTTGGGCGCAACGTCGCCGATATGTATCTGCAATATTACCATTTTCCGCGCCTGGAGTTCGCCGCGTCACAGAAGACATTCGTAAGCGCATGGGTTGCGGCGCTAGCCGCCGCCGCCGCCGGGGCGCTGTTTTCAGTGATGCGCGCTGTACGTCTAGCGCCGGCGGCGGCGCTCCAGCCGCCGCGTCCGGCAACGTTTAGGCGCATGGGTGGATTGATCGATGCGATCAGCGCTAACCTCGATGCCAAGAGCCGCGTCATCGCGCGCCGGATTCTGCGCTATCCGCGCCGGGCCGCCACCACAGCGATTGGCGTGGCCTTCGCCATTGCGCTTCTGATCGTCGCGCGCTCGTTTCCAGCGGTGATGGACTATTTGCTCGATGTGCATTTTGGCCAAGGCAATCGCCAACACGTGACGCTCACCTTCATCGAGTCCCGCGAAATGGGCGTCTTGCACGATGTCGAACGCCTGCCAGGCGTGATTTATGCTGAGCCGTTTCGCACGGAGGACGTGATCTTTCGCCATGGGGCCCGGAGTGTGCAGGAAGCGATTGTCGGCGTGCCGGAGGGCGCACGCCTGAGCCGCGCGATCGGCGAGGGCGGCGAGCCTATGACGCCGTCAGCAGTTGGGATCACTCTGGCGCAGGCGCTTGCCGAGAAACTGGATGTCACGCCCGGGGACACGATTGAAGTTGAGCAGACGCGAGGACGACGCATTGTATCGCAGGTTCGTGTCAGCGGGGTCGCCGAACCGATGCTAGGTTCGTCAGCCTATATGAATCTTGACGCCCTGGCCAGGTTGATGCGCGAGCCGGGCCGCATTAGCGGCGCCCATGTGCGCATGGATAGCTCCCAGCACAGCCGCTTCAACCAGGCGCTCAAGGCGACCCCAGCCCTTGTCGGCGCCAGTTTCGTTTCGCTCGCCGAGCAATCCATGCGCCGGAACTTCGATGAACATATCGGGATGATGATCGCAATCTACGCCGCGTTCGCGGCAGTGATGGCGGGCGGGGTTGCATTCTCCGCCGCGCGTGTGACGCTCGCCGAACAGGAAAGAGATTTGGCAACCTTGCGCGTGCTCGGGTTCACGCGCGCGGAAGTGTCGTACGTGCTGGTCGGCGAGATTGCCGTGCTCGCGTTCATGGCGGTTCCCTTTGGTTGCTTGCTCGGAACCGGCATGGCGATGTGGCTGATGCAGCTCTTTCGAACCGACATGTACGCCTTCCCCTGGGTGTTCGACCCATCGAGTTACGCGTTCGCCGTGGGGTTCACGCTTTTCTGTGTGATTATCGCCGCCTTGATCGTACGCCGCGATGTTGATCGCTTGGACATGGTCGGCGTATTGAAGGCGAGGGACTGATGCCCATGGACGCAGGTCCGAGAACCTTGCTGCGGCTGGATCTCTCCAAGCTGAAAGCGCCGAAGCTCTCCCGGGCGCAGTGGATGTGGATGGGCGCAGGCGGCGCCCTGGCCCTGTTCTTCCTTTTGATGCTGTGGCCGCGCGCGCAAGAAGAGGATATCGCTGTTATCGATCGCGGCGAGGTTATCCGCGAGATCACTGACGAAGGTCGCACGCGAATCCATGATGTGTTCGTCATCGCCGCGCCTGTTGGCGGGGAGCTGCAGCGTATCGAACTGGAGCCCGGCGATGAGGTGGCGCGCGGTCAGGTCGTGGCTGCGATCACACCAGCGGATCCGGCGCTTCTCGATGCCCGGATCGTAGCGGAAATGCGCGCTGGCGTCGGCGTGGCGCGCTCAGCGCTCGCAGCAGCGGAAGCGCAAGCCGAACTTGAGCGGCAAGACCAGGAGCGCATTGCGACGTTGGCGGCGCGGGGGTTTGCCTCTCGTGCGGCCCTTGACAGCGCCAATGCGTCGTTGCGTTCGGCGCGTGCAAATGTGTCGGCGGCCCGGGCTGAGTTGCAGCGCGCGCTGGCGGCGGTTGGAGGGGGTGGGCTCGCGCGCTCGCGAGTGGAGGTGCGGAGTCCCGCGGCTGGGCGCATATTGCGGCTCCTGCAGGAGAGCGAGACGATCGTTCCAGCCGGCGCGCCACTAATCGAGGTGGGCAATCCGGGTGATCTCGAAGTGGTGGCAGAATTTCTCTCGCAGGACGCCACCTTGCTGCGCGTCGGGGCGCGCGCCTGGATCGAGAATTGGGGCGGCGATACTCCGGTTCCCGGCCGTATCTCACGGATCGAACCGTACGCGCACACGAAGATCTCTGCGCTTGGCGTGGAAGAGCAGCGCGTCAACGTCATTGTTCGGATCGAAGACCCGGCAAGCGCGCCGCCCCTTGGGCACCAGTTCCGCGTCGATGTGCGGGCGGTTGTGGACGAGCAGTCCGACGTGTTGCGCATTCCGGTCGATGCGCTCGTGCGTGACGGCGAGAATTGGTCGGTGTTTCGCGTTGAGCACGGAAGGGCGCGCTTGGTTCCGGTTGTGCTAGGCGAGGGCGGCGAGCGCTATCGTTCTGTACGGGAAGGGCTTTCCCAAGGCGACCAAGTGGTGATTTTCCCAGGCGATGGGTTGGAGGACGGCACGCGCGTGCGCGCTGGGCGCTGGACGCCAGCCGATGATCCGGCTGCCTCGGATGATAGGTAGTTTCTGCCAGATGCCGGTGTGACAGCCCAGCGTGCCTGATTCCGGACCACGTCGTTGACCATGACTGACAGGAATTCGGCAAAGGGGCGCCGGAGCGAGGATGAGTGCGAATGGTCGGGCCCATCGTAGGCTGACGGTTCAGCCCGCAGCTTGAAGCAGGCTCGAGTTCGGTCGTGCCCGACAGGAGCGGTGTTAAGTCAACAACACAGCTGCCGAGACCCAAATCCCGCACTCTACAAAGTTTTTCGACGTCGTTTTGATCGAGGATGCATCACCTTTTCGCGCACGCCGAAGCGCTCATGGCATAGGGGAAATTGTGACGGTCGTGTTTGAAGTCATGGCGTCAAGGATCGAACTGCACGAGCGACCGCAGCGTATCAACGGATCGACTGCCAGAGGTGGGCGAATTTCC
>JBILVS010000059.1:0-17501 GCA_044370335.1 Caulobacterales bacterium
TTTCATAGCCCCGCGCGTCCCGCTCCAGGGGGCAGGCCATGATCGCCGCATTGCAGATCAGGATCGGCAAGGGCCGGCCATCCGCCAGGATCGCTTCCGCAAAGGCGTCGATGGAAGCCGGGTCGAGCAAATCCAGCGCCGCGCTCCGCGCGCCTCGGATCGGCGCCAGCGCCGCTTGCGCCTTAGCGGGGCTGCGACCTGGGGCAATGACGTCAGCCCCGGCGTCGGCCAAAGCCCGCGTGGTCTCAAGGCCGATCCCCGAGTAGCCGCCCGTGACGATGGCCAGATGGCCATTAAGCCCGATACCGTTCAAGACATCAAAGGCCGATGGGCGGGCGACGAAGCCCGAGCCGATGGGGGCTTGTGCACTCATGATCGTTTCCCCCAAGGGATTGGTTGGTTCTTGATTATTGCAGCGTGTCGTCTTCATCGTCGGCGATGAGAACAGCGCCCGGCGGCAGCTTGCCCTCTTCGAACGCCGCCCGGTGGGCAGGGTCGCCGAGATTAAGCAGGAACGTGGTCCACTCCCCATCGGGGCTGATGACGGCGGCGGTCCATTCGCCTTCGTCATCATCGGCGAACTGGGAAATGACCAAAGCCCCGTCTTCGTTGGAAAAGCCCTCGCCGTCGCCTTGGATCAACCCGCCGAGATAGCCCTGGAACAGGGCAAGAAGCACGTTCGGGATGTTGGCTTCCGCGGTTTCGTCCTCCTCATCCTCATCGTCTGGCGCAGCGATCAGGATCTGCAGAGCGTAAATGACCTTCACCTTGTCGAGTTGGTCCTTCACCCAGCGGACAGCGCTTTTCGGCTTGGCCTCTTTCAGCTCTTCCCGGAAATCGTTCAGCTCTTCAGCGACGATGTCGCCCTTGCCGAGTTCGTCCCGGGTGATGTCGCAGATCGGAATGCCCTCTTCGCCATAGACCCGAAGAAAACTCCAGGCATCGCTGTCGTCCTCGCCGGTTTCCTCGACCGCAAAGGTGATCCCGTCATAGCCGAGGTCGGTCAAAGCCTCCTGCAGCTCCGCAATCGAGGGGATAGCGATGGAGGGGGTGAGCAAGCGGATGAAATGGCCCATGGTTTTTCTCCCTCCGACAGCGAACCGGACAAGGCTTAGCCCCTAGCCCCGCTGTGGTCACGCAGGAAACGCGCGGGACGCAGGATTGGGTCGGCGGGGCCGATATGATAGGTTCATGCGCCATGAACAAGTTGACCCCTGCGACCAACTTCATTCATGCGCCCTCCCAGGAGCGCTTCACCGGGGACCAGATCATGGACATCGTGCGGCTGGGGCTGGTCAGCGAGGACGCGGATTTTGAGCTGATCGATGGTGAGATCACGCCGATGGCGTCAAAAGGGCCGTTGCATGAAGAGGTGCGCGAAGCGATTACGCTTTGGCTGCGGAGGTTCCCGCTTGATCTTCTCTTCATCGTCGAAACCACGCTATCGTCGAAACCACGCTGCGGCTGAATGATCTGAGCTTTGTAGAGCTGGATTTTGTGCTCTATCCAGCGTCCGTTTCGATCAAAGACTTAAAGCCCAAAGGCGTGCTTTTAGCGATCGAGGTTGCGGACGCGTCTTTGGCTTACGACTTGAAAGTGAAAGCGCCGCGGTACGCCGCGGCCGGCATCCAGGAATACTGGGTGGTCATCGCCCCTGCCAGGACGCTCTGGGTGTTTCGGGGCCCAAGCGCGGACGGTTGGGTGAAGACGTTTGACGGAGCGGCGGGGGAGCAGATCACGCCACTGTGCGCGCCGGGGTTGGGGCTGTCTTTGGGCTGAGGATCAACTTCCCCATGACAACGGGGAAGGTGCGACGCGCGGGCTTTGCGGAGGGGGCTTTCAGGCGGCCGGATGAAAAGTCTCCCTCACGCTTCGCGCACTCCCCCCGCAAGCGAGAAAAAGCCTCAGTTCTTCGCGCGATCCACCAGCTTGTTCTTCCCAATCCCACCCGCCGCCTTGGCGGCGGGCGGACTTTACATTTCCGGATTGCGAAGAAGCCGATGGCTCAGTTCTTCGCGCGATCCACCAGCTTGTTCTTCGCAATCCCACCCGCCGCCTTGGCGGCGGGCGGACTTTACATTTCCGGATTGCGAAGAAGCCGATGGCTCAGTTCTTCGCGCGATCCACCAGCTTGTTCTTCGCAATCCCACCCGCCGCCTGGCGGCGGGCGGACTTTACATTTCCGGATTGCGAAGAAGCCGATGGCTCAGTTCTTCGCGCGATCCACCAGCTTGTTCTTCGCAATCCCACCCGCCGCCTTGGCGGCGGGCGGACTTTACATTTCCGGATTGCGAAGAAGCCGATGGCTCAGTTCTTCGCGCGATCCACCAGCTTGTTCTTCGCAATCCAGGGCATCATCGCCCGGAGCTTGCCGCCGACTTCTTCGATCGGGTGTTCGGCGGCGCGGCGGCGGGTGGCCTTGAAACTCGGCTGGCCGGCCTGGCACTCAAGCATCCAGTCTCGGGCGAAGCGCCCTGATTGGATATCCTCCAGCACCCGCTTCATCTCGGCCTTCGTCTCCGGCGTCACGATCCGGGGGCCGGTGACGTATTCGCCGTATTCCGCCGTGTTGGAGATCGAGTAGTTCATGTTGGCGATGCCGCCTTCGTAGATCAAATCGACGATCAACTTCACCTCATGCAGGCACTCGAAATAGGCCATCTCCGGCGCGTAGCCAGCTTCCACCAGAGTTTCAAAGCCCGCCCGGATGAGCTCGACCAAACCGCCGCAGAGCACGGCCTGTTCGCCGAACAGGTCAGTTTCGCACTCTTCCCGGAAATTGGTCTCAATCACGCCCGAACGGCCGCCGCCGATGGCGGAGGCATACGCGAGGCACAGTTCCATCGCCTTGCCCGATGGGTTCTGGTGGATCGCCACGAGGCACGGCACGCCCCCGCCTTTCAGGTATTCCCCGCGCACGGTGTGGCCGGGACCTTTGGGCGCCACCATGCCGACATCCACATCCGCCGGCGGCTCGATCAGCTTGAAATGCACATTGAAGCCGTGGCCGAAAAGCAGGGTTTTGCCCGCCTTCATCGCCGGGGCGATTTCATGCTTGTAGATCGCGGCTTGGCTCTCGTCTGGCGCCAAAACCATGATGACGTCGGCGGCTTCGGCGGCGTCTTTCACGCTCATGACCTTGAGCTTTTCGCCTTTGGCCTTGTCTGCGCTCGCCGAGCCCTCCCGCAGGGCTACGATGACGTTCTTCACCCCTGAATCCCGCAGATTGAGCGCGTGCGCGTGGCCTTGGCTGCCATAGCCGACGATGGCGACCGTCTGCTTCTTGATCAAAGCAAGGTCGGCGTCGCTGTCGTAATACACGCGCATGATTGTTGTCCTTTAGCGGGGTTTTGGCCTTTCGCCGCGCACGTTCAATGACGGAGCGCAGGCTTTGGAGCGAAAAAAGTGCGCGGCGTCAACCGACCCGCGGTCAGTTCGGAGGGTTGGCCGCGCGGTCCTGCAGCAGGGCGCTTGCCTCGGGCGGGCCGTCGATGCCGATATCGACCACCCACTTCCACACGCCGTCCAGGTCCCGCTGCCAGATGGCGACGTACCAGGAAGTGGCGGTTTCACCGTCAGGCATCACGAACAGCCCCTCGCCCCAGGTCCACCCCATGTCGCCCCGGCTCGAAACCCGGGCGAATCGCGGCTCCCACAAAAGCCGCGCCCCTGTCGGCCAGCGGCTGAACCGGCTGTCGATCCCCGCAGGGCCCTCGAACGGCTCCCGGCCCGGATAAAAGAACAAGGCGTCCTCCCGGGCAAAAGCCTGGAACGCTGCCTGAACGCCGTCCTGCTCCGCCGCGGCCGCAAAGGCGCGGTCCTGCGCCATCAACTCAGCGATCGCTGAAGCATTGAGGGCGGCCTCATCCTGGCTCCCCGCCATGTCCGACAGCCGCCGCGCCAGGGCGCTCACCGCGTCGTCCACAAGACAAGACCGCACCGCCGTGAACGGCGTGGCCGCGCCCTGCGCGATTTCGACATAGGCCGCTTCCCCGCTCGGGCACAGCGCGTTCTCGTCCTGCGGCGCGCTCAGCCTTCCGGCGACCCCCAACGCCGACCGCGCCAGCTGCGCGAGCGCGGCTTGATCGTCTTCGCCAACCGCAAGATAGGCGGGCGTGTCCGGCCCCCACAGCCACCAGCCCTGCTGCGGATGGCCGGTGAACCGCCGCAGCGCGATCTCGGCCGTCCCGTCGTTCACCTCATAGCGGATGACCCGCGCGACCCCGCCCTCCCGCGGCACGACCGTGACGCGCACGACAGCCTCCACATCTAGTCCGACCAGGGTGGAGCGCCCGCCGTT
The DNA here is from genome assembly GCA_044370335.1 of Caulobacterales bacterium. Classification (GTDB taxonomy): domain Bacteria; phylum Pseudomonadota; class Alphaproteobacteria; order Caulobacterales; family Aquidulcibacteraceae; genus REEB509. Next base: position 4,301 of record JBILVS010000059.1, read on the forward strand.
GATCGCGTCGAAATCGGCGGTGAGGAGCTCCCGCGCCCACGGGGGGATGTTCGCGCTCAGGGTTTGGGCGGTGGCGGCCGCAGCCCCCAAAACCAAGGCGGCGCAGGCATAGGCGATAAGGCGCATGGGTCGTTCCCGTTTCCGTTCAGCTGCTTTCCGGCCCTCGGTGGATGGAGAGGACGCCCGTCCGGCTCACCTCCACAAGGCCCAAAGGGCGCATCAATTCACAAAAGGCGTCGATCTTTTCTGAGGCGCCCGTGAGTTCGAAGATGAAACTTTCGAGCGTAGTGTCGATCACCTTCGCCCGGAAGATCTCGGAGACCCGCAGCGCCTCGATCCGGTCCTGGCCCGTGGAGCGCACCTTGATCAGCGCCAGCTCGCGCTGAACCCCGGCCGGATCAAGCGTCACGTCGATCACCCGTCGCACCGACACGATCCGGTCAAGCTGCGCCTTGATCTGCTCCAGGATCACGGGCTGCCCAGAGGTCACGATGGTGATCCGCGAGGCCCCCTGGGACTTGTCGGTTTCAGCCACCGTCAGGCTTTCGATGTTGTAGCCCCGTGCGGAGAAAAGCCCCACGACGCGGGCGAGCACCCCGGGCTCGTTGTCCACGAGCACGGCCAGCGTGCGGGTCTCAATCGGGTCTTGGCTGCGTTGCGGCATAGGGCTTCTCAAAGGTTAGCGGCGACTGCTGTGGTCTTTCCGGCGTTCAGCGATCCAGTCAGCGCCGCGGCGCTCACCCAACACCCCAGGATAGCGCTCTTCCAAGGTTTCTCCCAAGGCCGCCGCCGCCTCGAAGCTGGGTCCTTCGCGCTCCAGATCCTGCTTTGAGATCTGCTTCATGGCCTCTCGGCGCCGCCGCGGATCGATCGCCGCCTGCACTTCTGAGATCATCAGCCGACGGCATTTGGTCAGGTACTCCGCCGCCGCCTGATCTGGGCCGGTGTTCCGGGGCTCCATGCGTTCAACCTGGATGCAGGCGAAGACCATCGCGTCAAGGATCGGCTGCCGGCGCCCCTGAAACGCGCCTTCTTTATCGCCGCCTTTTGCGCCTGGGATGTTTGGAAAAAACAACCGCCCCCGATCGGCCAGAGAAGACAGCCGCTGGCTGACCTCAAACAACCGCCGCCGCATTTCTCCTTCGTCGAACACAAAGCCTCGGCCTTTAGCCAGCGTCACCCCTTCCGAGAGCGCGTCCGTCGCCTCGTGCGCCCAGGCGAGGATGTCAGCGTCCATCTGCGCCTTCAGGCTTTCGAACTGCATCGCAGCCTGCCGCGCCACCAGCCCCCGATTGATGAGGAACGAGGCGAATGCGGCCAAGGCCGACATGACCGCAAGCCACGTCTCAACATTCATGCTCTTAACAAACGCCCAAGCGGCCTCAGCGGTCATGGCGGCGAGATCCCCTTCCCCGGATTGTCTCTTCCCCAAGCGGCTCTTAGCCTCGCTGGGCGCGGTTTGGAAGCGCGACCGGTTGCGGCGTTGCGCTGGGTTGGTCTTGCCTCTAAGTCTGGCGCCATGGGTGAGAATGCTGTGCGAACCCTTGCCGTGATTGGCTCCGGGATGGGAGCGGCCATGCTGCTGAGCGCCCTGGCTGAACGACGCCCCCCGCCCCGGACCCTGATCCTTCTGGATCCCACGCCTTTGTCGAGCGAGGCTTACGCCGCCGCCGCCCCCGAGCATCTCCTGAACACGCGGGCCCGGGTCATGAGCCTGACGAACGGCGACCCCGACGCCTTCACCCGCTATGCCGCCCGCGCCCTCGGCATCGCCGAAAGCCAGGCCGCGATTGGCTTTATGCCCCGCGCCTTGTACGGCGGCTTCCTGCGGGAAGGGCTTGACCGTGCGATCGCTGCTTTGCAGCAGGCGGGCTGGCGCATTCAGCGGGTTCGCGCACGGGCTAAAGCGCTCAACCGCTCCGCCGGCCGCTGGATCATTAACACCGACCGCCGCCCGGTCACCGCCGACGCCGTGGTCTTGGCCATCGGCCCCGATCGCGGCGAGCCCTTCCCCGCCGCAGTCTCGCCCTGGGCTGTGAATTCGGAAGACGCGAAAGCCAAAGAGGCTCTTGTCATCGGCGCAGGCCTGACCGCGGCGGACATCGTGGCACGGCTCGAACGGCTGGGCTGCCAGGGGCGCATCACCCTTGTGAGCCCCGGGCCCGGCTTGCCGTTGGCGCAAAGCGAAGACGCTCCGCCCCTGCCGGCCATGGCTTGGCCCGAACCGGCCGCCTCCGCCGCTGGCGTGCTTCACGCCGCCCGAAAAGCGGTGCGCCGCGCCGTAGAGACAGGGGTCGACTGGCGCTCCGTAATGGACGCGATGCGTCCCCTCACGCCGGAGCTGTGGGCCGCCTTGCCCCCCGACCAGCGCCGACGTCTGCTCCAGTCGACCCGCATTTTGGCCTGGAGCCGTCACCGCCATCGCCTTCCTCCGCAGACCGCCCGCACGATTGCGGACCTGGCCCAGGCCGGCCGCCTGACGGTGCTGTGCGATCGAGTAACCGCGGTCGAGCCGGGGGCGGCAGCGCTTCGCGCAGGCGGTCGCCGGAGCTTTGACCTGATCGTCGACGCCCGCGGCTTTGATCTCGGCTTTCGCCGCAACGACCTGGTCCAGGCGCTGATCGCCTCTGGAGCGGCGCGCCCCTGCCCGACGGGCTTCGGGCTTGCCCCCGACAAGGGCTTCCGCGTGGGCGAGAGCCTCTATGCGATGGGCGCGATCTTGGCAGGCGCGCTCTTGGAGAGCACCGCCGCGCCAGAGATCAGGGCGCAAGCCTACAACATCGCCGACGGCTTGGAGCAAGACGCCCCTACACTAGCATCTTGCCCTCGTCGTCAATAGCGCCGCGGGTTTCCTCATCGCCCAGGATCATCTCGTTGTGGGCCTTGCCTGAGGGGATCATCGGAAAGCAGTTTTCCGCCTTCGCCACGCGGCAGTCGAAGATGACTGGCCGGTCCACCGCGATCATTTCCCTAATCGCGTCATCGAGATCGGCCGGATTGTCCGCTCGCAGGCCCACCGCCCCATACGCCTCCGCCAACTTCACGAAATCCGGCAGCGCTTCAGAATAGGAATGGCTGTACCGCTCCCCGTGCAGCAATTGCTGCCACTGCCGCACCATGCCCATCCACTCATTGTTGAGGATAAAGGCCTTCACCGGCAGCCGATACTGCACCGCCGTCGAAATCTCCTGCATCGTCATCTGGATGGAGGCTTCCCCGGCGATGTCGATGACGAGCGCCTCCGGAAACGCCGCCTGCACGCCGACCGCGGCGGGAAGGCCGTAGCCCATGGTGCCCAAGCCGCCGGAGGTCATCCAGCGGTTGGGCTTGTCGAACCCGAAGAACTGCGCCGCCCACATCTGGTGCTGGCCCACTTCTGTGGTGATGTAGGGATCGCGATCTTTGGTCAGCGCATAGAGCCGCTCGATGGCGTATTGCGGCTTGATAATCGTGTCGCTCGCCCGATAGGCGAAGCCGCGCTTGGCCCGCCAAATCTCGATTTGGCGCCACCAGGGCTTCAAAGCGGGCTTCGCCTTCATCGCCCGCCACGCCTTCAAGAGCGCCTGCAGCGCCAGCCCGGCGTCCGCCACGATGCCCACATCCACACGCACGTTCTTGTTCAGAGAACTCGGGTCGACATCGATGTGGATTTTCTTGGAGCCGGGGCTGAAGGCGTCGAGCCGGCCCGTCACCCGGTCGTCAAACCGCGCGCCGACACAGATCATCACATCGCAGTCGTGCATCGCGTGGTTGGCTTCCCAACTGCCGTGCATCCCCAGCATGCCGAGCCACTGCGGGTCAGACGCAGGGTAAGCGCCGAGCCCCATCAGCGTTGAGGTGATCGGAAAGCCTGTCTCCCGGACGAGCGCCCGCAGCGTTTCGCCGGCTTCCGGCCCAGCGTTGATCACCCCGCCGCCCGTGTAGAACACCGGCCGCTGCGCTTTTGCCATAAGCGCTGCGGCCTCGGCGATTTTGTCGGGATCGGGCGCGCCGGCGGGATGGTAGGTTTTCGGCCGCAGGCCCTCTGGGCCGACATAACGCCCTTTGGCGAACTGCACGTCCTTCGGGATGTCGATCAGCACTGGGCCTGGCCGCCCCGACCGCGCCACGAAGAACGCCTCGTGGATCACGCGGGCGAGATCGTTGACGTCCTTCACCAGCCAATTGTGTTTCGTCGCCGACCGCGTGATCCCCACCGTGTCCGCCTCCTGGAAGGCGTCCGACCCGATCAGATGCGTCGGCACCTGACCGGAGATCACCACGATTGGGATGGAATCCATCAAGGCGTCGACCAGGGGCGTCACGATGTTGGTGGCGCCGGGGCCGCTCGTCACAAGCGCCACCCCCACCTGGCCTGTGGCGCGGGCGTATCCCTCCGCCATGTGCCCCGCCCCCTGCTCATGCCGGACCAGGATGTGCTGGATCGCAGGCTCAGCGAAGAGCGCGTCATAAATCGGCAAAACCGCGCCGCCAGGGTAGCCGAAAATATGCGCAACTCCTTGATCCTTAAGGGCCTGCACCACGATCTCAGCCCCACTCATCGTGGCCGCGAGGATGGGAGAGCCGGCGTCGTCCATGGGATCGTCCTTTAAAGGGGGGGATCAAGGCTTTTGAGGGGGCGAAGAGATCGGCGCAAACAAAAAGGGACCGAACCCGGTCCCTTTACGAACTGTGCGCGAGGGACGGCTAAAACTAGCCAACACCCTGGCGCATAAGACCTACATGAAGCCAAGCGGAACGGAGGGTCAGGGGGCCCATGCGGATCTTTCTCTTCATCATCGCGGAAAAAGCATAAAATACCCCAATGCCGCCGTCAAGCGACATATCTCTGCAAATCCTATCCCCCAAAAACGCGAATAACAGAGGATTTTTGCCCCTCAAGACCGACTTCAGCAATGCGAGCAAACCCCACGGCCTGGTGACTGATCCACGTGAACTGGCGTTTGGCGTAGCGCCGTGTGTCGCGCACGCTCAGCGCGGCCGCCTCTTCAAGGCTCATCCGCCCCTCCAGATGCGCCATGAGCCAAGGCGCCCCATGCGCCTTCATCGCCGGCAAGGTCGGATCAAGCCTCCGCGCCGCCAGCGCCCGCGCTTCGTCCAACGCCCCAGCCGCCAGCATGGCCGAAAACCGCGCCTCGATCCGCGCATAAAGCAGCGATCGGTCGGGCGTCAGAGCAAAGCCTGACCAGTCCTCCGGCCCAAGGGCCGCAGGCGTAGCCGCCTCGGTCCGCCAGTCCAGGATCGACCGCCCCGTCGCCTCCATCACCGCCAGCGCCCGCACGATCCGCACCCCGTCCCGGGGCTCAAGGGCGGCGGCCGCCGCGGGATCGACCGCCGCTAACCGCGCGTGCAACGCCTCCGGCCCAGCTGCGGAGAGCTCCGCCCGTAACGCATCCACCCCCTCCGCCGGGGGATCGGGGATCGCCGCCAGCCCCCCCGTCAGCGCCTTGAAGTAAAGCCCTGTGCCTCCAACGATCAGCGGCGTTCTCCCCCGGGCCCAAATCGCGGCGAGGATCGGCGTCGCCGCCCGCAGCCACTCCCCCACCGAAAATCGCGCCGCCGCATCCACTGTTCCGAACAGATGGTGCGGGCAAAGCGCCTCCTCTTCCGGCGTGGGCCGCGCCGTCAAGACACGCAGGTCTTGGTACACCTGCATGGAATCGGCGTTGATGATCTCCCCGTTGAGCCGCTCAGCGAGGCTCAAGGCCAAAGCGGTCTTGCCGCTGGCGGTTGGGCCGAGGATAAGCAGCGCGCGGGTCATCGACGCCCGGCTCACCACAGAAGGCCCCCTCCGTGCAACACGCTTTGGTCTTTTGCGCCCCGGATAAGCGCTCCTATCACGCCGCGATGATGGGCTTCGGCACGATCGTGGCGGCCGCTGGGGCGCAGGCGCCGCGGGTGCTCGGGCCCTGGGAAGCCGCCGAGTGGGCCCTGCCGGAGGCGCTAAACCCCGGCGCCTTGGAGCTGGTCCAGGCCGTAGCGGAAGACGCGGGCGTCGATTACGCCCACCTCCCCGCCGAAGGCCGCCGCAAGCGGCTCCTCATCGCCGACATGGATTCCACGATCATCGGCTGCGAGTGCCTGGATGAGCTGGCCGACTACGCCGGCAAAAGGGCCGAGATCAGCGCCATCACAGATCGCGCCATGCGCGGCGAACTTGATTTTGAAGGCGCCCTGATCGCCCGCGTCGGCATGTTGAAGGGTCTGAGCGCCGAGGCTTTGAGCGCCTGCTTTGAAGCGCGCGTGCGCCTCAACCCCGGCGCCCAGACCTTGGTCGCCACGATGCGGGCGCATGGGGCGCGGGCCGTTCTGGTCTCCGGCGGCTTCACCTACTTCAGCGCCCGCGTGGCGACCTTGGCGGGCTTCGACGCGCACCGCGCCAACACGCTTGCGGTCGACAACGGCGCACTGACGGGCGAGGTCGGCCGCCCGATCCTCGGCCGAGAGGCCAAGCTCGCCGCCCTCGAGGAAGAGGCCGCAGCCCTCGGGGTAACCGCGGCGAGGGCCTTGGCCTTGGGCGACGGCGCCAACGATCTCGCCATGATCCAGGCCGCAGGCTTAGGCGTCGCCTACAGCGCCAAACCCATCGTGGCCGCCCAGGCGCACGCCCGGATTGACCACACGAGCCTCGAAACAGTTCTATTTTACCAAGGCTACGCCCGGGCGGAGTTCGCCTCTGGGCTCTAAGCCTCAATCGGGCCGCACCGCTCGCACGGTGATGTCGCCGCCGCGGTTGATCCGCACGATCACGGGGCGGTTGGCGCCCTCAGCCCGCTGGCCAATGGCGCGGGCCACGTCCATGCTGTCGATGGTCTCAAAGCCCATCTCCAGGATCACGTCGCCCACCCAGATCTTGCCCGCCGCGTCCGAGGCCGGGTCCACCGCAGTCACGACCACGCCCTCGACGGCCTCGGAAATCCCATACTCCAGCCGCAGCGCGTCATCGAGCTCACTCAAGCTCATGCCCAACACCCGTGCCCGCGCCAGCGACCCCGTGGCCCGGCCCGGCGTTTCCCTCGCGAGCGCCACATCTTCCTCAAGCCGGCCGATCTCCACCGCGATCGCCTGCGGACGCCCGCTGCGCAGGACGTCAAGGCTGACGCTCCGGCCGATTGGCGCCTCCGCAATCATCCGGCTCAAGGCCCGCGTATCCGCCACGTCCTGGCCGTCGAACCGCAAAACAATGTCCCCCGGTCGCAAGCCCGCTTGCGCGGCCGGCCCCCCTGGACGCACCCGCATGATCACCGCGCCCCGCGGCCCCGAAAGCCCTGCCGACCGCGCGGTGTCCGTGGTCACCGGGGTGAACGTCACCCCAAGCCAACCCCGTCGCGTCTCGCCGAACTGCCGCAACTGCGCCACCACGGTTTCCGCAAGCGCCGAGGGCGTGGCGAACCCGACCCCGACCGAGCCCCCCGTGGGCGACACGATGGCGGTGTTCACACCGATCACCCGCCCCTGCATGTTGAACAGTGGGCCGCCGGAGTTGCCGCGGTTGATGGCAGCGTCGGTCTGGATGAAATCGTCGTAGCGGCCCTGATCGATGTTCCGGTTGCGGGCCGAGATGATCCCCAGCGTCACCGTCCCTCCAAGGCCGAAGGGGTTGCCGATGGCGATGACGAGATCGCCCACCCGGGCGCTGTCGCTGTCGCCGAACGCGACATAGGGCAGAACCCGCCCCGGCTCGATCTTCAGCAGCGCCAGATCCGTCGCCGGGTCCCGCCCGATGAGCCGCGCGGGCAGCCGTTCCCCGCTCTGAAGGATGACTTCGATGCTGTCGGCTTCCGACACGACGTGGTCATTGGTGACCACAAACCCGTCGGGGCTGATGAGAAACCCCGATCCCAGCGAGGTGACTTCCGGCCCCTCGGCCAACTCGTCGTTAAACTGTTCCAGCGGCGAGCCCCGCGGAAACCGCGGAACGCCGCCAAACCCGTCCATCGTCTGGGTCGTGGCGATGTTCACCACCGCCGGCGTCAGCTGCTCGACCAGATCGGCGAACCCATCCGGCGGAAGCCGAGTCTGGGCCTCCGTGACGGGCGCCAACACGACGGCCCCGGCGAAGCCGGCAGCCGCCAAGGCGAGCGCACACGCTGCTCCGCGCCAAAAAGGCGGCCGGGAGGCTGAAGACTGAAACAGGGCCGAGACCGGGTTTGCCATAATGAAAGTTCTGGCGGGGGCTTGGGGCTAAATCAAGCCAATGCCCCCGCCGGAGACTGCGTCCCGATCAGTTGCGGCCGTCGCTGTTCTGGAAATAGCGGAAGAAGTCGTTGTCCGGCGGGATCACCATCTGGGTGCCTTCCGGCATGGCGGCTTCATAGGCCCGCATCGAGCGATAGAAGGCCGCAAAGTCCGGGTCCCGGCCGAAGCTTTCGGCAAAGATGCGGGCCCGCTGCGCGTCGCCTTCCCCGCGGATCACTTCCGCCTCTTCCCGCGCGGTGGCGCGGATCACGGTGGCTTCCCGTTCAGCGTTGGCGATGATCCGGGCGGCTTCTTCTTGGCCCGCAGCTCGGGTGGCGGCGGCCACCTGCTCCCGTTCAGTGGACATCCGCTGGAACACCCGGTCTTGGGTTTCCGCCGGCAGGTCGGCCTGCCGCAGCCGCACGTCCACGACCCGCACCCCGAGATTTGGCCCCGCTTCCCGGTTCACGTCCGCCGCGATCAGGGTCATGAGCTCGGCCCGGCGTTGCGAGATGATGGCGCTCGAATCTACCGCGCCGAGCTGCCGCCGCATCGCAGCCTCAGTCAGCGCCTGCAGCCGCTGCCGGCCCGCTTCCTCCGTCTGCGCCGCCTGATAGAACGCGCGCGGATCAACGATCCGCCAGAAGATGAACGCATCCACGATCAGCGTTTCCTGATCCGACGCGATCACCCGCTGCTCCTGCAGAGTGAAGTGCATGTTGCGCCGATCGAAATCGATGACGTTCTCAACGAACGGAGCCTTCACATAAAGACCAGGGCCCGTCGTACCCCCTTCCTGGTTGATGACGCGCTGGATTTCCCCGAAGCGCAGCACAAGGACCTGCTGGGTTTGCGGCACGATCATCAGCGTGTTGGCGAGGACGAACAAAACCGCCGCGGCGATGAACAACAAAGGCAAGAAAAGACGTTGCATCAGTTCGCTCCCGTCCGGGACACCGAAGGTGACGCTTGCGCCGATGGCGCAGGGGTCGTGGGCGTGGAGGGCGAGCCCGGCGTGGTCGCAGGCGGGGTCCGCCGGCGCAAATTCTCCATAGGCAGGATCGGCGTCACGCCCGAGCCGCCGTCGATGATCACCATGTCGGCGCCGCGGTAAATCCGCTCCATCGTTTCAAAATAGAGCCGATCGCGCGTGACGCGCGGAGCGCGCCGATATTCGTCAAGCACAAGGCGGAAGCGCTCGGCGTCGCCTCTGGCTTCCCGCACCACCTGTTCACGATAGGCTTGCGCCTGCGCCAACTCCCGCGCTGCATCCCCGCGGGCCAGCGGCACCTGCTCATTCAGAAACCGCTGCGCCCGGTTGATTTCGGTTTCGGCGTCCTGGTTGGCGCGGACCACATCATCGAAGGCGGGGCGCACTTCCGGCGGCGGCGCGGCGCTCAACAGCTGCACTTCCAGGACCTCAACGCCCGACACATAGGCGTCGAGGATCCGCTGCATCAGCTCTTCGGTCTGTTGTTCGACCTGCCCCCGCTGGGTCGTCAGGATCGCCTCCAAGGGGGTCCGGCCGATCACCTCGCGCATGGCGCTTTCCGCCACGCCCCGCACCACGCTCTGCGGATTCTGCAGGTTGAACACCCACTGATAAGCGCCGCTGTCATAAGGGGTCGCACCTTCGCCCTTCAGGCGGAACAGCACCGTGAAATCGATATCGACGATGTTCTCGTCACCGGTCAGCATTAGGCTTTCTTCCGGCACGTCCTGCTCATTGACCCGGCCGATCTCCACCCGCTGCTGACGGGTGACGACAACGGTCTGATGCGCCTCGATCGGCCACGGCATATGGATTTGCAGTCCCGGACCCGTCGTATCGACATAGGCCCCGAAGCGGGTGACGACGCCTTGTTCGCCTTCGTCCACCACATAAACGCCCGACGCCGCCCAGCCGGCCAACGCCAGAATGCCGACCACGGCCAAGCCCGAGCCCGCCCGGCGCGAACCGTCCGGATCCTGCGAACCGCCGCCGCGACCGCCCAGGCCGCCGCGCATCCGGCTTTGGAACCGCCGCAGCATCTCTTCCAGATCAGGCCCATGCGCGCCGCCGGGCCCACCGCCTGGGCCGGGACCTTGCGGGCCGCGGGGCGGCTGTCCCCACGGTTGACGCGGACCAGAGCCCCATGGGCCGCCGCCGCCCGCTTGCCCGCCTCCGCCCCCCCCGGAGCCGCTCGACTGGTCGTTCCATGGCATGAGATCAGTTACCTTCTGGCGCGTCGGGCGAAATGTGTCCGCCCCGGCCCGATATGAGCGACAGAGCGTGGCCCTTCAAGTAGAGGTGAGGGATGACTAACCCGTTGACGCGTTTGGACGACGCCCTCCGTCGCGCTGCCGACACAGTCCGCGATCCCTTGACTGGTCAAGGTTTAGCCCACAGCGGGAGAATCACCGCCGCCGGTCTCGCCGATGGGGTGGCGCGCCTGACCCTGGAAGCCCCCGCCGCCGCGGTGGATCACTTTCGCGAAGCCCGCGACGCTTTGGAGCGGGCCGTGGCGCGCCTCCCTGGGGTGAACCGGGCTCTGGTTGTGCTCACAGCCCATGAAGGCGCCGCCCCTTCGACCCGCGTCCGCAAGGGCGCACCCCCTCCAGAACGGACGCCCCCAGCGCCCCAGGCCCGCACCGCAGAAGGCCTGCCGGGGGTAAAGGCCATCCTGGCGGTGGCCTCCGCCAAAGGCGGCGTGGGCAAATCGACGGTGGCTGTGAACCTCGCCTGCGCTTTTGCCGCACGAGGCCTGAAAACCGGGCTGCTGGATCTGGATGTGTATGGACCGTCCGTGCCCACCCTGCTCGGCCTCGCCGCGCAGAAGCCCGAAAGCAGGCCTGACAAAAAATTGATCCCGCTCCCGGCCTTTGGCCTCAAAAGCATGTCCATCGGCTACCTGGTGAATGTCGACAGTCCGATGATCTGGCGCGGGGCCATGGCCTCCTCCGCCGTGCGCCAGATGTTCGACGACGTCGCCTGGGCGCCGCTGGACATCCTCGTCCTCGACATGCCCCCCGGCACCGGCGATGTGCAACTCACCATCGCCCAGCGCGCGCCTCTGTCCGGCGCGGTTATCGTCTCCACCCCCCAGGAGGTGGCCCTGGCGGATGTGCGCCGCGGCATTGCGATGTTTGAGAAGACCCACGTCCCGATCCTCGGGATCATCGAGAACATGGCCTGGCTGGATCAGGGCGACGGCCGCAAACTTCACCTCTTTGGCGAGGGCGGCGCCCGGCGCACTGCAGAGGCCTTCGGCGCGCCCTTCCTGGGCGAACTCCCAATCGAAGTCGCCCTGCGCGAGAGCGCCGACCAGGGCGCCCCGCTTGTCGCCGCCGCGCCCGCGAGCCCCATGGCCCGCCGCTTCCTGGCGATGGCGGAGGCGATCGAAGCAGGGATCGCCCAAGGATCAAAGCCGCCCCCCGTCATCCGGTTCGTTTAGGCTTGGATTGGCGCGCCCGGTGAGTCATGTTGGCGTCAAGCGATAAAGACGACCGCATGGGAGGATAAGATGGCGGGCTTTGACCTCGTGATCCGAGGCGGCGCGGTCGTGGACGGCACGGGCGCCGATCCCTTTGAGGCCGATGTCGGCGTCACCGCAGGCAGGATCGCCGCGGTCGGTCGCGGGCTTGCAGCCGGCACAGAGGAAATCAACGCCAAGGGCCTCGTCGTCACCCCCGGCTTCGTCGACGTCCACACCCATTATGACGGCCAGGCCGCCTGGGACGCCCGCCTGCAGCCCTCGACCCAGCACGGGGCGACCACCGTCGTCATGGGCAATTGCGGCGTCGGCTTCGCCCCCTGCAAACCCCAGGACCGGGCCGCGCTCATCAGCCTGATGGAGGGCGTTGAAGACATCCCCGGCGGCGTCTTGAGCGAGGGCCTCCCCTGGGCATGGGAGAGCTTTGCGGAGTATCTGGCTTTTCTGGAGGCCAAACCCCGAGACGCCGACCTCGCCGCCATGGCGACGCACGGACCGATCCGGGTCTTTGCGATGGGCCAGCGCGCCATCGAGCGGGAAGCCGCGACACCGGAAGACATCGCGCTGATGCGGCGGCTGGTGGGCGAAGCGGTCGCCGCGGGCGCCGTCGGTTTCTCCACCTCCCGCACCCTCGCCCACCGCACGGCCGAGGGCGCGCTCGTGGCGAGCTATGGCGCGGCGCATGAGGAGCTGACCGCCATCGGCGAAGGGCTTGCAGCCTCCCCTGGCGCCGCCTTCCAGATGATCACCGATTGGGACGATGTGGACGCCGAGTTCGATTGCCTGGAAGCGCTCGTGCGACGCGCCGGCGCTCGGGGCACCTTCAGCCTGATGCAAAACGATCTCCGGCCCGAGCGTTGGAAAGAGGTCACGGCGCGGTTGGGGGCGGCGAACGCCAAAGGCCTGCCGATCACGGCGCAGACCATTTGCCGCCCCATCGGCGTCGTCATGGGCTTTGACGCCTCGATGCACAGCTTCGCTTTCCGGCCAAGCCACAAGGCGATCAAGGACCTTCCGCTTCCGGAGAAAATCAAGCGCCTGCGGGATCCGTCCGTCCGGGCGGCGATCCTCTCTGAGGAGGATCACGAACCGCATGTCTTCATGCGCTATTTCGGCGGCCGCCTGGACCGCTTCTTTGAGCTCGGCGCTGAGCCCGATTATTGGCCGGACCCCGACAACAGCATCGCCGCCCGCGCCGCTCGCGAAGGCGTTGATCCATATGCGTATCTTTACGACATCCTTCTGAAGGACGACGGCCGCGCGCTCATTTACCTACCCATCGCGGGCTATCAGGACCCAAGCGGCGGCGTCGTGCAGACCATGCTCACCCACCCCAACACCATGCCCGCCTTGGGCGACGGCGGCGCCCATGTCGGCACGATCTGCGACGCCAGCGTGTCGACCTATCTGCTGACCGAATGGGTGCGGGATCGCGGCGTCTTCAGCCTTTCAGAAGCCGTCCGTAGGCTAACGAGCCAGCCCGCGTCGTTCTTCCGTTTCGCCGACCGCGGGGTATTGAAGCCCGGCCTGAAGGCGGACCTCAACGTCAT
>JBILVS010000060.1:0-17239 GCA_044370335.1 Caulobacterales bacterium
CGACAGCGGCGTCACGTCCAAGAGCACCACGTTCTTGACGTCGCCCTGCAGCACGCCGGCCTGAATGGCGGCGCCCACGGCCACCACTTCGTCCGGGTTCACGCCTTTGTGCGGCTCGCGGCCAAAGAACTCTTTCACCACCTGCTGAATCTTCGGCATCCGGGTCATGCCGCCGACGAGCACCACTTCCTGGATCTGCGCGGCCGAAAGCCCCGCGTCCTTCAGCGCCTGTTTACAGGGCTCCAGCGTCCGCTGAACCAGATCCTCCACAAGCGCCTCGTACTTCGCCCGGGTGATCTTCATGTTGAGGTGCAACGGGCTCCGCGTGTTCGGGTCCATCGAGATGAACGGCACGTTGACGTCGAAGTCCGCTCGCGAGGACAGCTCTTTCTTCGCCTGCTCCGACACGTCCTTGAGCCGCTGCAGGGCCATCTTGTCCCCGCGCAGATCAACGCCTGTCTGCTTTTTGAACTCATCCGCCAGATAGTTCAGGATCCGGCCGTCGAAGTCTTCCCCGCCGAGGAACGTGTCCCCGTTGGTGGAGCGCACTTCAAACACGCCGTCGCCGATCTCCAGGATCGAGATGTCGAACGTGCCGCCGCCCAAGTCATAAACAGCGATGGTCTTGTTGCCGCCGCCGGTCTTGTCGAGGCCATAGGCGAGCGCGGCCGCCGTCGGCTCATTGATGATCCGCAAGACCTCAAGGCCCGCGATCCGGCCGGCGTCCTTCGTGGCCTGCCGCTGCGCGTCGTTGAAGTACGCCGGCACCGTGATGACCGCCTTGGTCACCGGTTCGCCCAGATAGGCTTCCGCGGTTTCCTTCATCTTCTGCAGCACGAACGCGCTGACCTCAGAAGGCGCATAGGCCTTCTCCCGGCCCTGAACCCAGGCGTCGCCGGAGGGGCCTTTCACGATCTTGTAAGGGACGAGGCCCGCGTCCTTCTTCACGATCGGGTCGTCATAGGTGCGCCCGATCAGCCGCTTCACGGCGTAATAGGTGTGTTCCGGATTGGTCATCGCCTGGCGCACGGCCTGAACGCCGATCAGGCGCTCCGCCCCTTCGGTGAACGCCACGACCGACGGCGTCGTCCGCGCGCCTTCCGCGTTCTCCAGCACCTTGGGCTGGCCGTTTTCCATGATCGCCACGCAAGAATTGGTGGTCCCGAGGTCGATGCCGATAACCCTGCTCATGTCTCGTCCTTGTCCTTCTCTGCGGCGGCGGAGCCGGCCCTGCTCCCCTGACCCGGACAACCCGGCGACGGGGGAAAGGCGGGCGCGCCCCTCATCCGAACTGCTTGGGCCTCACGCCCTCGGGCGCTCGGCGGCGTCAAAACCGAAATCCGCCCCGCCGAAGCCCGGGCGGACGGTTTCAGCGCTGATATGGGAAGCCCAAATCCCCCCACAAGCCGCCCGCCTCACAAGTCGTCGCTGAATTGCATTCGCCCGATCCAAGCGCGGTAAACCACACAGAGCGCCTGGGCAAGCCCGTGAAATCCCGTTAGCAACCCCGCCCATGATGGATGTGATCTCGTTGGCGGGGGCAAATCTGCTGTCTCCCCCGGTATTATTCTTCGCCTTGGGGCTGGCGGCGGGCTTTGTCCGGTCGGATTTGTCGATTCCTGAACAGATCGCCAAAGGCCTCTCGATCTACCTGTTGCTGGCGATCGGCTACAAGGGCGGGGCCGCCGCCGCCGCCAATGGCCTCGATCAAGCCTTCCTCGCCGCCATCGCGGTCGGCCTCGCGCTCTCTTTGGCCATGCCGGTCATCGCTTTCGCTGTTTTGAACGGCGCCAAAGGCGTCGACCGCGCCACCAAAGCCGCCACCGCCGCCCATTACGGCTCCATCTCCATCGTCACCTTCGTCGCCGCCATGAGCTTTGCCGAAAGCGCAGGCCTCGAGCCTGGCCGCTATTTGTCCGCCGTCGCCGCCATCATGGAGACGCCGGGTATCATCGTCGCCTTGATGCTGGCGGGCCGCCAAAAGGGCGAAGGGCAGGGGGACGGCCCCCACGACACCCATCGCGGCGAATTGCTGCGGGAAGTTCTGCTCAACGGCTCCGTCGTCGTCCTTGTCGGCGCCTTCGTCATCGGCCTTTTGACTGGCGAGCGCCACATGGCCCGACTTGACGTCTTCATGAACGGCCTCTTCGCCGGCGCCTTGTGCCTGTTCTTGTTGGAGATGGGCCTCGTCGCCTCCCGCCGGCTGATGGGCAAGAACCGGCTTACGCCGTATCTGGTCGGCGCCGGCCTTGTGATCCCCGTGATCGGCGCGGCCTTGGGCCTTCTCGGCAGCGTCGCCCTCGGCGTCTCCGCCGATGATGCTGCGATCCTCATGACGCTGGCCGCCAGCGCCTCCTACATCGCCGCCCCCGCCGCTATGCGCATCGCGCTGCCTGAGGCCGACGCCGGCGTTTACCTGCCCCTGGCCATTGGCGTCAGTTTCCCCTTCAATATCGTTGTCGGCATCCCCGTGTATGCCGCTCTGGCGCAGATGGTGTTGTGATGCAGACCCACCCCCGCACCCGGATGGAGATTTGGCTCGAAGCGCCGCTCCTGAAACGCGCCGAAGAATTGCTGGATAAGGCCGGCGTCTCGGTTTACGCGGTCTTCGACGGCCGCGAAGGCAAGGGGCTTTCCGGCGCCTGGAGCGACGCCGGCCTGAAAGACGTCCACGACATGCGCCTGATCGTGGCGATCGCAGCGCCCGACCGCGTGGATGGCCTGTGCCAGGCCTTCACCGAACTGTTCAAGCGCTTCCCCGGCGTGATTGTGCTGTCGGAGGTGCAGGTGCTCCGCGCGGAGCGGTTTTGAGAGGGACCGAGCCAACAAAGCCCCTTTCGCGAGGCCAAAGCTTAGCGCCTCCCGCAGGCGGCGGAGGATGAGTGGAGCCGCGTCATCTCCCCTCGCATCACCCTCAAACCATCGTCATGGTCGTCCCATAAGCCGCCAGCCGCGCGTCATGGGTGACGAGCCGATAAGGCTCCGCCCGGGCCGCGGCGACCAAGAGAGCCGGGCGAACGGGTCGTTGTGATGGCGCTCCAAGCTGTCAAGCATCCGCATCTGCGCCCCCGTAATCGGCGCCAGAGCATAGCCGCTCGCTTGGAAAAAGTCCTGCGCTTCGGCCGCCGACATCGCCATTGCGCTCGCCCCACGTTTGCCCAAGGCGTGTTTGATCGCGATTGCCCAGAGGCTTGCGACGCTGACAAACAGCCGCGCGGCAGGGTCCAGGATCAATGCCCGCGCCGCCGGCGAAAGCCGCGGATTATCCTCCACAGCCCACAGCCCACAGCCCACAGCCCACAGCCCGATGTGGGTGTCCAGAAGCAGGTTCACGAACGCTCAGGCTCAAACAGCGCCGCAGTCTCCGCCTCGACGTCGGGATCAGCATCTGGGGTCAGGAAGCGGCCCTTGGCGACGCCGATCCGCGGCCCAACAGAAGGTGGCCCAACAGAAGGTGGTCCCATCCGCACCAGCCGCGCCGCCGGCGTGCCGTTGCGGGCGGTGATGATTTCGTCTTCCGAGCCGCTTTCCAAGGCCTCGACCAGCCGAGACAGGTTTGTTTTCGGCTCAAGCAGATTGACGATGGTCATCGGTCGATCCTGCAACTGAGCGAGGTTCAGCTAAGAGCCGCGCTGGGGTCAACCAAACCCCTTGACGCCCCTTGCGCGAAACCCTGATTCGCCCCCACGCTTTAACCCATGGCGACGCTGACGGCACTCGACGGCTTCCGCGTGCTCCCCGGCTTCCTCACGCGGGGTGAGCAGGAAGATCTGTTGGCCGAAGTCTTCGCCCGCGCCAAACAAGCCCCATTCTACACCCCCACCATGCCGAAAACCGGCGCGCCCATGAGCGTGCGCATGACCAATTTCGGCGCCTTCGGCTGGGTGACGGACAAAAAGCTCGGCTACCGCTACGAGGTCTTCCACCCCTTCACCGGCCGTCCTTGGCCCGACATCCCTGATCGCCTCCTTGAGATCTGGGACGAGCTCTGCGATTACCCCGCCGAGCCCGAGGCCTGCCTCGTCAATCTCTACCAGGGCGACGCCAAAATGGGGCTCCACGTCGATAGCGACGAAGAAGCCTGGGACGCCCCGGTCCTCTCCATCAGCTTGGGCGACACCGCGCTCTTCCGCATCGGCGGCGTGCTGCGCTCCGATCCCACGCGCTCGGTGCGCCTGGCTTCGGGCGACGTGTGCATCCTTGCCGGCCCCTCGCGCCGCGCCTTTCATGGCGTCGATCGCATCCTCAACGGCGCCTCTAGCCTCATCCCGCAAGGCGGTCGCATCAATCTGACATTGCGGCGAGTGACTGAGCCTTAACCATAGACAAGCGTGAATCACCGAATCAGCTGGCGCAAATCAGCTGCCCCGTCAGCGAAGGAAGGACGCAAATCGCCATGGCGAAGAAACCTGAAACCACCAGTGGCAAGGCGGCCTCCGCCGCCTCCAAGACTTTGGCCAGCAAGACCGCGACGAAGGCTGAAAAGTCTGTCGCCGCTTCGGCTTTGGCCCAGAAGGGCAACGCCAAGACCACCTCGGCGACTGTGGCGAAGGCTGCGGCCAAAGTCCTGAAGGACCCCAAAGCCCCCAAGGAGGCCAAGACCGCCGCCGCCTCGACCCTGACCCAGAAGACCAAAGCCGCGAAGGCCCCGGCGAAGCCGACTGCGGCCAAGCCCGCCGCCAAGCCTGCGGCGAAGCCTGCGGCGAAGCCCGCCGCGGCGCCGAAAAAGCCCGCGAAGAAGTAAGCAAGACTGATCCGGGGCGCGCGGGGCTGTTACGCCCCGCCCCCCGCGATCTCCGCTGCGGTGAACACCCGAAGCAGGCGCACGCCCTCGGCGGCAAGCGCCTCAGTCGCGCCCTCCTGCCGGTCGATCACCGTCACCGCCGCTTCCACGACCCCGCCGGCCTCCCGCACCGCGGCGATCGCCTGCAGCAAAGACCCCCCCGTCGTCGACGTGTCCTCTACCGCGATGACGTGTTGGCCGCTCAGGCTCTCCCCAGGCCCAAGCCCCTCGATCAGCTGTTTCGCGCCGTACTCCTTGGCCTTCTTCCGCACAAAGAAGGCGGGCAGGGGCGCGCCCCGCTCCGCGCTTGCTGCGGCCATCGTGGTGACGAGCGGCACAGCGCCCAGCTCCAAGCCCCCGATATAGGCCGCAGGCTCCCCGTCGATCGCGTCAAGCAGCGCATGCCCGAGCCAATAGGCGCCGTCCGGGTGCATCATGGTTGGCTTCAGATTGAAGTAGAGGCTGCTCTTTTTGCCCGAGGCGAGGGTGAAATCCCCCGTCGCGAACGAGCGGGCGCGGATAAGGCCGAGGAGGCGGTCGCGTGGCGTCGTGGAGGTGTTCATGGGCGGTGTTGTTTCGCCGTCCGCGCCTCTGGTCAACCCGGCTTCCGAAGCGTAGCTCATGGGGGCTGTCGCGAAGGAAAAGCCCCATGACCCTTGAAGGCCCGAACCTCCTGAAGCCCCCGTCCCGCCGCGCGGCTCTGGGCGGGCTGTTCTTCGCGGGCTACGCCGCGGCTGCGGGTGAGGCCGAGGCCCAGGCCATCGAGACCGACGCCCGCGGCCTTGAGATCGAAGAGGCGACCTTTTTCGGCCACGAGGGCTACGAGCTGCCCTTCTACCTCGCGCGCCCCGAAGGACCCGGACCGTTCCCCGCGGTCATTGTCGTCAATGAGATTTTCGGCATCCACTCCTACATCAAGGACGTCTGCCGCCGCCTTGCTCATGAAGGCTATCTTGCCCTCGCGCCCGACTATTTCGACCGCGCCGGCGACCCCGCCGCCCTCGCCTCCATGCAGGAGATCGTGCCTCTTGTGGCCGCGACCCCGCAGGCTCAGGTGATGGGCGACACCGAAGGCGCTGTGCAATTTCTCCGTGGCCGCCGCGATATCTTTCGCCAGCGCCTTGGCGTCACAGGCTTCTGCTGGGGCGGCTCGGTGGTCTGGCTCGCCGCCGCGCAAATCCCCGAAATCCGCGCCGGCGTCGCCTGGTACGGCCGCCTCACCGCCAGAAGGGAAGGGGACTTCGGCTATGCCGGCCCGAGCGTGGCGCCGATCGATATTGCCGCGACCCTGCAGACCCCGGTCTTGGGCCTCTACGCCCAGAACGACGGCGGCATCCCCCTCGAAAGCGTCGACGTCATGCGCGCAGCGTTGGCGCTCTCCGGCAATCCAAGCGGCTCTGAGATCGTGATCTATCCCGAAGCCCAGCACGGCTTCCACGCCGACTACCGCGCCAGCTACAACGCCGAGGCCGCCCGCGACGGCTGGCGCCGGATGCTGGCTTGGTTCGCCGTCCACGGCGTGGCCGTCTAGGTCGGGTTGACAACGCCTAACCCTTCAAGGCTTGTCGTCTTTACACACAAACACAGCGCCAAAGAGCGCTGAGGGGCCCCACGCGGCCCTGGGGAGGACCGAGAGCCATGTCCATCAATCCTGCTGTTGCGGGCGACGCCCCCGTGGCCCCGCCGGCGCCCGGCGTCGACGCCCAATCCGGTGATGTCCGCTTCTACCGCAACCTGTTGACAGTGATGGCCATCGTGTTGGTCAGCGGCTTCGTGGTGCAGCTTGCTGCCGGCCGCTCCAGCTTTGCCGCGCCCCCGGTCGTGCATGCCCATGCCTTGGTCTTCATGGGCTGGGTGGCGATCGTTCTCACCCAGGCTTGGCTGGCTGGCGCAGGCTCTTTCGCCAACCATCGCCAGCTGGGCCGCGTCGCTGCGGTTTGGGCCGTGGCGCTCGTTGTGATGGGCCCCCTTGTCACCCTCGAGAGCATCCGGACGGGCAGGGCGCCCTTCTTCTTTCAGCCGCAGCACTTCCTGCTCGTCAATTCGACCAGCGTGTTGGTCTGGGCCGGGGTTTTCGCCGCCGCCGTCGCCTTGCGGCGCAACGCTGCTTGGCACGTCCGCCTGCAGGTCGCGGCGTTCTTCCTGCTCTTGGGCCCAGGCTTCGGCCGCCTCCTGCCCGCGCCGCTGATGATGCCCTATGCCTATGAGATCTGCGCCGCCGCCGGCGCGATCTTCCTGGCCGTCGCCATGATCCGCGATTGGCGGGTCCAGGGTCGCGTCCATGTCGTCTGGCTGATCACGCTGGCCGTGTTCGTGAGCTGGCTCGCCACCGCGCGCCTCGTCGCCTTCACCCCGATCGGCGATAGCCTCTATGCCGCCGCCACCGCCGGCGCGCCCGCCGAAGGGACCAATGGCCGCGCATTCCCGCCACCGCCGCCCATGGCGCCGGCGCCGGCCGTCAACTAGAAGATTGACCTCCCAACCGACCCGGAGGACCCCCCATGCGCTACAAGACTCTCGGCCCCACGGGCCTCGTCGTGTCCGAAATCTGCCTGGGGACGATGACCTTCGGCGGCGACGGCTTCTGGCGCGTCGTCGGCGCCCAGCCGCAGGATCAGGTCAATGAGCTGATCAAGGCCGCCGTCGACAGCGGCGTGAACTTCTTCGACACGGCGAACATCTATTCCAACGGCCTCTCCGAAGAGATGCTTGGCGCCGCGATCGATCAACTCGGCCTCCCCCGAGACGAGATCGTCATTGCCACCAAGGCCCATGGCCGCGTCGCCCCGCAACTTCCCGAAGACGCGACAGACGCCCAAAAAGCCGAACTCCAGCGCCGCATGGGCGTGAAGAACATCTCAGGCCTCTCCCGCAAGCATCTGTTTGACGCCGTCGACGCAAGCCTCGCCCGCCTCGGCCTCGATCACATCGACCTCTATCAGGTCCACGGCACAGACCCGCTGACCCCCCTCGAAGAGACCCTGGAGGCCCTTGACGACATCGTCCGTTCGGGCCGCGTCCGCTATATCGGTCTGTGCAACATGGCCGCCTGGAACATCATGAAGGCGCTTGGAATCTCCGAGCGCAAAAGCCTGCACAAGTTCGCCTCCTGCCAGATGTACTACTCGATCGCCGGCCGCGATCTGGAGCGCGAAGTGGTCCCGCTCGCGAAGGATCAGAACCTTGCCATCCTGCCTTGGAGCCCCCTCGCCGGCGGCTTCCTCTCCGGCAAGTTCCAGCGCGAGGGCGGGGGCCCCAACGACGCCCGCCGCGCCATTTTCGATTTCCCGCCGGTCAACAAGGACAAGGGCTTCGACATCATCGATGTGATGCGCCCGATGGCCGAGGCCCGCGGCGGTTCCCCAGCGCGGATCGCCTTGGCCTGGCTGCTCCATCAGCCTCACGTCACGAGCGTGATCATCGGCGCGAAAACCCCCGAGCAGCTTGCCGACAACATCGCCGCCACAGAGGTAAAGCTCACCGCCGAAGAACTCATCGCCCTCGATGAGGTCTCAAAACTCCCCGAGGAATACCCCGGCTGGATGCTGGAGCGCCAAGGCGCTGACCGGCGCGGCTCCGTCAGCTGAGGCTTCAATGGATTGGGCGGTCGCGCGTTTCCGGCAGCGCGACCGCCGCCACCACAAGCGCAACCCCAGTGACGATCACCGGGAACCAGAGCCCCGCGTAAATGTCCCCCGTCGCCGCCACGATAGCGAAGCTGATCGCCGGCTGCAGACCGCCGAACCACCCCGTCCCCACGTGATAAGGGAAGGAGAGGGCGGTGTAGCGCACCTGTGCGGGAAACAGCTCCACAAGGCACGCCGCCAGAGGCCCGTAAAGCGCCGTCGCCGCCACAATAAACGTGACGAGCACTGCAAAGATCAGCGCCCAATTCATCGCCGCGGGGTCCGCCGCCGCGGGGTATCCCGCCGCCGTCAACGCGCCCCGGACCTCCTCCGCAAAGCCGGCCCGCATCGCCCGCACCGCACTCAGGTTCTGCCCCTCGGCCGAGGGCGCGGTCAGCTGGGTCTGCCCAATCGCGATGACCGCCGCCGCCCCCGCAGGCCCGGCCTGGGTCGTGTACGAAACCCCTGTCGCCGACAAAACGCCTTTGGCGATGTCGCACGAGGACGCGAACTGATGCGCCCCGCCGGTGAAATCGAGCTGGAAGGTGCAGTCCGCAGGGTCAGCCGTGACCGTCACCGGCGCGGTCGCTTGCGCCGACGCAAGCGCCGGGTTCGTCGCCTGGGTCAAAAGCTGAAAGCCTGGGAAGGTGGCGAGCAGCATGACGACCATGCCGAACAGCATCACGGGCTTGCGCCCCACCTTGTCCGACAGCCAGCCGAAAAACACGTAGAGCACCGCCGAAACGATGGTCACCCCGATCATCAGGATGTTCACCGAAACCGGCGGCGCCTTCAAAAGCCGCTCCAGGAAGAACTGGGAATAGAAGTTCCCCGTGTACCAGACCACGCCCTGCGCCATCATCAGCCCGAACAGCGACAACAGCATCAGCCGCACCGTCGGCCAGCGCCCGAACGCATCCCCAAGCGGCGCTTTGGACGTGCGGCCCTCCTCTTTCAGCTTTTGAAAGGCGGGGCTCTCCCCAAGCTTGCTCCGGATCCAGATCGAGATGATCAAAAGCCCCAGGGACAGCCAGAACGGCGCGCGCCAACCCCAGTCCCGAAAAGCTTCTTCTCCCATCAGCGTCCGGGTCAAAAGCGTGACCCCCAAAGCCGCAAGCAGCCCCAAAGCGGCCGACGTCTGAATCCAGCTCGTGGCAAAGCCTCGCCGCCCTGCCGGGGCGTGCTCCGCCACATAGATCGCCGCCCCGCCGTACTCCCCGCCCAAGGCCAGCCCCTGCAGCACCCGGCACAGCACCAGAAGGATCGGCGCCAGAACGCCCGCCTGATCATAGTCCGGCAGGCACCCGATCGCGAACGTCGCTGCTCCCATCAGCGTGATGGTGACCAGGAACGCTCCCTTCCGGCCCTTCTGGTCCCCCATGCGGCCAAAGAACAGAGCCCCCAGCGGCCGGACGATGAACCCGACCGCGAAGGTGAGAAGCGTAAAGATGAAGGCCTGCGCGTCCGGAAGGTTCGCGTAGAAATGCGCCGAGATGATCGAGGTCAGGATCGCGAAGATGAAGAAGTCGTACCACTCAAACACGGTCCCCGCGCTCGAAGCGATGATCACCTGGCGCAGCGTCTGCGGCGAGATCGCGTCCCCTGGTGAAGGCGATGTTTCAGCGACGCTCATGGCGGCCCTTTCCCCAAGTTCCCAAGCTTCCCCAAGACCTTGAGCCCACCATGGTTTTTCGCAGCCTTCAAGCGGGCCTTGACGCCCCGGCTGCTTTGCGGCGATGGCCACAGCCATGCCTCAACGCCTCACTGCCTTGCTTGTCCTCCACAACGCCGAAGCGCTCCTGCCCGAGTGCCTCGCCTCCGTCGCCTTCGCCGATGAGATCGTGGCGGTCTTGGACCGCTGCACCGACGGCACCAAGGCGCTGTGTGAAAGGGCGGGGGCAAAGCTCATCGAGGGCGCCTGGCCGATTGAAGGCCCCCGCCGCAACGCAGGCCTTGAAGCCTGCACCGGCGACTGGATCCTGGAGGTGGACGCCGACGAGCGCGTCCCGCTAGACCTCGCCGCCGAAATCCGCGAGGCGATCGAGAAGGCGCCCAAAGGCGCGATCCTGATCCCCTTCGACAACCGCATCGGCGGGGTCCCCGTCGCCCACGGCTGGGGCGCCTACAATGGCGTGGCGGCCAAGCGTTGCCTCTTTACCGCCGGCGCCAAGCACTGGGGCGACCAGCGCCTCCACCCGAGCCTCAAACAGGCCGAGATCGTCAAAACCCTTAAGGCCCGCATGATCCACCACGTCTATCGGGACGTCCCCGATATGTACGCGCGGCTGCTGCGCTATAGCCGCCTTGCCGCTGAGGACATGGTGGAGGAGGGCAAAATTCCACGCCCGACCAAGACCTTCCGGCGCATCTTTTCCCGCTTCTGGAAGAGCTATGTCTCCCGCCAAGGCCACAAAGAGGGGTTCTACGGCGTGGCGCTGGGGGTTTTCTCGGCGCTGTACCCGGTCCTGAGCCACTTGATGGCGTTGGAGTTGCGCGCTGCGAAAATGTCTGGAGCGGCGGCGCCCTCGCCGCCGACGCCCAACCCTCACCCATCCTCCCCCTTGCAGGCGGAGGAGCTCCGTTAACGCAGAACGCGCCTCTCCCATCGCACCCGCCATTCCTCCAGGTCGTTTTCCGACCTTTTGGAATCGGCCGGAAACGTCGGAAAACGCCCCAGTGTTAATCCTTGACCACGTTGCGACGCTTTTGGCCGAGCCCGTATGGTCGCAACGTGGTCTAGCGTTAATGCCGGCCGCTTCCGCGATCGCCTGCGGGATGGTGAGCCGCCCCTTTTCAGTGATGCGCATCGCGTTCTTGCTGATGCCGGTAAGAATGCCGCATCGCTCCAAAGGCCGCAGCGCCGCACCCGAACATTGCCCCCCGCGCCCCCTTGCGGCATAAAGCCCGGCCTATTCCCGTAAGAACCCCGGACCCCGCCCGCATGGCCGCCGACCCTGCAGACAAACCCGCGCTCAAGCGCCTCTATGTCGAGACCTACGGCTGCCAGATGAACGTCTATGATTCCGAGCGGATGAAGGACGTCTTGGCGCCGCTTGGCTATGCCCCGACCGAGGACCAGGCCAGCGCGGACATGGTCATCCTCAACACCTGCCACATCCGGGAAAAGGCCACCGAAAAAGTCTATTCCGAGCTCGGCCGCCTGCGCGAACGCAAAGCCGAACGCGCCAAACAGGGCAGGGACACCACCATCGTCGTCGCCGGCTGCGTGGCCCAGGCCGAGGGCGAGGAGATCATGGCCCGCGCCCCCGTCGTGGACCTGGTCGTGGGCCCCCAAGCCTACCATAAGCTCCCCGAGCTGATCGCCAAAGCCGCCCGCGCCAAGGGCGAACGGCTGGCCGCGGACTTCGACGCCGAAGCCAAGTTCGACAGCCTCCCCGAGCCCAAGGCCGAGGGCGTCACGGCCTTCCTCTCGGTGCAGGAAGGCTGCGATAAGTTCTGCACGTTTTGTGTGGTGCCCTATACCCGCGGCGCAGAGTTCTCCCGCCCCGTCGACGCTATCGTAGCCGAAGCCCGCAGCCTTGTCCGCCAAGGGGTGCGTGAGATCACGCTGTTGGGCCAAAACGTCAACGCCTTCCATGGGACAGGCCCCGATGGCAAGGACTGGAGCCTCGCCCAGCTCCTGGCGCATTTGGCGAAAATCGATCGCCTCGACCGGCTCCGCTACACCACAAGCCACCCCAACGAGATGACCGACGACCTCATCGCCCTCCATGGCGATGAAGAAAAACTGATGCCCTACCTGCATTTGCCCGTGCAGGCGGGATCCGATCGCGTGCTCAAGGCGATGAACCGCAAACACACCGCGGAGCATTTCCTGCAGATCGTCGACAAAATCCGCTCAGTCCGCCCCGACATCGCCCTGAGTTCCGATTTCATCGTCGGCTTCCCCGGTGAGCGGGACCAGGATTTTGAAGACACGCTCACGCTTGTCCGCGCCGTGGGCTTCGCCTCCGCCTTCAGTTTCAAATATTCCCGCCGCCCCGGCACCCCGGCGGCGGAAATGATGGCGCAGATCCCTGAAGCCGTGAAAGACGCCCGCCTGCAGGCGCTGCAAGCCGTCCTGCGCGACCAGCAGAACGCCTTCAACCAAAGCCAGATCGGCAAAACCCTGCCGGTTCTGGTCGAACGCCCCGGCCGCAAAGAGGGCCAGGCCCAGGGCCGCAGCCCCTATCTGCAATCGGTCCACTTCCAGGCGCCCCTCCCGGACCTGATCGGCGAGATCGTCCCCGTCACGGTCCGCGCCGCCAGCCTCAATAGTCTCACCGCCGAGGCCGCATGACCAAAACCCCGCCGCTCACCGCCGCTGTGGCCTTTCCCGATGTGGCCGTAGCGCAAGCCGTGTGCGGGCCGCTGAACCGGCATCTGGCGTTGATTGAGGAAAACTTCCGCGACCGCGCCGGCTCCCGCGGCAAGCCGACTTACGCGGTCCGCCTGGAACTGCTGGGCGACCGCGTGGTCCTTGAAGCCCGCGCCGGCCATGAGCGAGAGTTGCGCTGGGCCATCTGCGCCCTCGAAACCCTCTCCGCCCACGCCAAAGACCGCCGCAAAATCCGCGAGGCGGATGTCCAAAGCGCGCTCGCCTTTTGCAGTCTCGATCCCGAGCGCGCCCCTGGCCCTCTGACCCTGCCTCAGGTCGGCGGGCTGACGATCCGCACGCCCCGCCAGCTGCATTATGTCGAAGCCCTGCGAGAAGAGGCCTGCGACCTCGTCTTTGGCGTCGGCCCAGCGGGCACCGGAAAGACATTTCTCGCCGTCGCCTGCGCGGTCGAAGCCCTCAAGGCCGAACGCTATGAGCGGATCGTTGTCACCCGCCCCGCGGTCGAGGCGGGCGAGCGTCTGGGCTTCCTGCCGGGGGCCATGGAGGAGAAGGTCGACCCCTACCTCCAGCCGATCTGGGACGCTTTCCGCGGCCAGCTGGGCGAAGTGGACCTGAAAAACCGCCGTGAGCGCCGTCAGGTCGAGGTGGCCCCCTTGGCCTTCATGCGCGGCCGCACCCTGACCAACGCTTTCGTCATCGTCGATGAGGCCCAAAACGCCACCATCCCGCAGATGAAGATGGTCCTCACACGCCTGGGGGAGGGGAGCCGCATGGTCGTCACCGGCGATCCGACCCAGATCGATCTGCCCCGCGCGACGCCCTCAGGTCTTGCCCATGCCCTGCGCCTGTTGGAGGGCGTCATGGGCGTGGAGGTCATCCGCTTCGCAGCGCAAGACGTGGTCCGCCACCGCCTTGTGGCCCGGATCATCGAGGCCTATGACCGTGACGAGGCCCGCGCCCGGGCCGGCCTCGAAGACGACAGCGATGAGTGACCTCTCCGTCGACGTCCTCGTCGAGGACGAGACCTGGGCCGCCCTTGTCCCTGACGCTGAAAGCCTGATCGCCAGGGTCTTGACCCATGCCGCCAAGGCCGAGGCCGTGACCGGAGAGGTCGTGGTCCTGCTGACCGACAACCCCGCCATCCAGGACCTGAACGCCCGTTTTCGCGGCAAAGACAGGCCCACCAATGTCTTGTCCTTCCCCGTCCCTGAGGGCGCGGGCCCCGCCTTGGGCGATATCGCCTTGGCCTCCGGCGTCTTAGCCCGCGAGGCGCAGGAGCAAGCCAAACCTGTCGCGGTCCATCTCGCGCACTTGGCGCTTCATGGCTTCCTGCACCTCTTGGGCTACGACCACCAAACCGAGGCCGAGGCCGGTATGATGGAGGCCCTGGAAACCAAGCTCCTTGCAGAACTGGGCTATCCCGATCCATATTGAAGCGCATCGCTGCGTGGGCGGCGAGTGAGGGTGCGTTGAGCGACAGTGACGATCGAGGCGAGGGCCAGAGGCGCCCCGCGGGAAGCTGGATGGCGCAGATCACGCGCTGGGTGCGCCGCAAGCCGACCGCCGAAGACACCCTGACCGAAGCGATCCGCGACACCGTCGCGGAAGACGAATCGATCGACTTTGCCCGCAAGGACATGATCCTGAAGGCCGCGGGCTTCGATAAGCTGCGCGTGGCCGACGTCATGCGCCCTAGGGCCGACATCGTGGCGTTGGACGTCTCCGCCACCTTGGCCGAGGCCGCCCGCCTGTTCTCGGAAAGCCAGCATTCGCGGCTCCCGATCTACCGCGAGAACCTCGATGATCCGCAGGGCTTCGTCCATGTCCGCGACGTGATGGCTGTCATGGCGCCGGGAGAAGAGGGCCAGCTCCGGGCCAAGCCCGGCGATCGAATCCTGTCGCGGGTGAAACGCGAAATTCTCTACGTTCCGCCCTCGATGAAGCTGTCGTCGCTGCTGCTCAAAATGCAGTCGACCCGCATCCATTTGGCGCTGGTGGTCGACGAATACGGCGGCAGCGACGGTCTTGTCTCGATGGAGGACATCGTCGAGCAGATCGTGGGTGAGATCGACGACGAACACGACGTCGACAGCCCCCTGATCCAGGAGCGTCCCGGCGGCGCCTTCGAAGCGGACGGCCGCGCCGACATCGCCAAGCTCGCCTCCCGGCTGAAGCTGGATCTGGCCTTGCCTGATCATGAGGATGAGTTCGACACCGCCGGAGGCTTGGCCGTGGCCCTCGCGGGCCGGGTGCCGCAGCGAGGGGAAATCCTCCACCACCCCGCAGGCGTTGACCTGGAGGTGATCGACGCGGATCCCCGCCGCGTCAAACGCGTCCGACTGCGCCCGGCGCAAGAGCGGGCAGGGGCTCCCGGCCCCGTAGCCGCCTCTGCGCCGACGGGCTTTGCCCCAGCCAAATAACCTCGGCCAAACGATCTCTGCCGCTTGACGAGGAGGCGAACAGCAGGCTTGCAGGGACGACTCCGCCTTGCGGCCCCGCCTAGGAGACCTCAGTGACCGCCGTTGCCACGTCCCCCAGCGCCGCCGTCCCTGCCCCGTCTGTTCTTGCCCGGCTGACCGGCTGGCGCGCTCACGCCTTGGCCGTTGCCGCCGGCGCCTTGGCGACCTTGGCTCATGCGCCGTTCCACGTGGTCCCCGCGCTGATCGTGGCCATGACCATCCTGGTCTGGCTGATCGACGCCGCCCCGCAGAAGACCTGGCGCAAGGCGATCTTCGCCCGGGTCTGGTGGTTCGCCGCCGGCCACTTCGTCAGCGGCCTGCATTGGGTCTCCTCCGCGTTCGCCGTGAACCCGGATTTTCATTTAGGCCTCGGGATTTTGGCCGCCTTGGCCCTTGGCGGCGGCCTGGCGATCTTCCCGGCTGTCGCCCTGGCCGTGGTCAAGCCGTTCTGGACCGACGACTACCGGCGTATTCCGGTCTTCGTCCTGGCCTTGATGGCCGCCGATCTGCTCCGCGGGCATCTCTTCGGCGGCTTCCCTTGGCTCTTGGCGGCCTATGTGTGGACGCCCGGCGGGACGATCTCCCAGTCCGCCGCCGTCGTTGGCGCATACGGCCTCACCGCCCTGACCCTGCTTCTCGCCGCATCCCCCGCTGCGGTCCTAGACCACGGCCGCGCCATCCGCCGTTTCGGCCTGGTCATGGTCTGCGCCCTCGGCTTTGGCCTGTTGTGGGGCTTTGGCTTTCAGCGCCTTTCCACCGCCAGCATCGCAGTCCCCGGGGCGACGCCGGTCGTGCGCGTCGCTGAGCCGGGCCTCGGCCAGCGCGAGAAATGGGCGACCAACCCCGACGAGGTGCTGCTCGCCTATCTCGGCGTGTCCGGCGACGCCGAGACAAGCCGCGCCGACTTTGTGATCTGGCCAGAAGGCGCTATCCCCGCGAGCGCCTACACCCTCGCGAACCGGGTTGAGCCAGGCGGCCGTGACTACGTGTTGGAGCCGGTCCGCGCCCAATTCATCGCCGAAGTGATGGGCGATCGCGTCCTCATCACCGGGACCACGACTTGCGCTCCAGACCCCGCCTGTCGAGCCTATTTCCGCGGCGAGCGCGGCATGGAAGGCCTGGTTTTCGCCAATTCCGCCTTGGCCCTCGACGCCGTCACCGGCGCGCCGCGCCCCGCCGGTCTCTATGACAAGCACCGCCTGACGCCCTTCGGCGAGTTCATTCCCTTGTGGCCCCTGATTAGCAACCTGAACATCGCGCCCTTGCAGCGCATCGGTGCGGGCTTCATTCCCGGACCGCCGCCGCAGCGCCTGGTGGTCGACGCCGGCGCGCAGCCTCTGGTCGTGCACATCTGCTACGAATCCATCTTCCCCGGCTTCACCCCCCGCGGCGACGCTCGCCCTGGCTGGATCGTCAACATCAGCAATGACGCCTGGTTTGGCGGCGGGGTAGGGCCGGCCCAACACTTCGCCATCGCCCGCTACCGCGCCATCGAGGAAGGCCTGCCCATGGCCCGCGCCGCCTCGGGTGGGGTCTCAGCGATTGTCGACGCCTATGGCCGGGCCGTGGAAATCGCCGATCCCGCCCTGGGCTATGCCGAGGCCCAACTGCCCGCCACCTTGAGCGAAACGCTTTACGCCCGTTTTGACTGGTGGATTATTGGAGCGCTGATGGTGGGCTTGGCGATCCTTCGCTTCGCGGCGCCCAGCTTTGCGCCTCGGGAGCCCCGTTCATGATCACCTATCCAGAGGCCGATGGCGGGAGTTCGATCGATCGTCGCATCGGCCAGCGCGTGAAGTCTCGACGCCTGGAGATCGGGCTCAGCCAGGAAGCTCTGGCCGAAGCGCTCGGGGTGACGTTCCAGCAGGTTCAGAAGTACGAAAAGGGCGTCAACCGCATCTCCGCAAGCCGCTTGTTTGAGATCGCCGCCGTCCTCAACGTGCCCGTCGGCCATTTCTATGACGGCTTGATCTCCGCGCGCGGCCCCGGCGTGGCCGAGGGCGCGAACGCCGATGCCGACGCCATCGCTGAG
>JBILVS010000176.1:0-5044 GCA_044370335.1 Caulobacterales bacterium
ATTCGCGGCTGCGCCACGTGCGCGCCTTCCGCAATGAAAGCCAAGCCTGTTGGTTTGAAGGCTTGGAAAGCGCGTTCGCCGCGTTCGGCGGCGTGCCGGCCCAAATCCTCATCGACAATCCGCGCGCCTTGGTCACGCGCCATGACAGCGCGAGCCGGATCGTTCAGTTCAACGAAAAATGTCTCGCCTTCGCCAAGCATTGGGGCTTTTCCCCGCGCGCCTGCGCGCCCTATCGGGCGCGCACGAAAGGCAAGACCGAGCGCGGCGTCGGCTACGTCAAGACAAACGCTATTGCTGGCCGGCGTTTTGAGAGCTGGGCAGCTTTCGAAGCGCACTTGGCTGAATGGGAGGGCTGAATGGGAGCGCGAGATTGCCAATGCGCGCATTCACGGCACGATGGGGGAGGCGCCGATCGCGCGCTTCCTGCGCGACGAAGCGCATCGCTTGGCGCCGCTGGCCGCCCGCGCGCCCTTCGGCGCGTTGCGCGAATTATCCCGCGTCGTCGGCAATGATTGCGCCATCGCGGTCGATTCCAACTTCTATTCCGTGCCCTGGCGGCTGATCGGCGAGCGTGTGGCGGTGACCATCGCAGCCGGCATGATCCGTGTCCGACACGGGCGGCGTGACGTCGCCCGACACCGTCTGGCGCATGGTAAGCGTCTACGCATCATTGATCCGGCGCATCTGGACGGCGTTGCGGGGCGCGACGGATTGGTCCGACGCGGCGTCCGCGAGGCGTCGACCGCCAAATCTCATCGACCAGCAGTTACGCCATGCCGAAGTCGCGAGGTTTCCCTAGCGTCGCGCCTTACTGGAGCGTCGCGCCTTATTGGAGCGTCGCGCCTTACTGGGTCGTTGAGGCGGATAATCATATGTTTCGTATCAGTTTTCGGGTGCCGCAGACTCATCCGCCTTCAAAGTTGTTGAGTTTTAACCGCCATAGCTGATATTGAACCTATGACTTACCGCTTCAATAGATCAACAGAGGGGAGCGCCCCGCGGGGATCGCGCGCCTTCTTCAGCGCCCATCCCGTCTTCCGGCGCGAAGACTATGCGCACGCTGTCGGCCGCGATCCCTCAGATCCGGTGGTGAGCTCTATGCTCACCCAGCACCTCAAGGCCGGCAATCTGCGCCGAGTCGCGCGCGGCGTGTTCGCTGCAGTCCCGCCGCACGCCAAGGGGGCCCGCTGGGCCACAGACCGCTTCCTCGCCAGCTCCCGCCTCAAGCCGGACGCCGTGATCGCGTATCACTCGGCCCTGGAGCTGCATGGGGCGGCTTACACTGACAGGCCCGACGTTCAGGCCGTCACCGGCGGCGAGCCGACAGTGTTCGACACGCCGGACTTCACCTGCCGGTTCTTCAAACAGCCCAAGGGCTTCGATGCCGCGCGCGATGTGACCACGCTGGACCGCGCGGGCCTACGCCTGCGTGTCACCACATTGGAGCGCACGCTCGTTGATGTGTTCAATCGCCACGACCTCGTGGGCGGCGCCGAAGAGTTATTCAACTCACTTGCACTCGTTGACCGCGTGCGGACCGCTGAGTTGGAGCGCCAGCTCAAAGGACTGGGCAATGCGGGCGCCGCCGCAGCGCTTGGCTGGTGGCTGGAGCGCGAGCAAGAGCGTCTTGGCGTCTGTGACACCACGCTCGACAAGATACGCGCGCTGCGCCCCAAGCATCCGCAATACGTCCTTGGCGCGAAACCGGGCGACGCTGCTTCCGTGCGCGGCTGGAACATCCTCGTGCCGCGCGCGCTCGCCGCGCCAAATTTCGAGGGCCTGTGATGGCCGCCCCCTCACGCGAGACGCTGCAGCAGATCGCGACCGAGACCGGTCACCAACCCGCGACCCTGGAGAAAGTGCTGCGCCTGCTCGACCTGCTGCAGGAGATTAGCGGCGACAGTGCGCTCGCCGATCGCTTCGCGCTGAAGGGCGGCACGGCGCTCAATGTGTTCCATCTCGATCTCGACCGTCTCTCCGTCGACATCGACCTCAATTATGTCGGCGCACTCGACCGCGAGGCTATGCTGGCGGAGCGCCCCGGCCTTGAGGCCACGCTCGGACGGTTGCTCGCCTCGCAAGGCTATCAAGTGCGTCGCCAGCCGGTTGAACACGCTGGCGGAAAGTGGATTGCGCGGCACACATCCGCGCTTGGCGGACAAGGTGCGCTGGAAGTCGACATCAACTTCATGATGCGCGAGCCGTTGTTCGGCGTTGAGCGAAGGGATTCTGTCATGCTTGGCGGACGCCAGGCGACCGGGGTGCTCGTTCTTGATCGCCACGAGATCATCGCGGGCAAGATGGTGGCGCTCCTGAGCCGCCGGGCCGCACGCGATCTCTTCGACGCACGCCGCATCTTCGAAGTGCCCGATTTGAACTGGCGTTGGATCAGGGCCGCGATGCTGGGCATCGGCGCGTCCGGCCGCGCGGACTGGCGCCTAGCCTCCATCGACGCCATCGATGCCGATCCAAAGGAATTGCGCGACAAGCTCCTCATGTGTCTGCCGCGCGCCTATTTTGACGAGCAGGGTTCTATCGATGCCTGGATCGCCGATACGGTCGCGCTGTGCCGCGCGCGTCTACAGCCCATCCTGGAGCTGACCCCGAACGAGCGGGGCTTTCTCGAAGGCGTTATCGAGCGCGGCGTGGTGGATGCCGCGCTGATTGATGTGGATGCCGAGATACAGGAGCGCATTGGCCGCATGCCGATGCTGCGGTGGAAAGCTGAGAACGTGCGCAAGACGGGCGCGAAGGGATAAGGCTGGCGCTAAGGCTCGCGCCCGGGGTCCGGCAGGACGATGCGGCCGTCGAACGGCGCGGCGTGCAGAGACACCGTTGTAAGCCTATGCCGGGCGGCGCGCTTAGGCTGCGGATTTGAGGCGCTGGGCGGCCTTTCAATGTCATGGAAGCAGCTCATCGAGGCAGTTTGCGGGGTGATCTGGGATCCCCCGCAGCGCCCGCTCTGCGGCATTGTATGAAAGGCAGAGAAGCTTGGCGACAAGCGGCGCACTCTTGTCTATCCGGCCCGCGCCGCCCCTTGCAGGCGGCGGCTGGCGGATCGTTGCGTCGATCGTGTGGTCGCACTGCCGGACTGAAACGCGGTCTCCACTTTTCCTGGCCGGCGCGAGAGGGTGTTCGTTATCGGGCGCGCCGCGGAAAATCGGCATCCGCTTTTCGGGCCGCCAGACCTTTTTGAATACTCGCGCGTCCGGACGGAAAACCGCTTCGCACTTTTCCTGGCCGGCGCGAGAGGGTGGGGCTTATCGGGCGGGCCGCGGAAAACCGGTTCCCACTTTTCCTGCGCGATGACCTTTTGGATGCTCGCGCGTCCGGACGGAAAACCGCTTCGCACTTTTCCTGGCCGACGCGAGAGGGGTGGAGCTTATCAGGCAGGCGGGGGAGAATGGGACGATTTTGCTGTCTGCTGACGATGCAATCGCCAGAGGGGACAGCGACAGCACCACCTGCTGTTCGATGACAACGCTCGAGGATTAACCACCGACCTTGGCTGACAGTCGCGTTACAGCCGTGTCAAGGATTACCCGTTAATGCGTGGGTAAATCATGCTTGGGTCGTCGGGGAGCACCAATTTTGGGGGGCGCGCCGCAATCGCCCTAGACCTCGCAAACCTCGGCGCACGCCTATGAAGCCAACGCGTTGACCTCATCGCCCCTAAGCGCCGCTTCGCAGCGCGCCCGAACCGGCGCGCGGCTCAATGCGGACACGGACCCGGTCATCAGGGCCGCGTCGGCGGCTTCACCAAACGCGCGTGATGCGACCGTCAAAGACCGTGTCGGCGGAGATCAAGGAGACGTTCATGAGTTGCGCTGTGGCAAGGATCAGTCGGTCGAAGGGATCGCGGTGATCCCAGTCCATCAAGCCAGCCCGCAGGCAAATCTCCGGCGTGAAGGTTGCTGGCGTGCCACCCTGCTCCAGCAGAAGCGCATCCAGGCGCCTGACAAAGGGAACCATCTCGGGCCATTTCCCGAGCCTGACCTTCTGGGAGATTTCAAAAAAACTGATAGGGCTCACCAGGACCAGCTCGGCGCTCGCAATCTCGGCCAGCGCAGCGGAGGATAGCCTGCTGTCCGAAGACAGGCTCCAGGTCCATGCATGCGTATCAAGCAAAACGGCGGTCACGGGCCGGTGTCCTGCCCTGCGCCGAGCTGGCCTTCCCAGGCAGCGAGATCCTCCTCTGTCGCTGGGGCCAGGAAATCTGGTCCTGGGCCCAGCGCGGTACCCAGCAGACCGATCCGGAAGCCGCCTTTCACGATGGGCGTCAGGCGCACCATCGGCGTGTCGCCTTTGGCGATAACAATCTCCTCACCCCCCATCGCGGCTTCGATCAACCGAGACAACTGGGTCTTTGCGTTATGGATTGTCACTTGCCGCATCTTCGCCTCCAGGCATGGACCATATTGGCTTAGTCCAGTTAGCCGTCAAGGCTGTAGGCGAACCATTGCTCGAAAGCTGAAAGTGCCGGAGTATCGATCCCCTCTTTTTGGGGTCGGCGATCAGCTGGGATGAGTGATCGATCGCTTCGTCTGTGATTTTTGGCGGACGACCTTGGCGTCTCGGCGGCGGGATGGAGCGATCTGTGCTGCCGGCCCTTTCATGTTCTGGTCATGTTCTTTTCATGTTCTGGGCCTAGGCCAAAATGGCGGCGCAGCCGATAGGCGGCTGCCTTGATCTGGATTGCCGCCATTTGGTGTAGGAGCCGATCGAGGAGAGCAGTGACCACGATGGGGTTTGCGAAAAACTTCACACATTCCATAGAAGCCGCGATTCGAGGTCAGGGTTATAGCTCCGTTCTGAGGTCGTATTCAGGAGCTGGAGAAAGCAGGCTCGCTCCACCCTGAGAGATCGGCAGGCCACCGGACTCGTGGACGATCAGATGTGAGGCGCCCTTATGCAAATGGGGCTCGTCAACGTGCCTTGCTGGCCGACACGGGCTTCGTCCTGGAACCAGATTTCGACCGGCTTGTCTTTGGCGCGGTCGGGGATCGCGGCGGCGACCAGTTCGGCGAAGTTTTTTTAAATGTCT
>JBILVS010000177.1:0-5042 GCA_044370335.1 Caulobacterales bacterium
GTGGGCCCGTCCGCAGCCTCCGGCGTCACCGCCCGCGTCCGCGCCTCCACCCCGCTCACCGCCGCCAGGGTCAGAAGGAACGCGGCGCCGACGACGCCCGACGCCACAAGGGCGAGGCGCGGGCCGGAAAACGGATCCAAAAAGGCGCCGGCGATCCCTGCCGTCGCCACGATCCCGACGATCATCATGATCCAGGTGATCGCCGCCGCCGCCGGTCGCCGCTGCGGCGCCACCCGCGTTGCGAGCAGCGCAAGCAGCGAGGTGCCCGCGGCCCCCACCCCAGCTCCGATCATAAGATAGGCCACAATCGAGACGAGCACGCCCGCGACGGCGTTGCTCGGCATCATCAGCGCCGCATTCGTCGCAAGCAGCGCCCCGAGCGCGAGCATGCCCATCCCGCCAATGATCCACGGCGTCCGGCGATGGCCGACATCCGAGCCGAAACCGAACCGCGGTCGGCTGATCTGCACCGCGTAGTGCCACGCCACGAGCGCTGCGGGCAAAAGGGCCGGCAGCGCCATCTCCACCACCATGATCCGGTTCAGCGTCGAAGTCGTCAGCACGACGATCCCGCCGAGCGCGCTCTGCACAAGGCCGAGCCGCAGGATCCCAAGCCATCCGAGGCCCGTCGCCTGCTCTGTCGCGCTCATCCCGCCGCTCCCAAAATCGAGCCGATCGCGATGGCGCTGATCAGCATCCCTGTGACATAAACGAGCACGCCCGTGGCGTTGAACCATGGCGCAAACCGCCGGGGATCCCGCAGGAGCCGCCGCGCGAAGACAAGTTGCAGACCAACCGCGAGCCCGACCCCGAGGGCGGGCCAAACCTGGCCCCACCCAACCCAAAGGCCGACCACAATCAGCTGCGGCGCGATCATGACCGCGCAGGCGAGCTTCGCCGCCCGCTCAACGCCGAACTGCACCGGCAGGGAGCGCACGCCCATCTGCCGATCGCCCTCGATCGCCTTGAAGTCGTTCAGAGTCATGATGCCGTGCGCGCCTGCGCTATAAAGCGCCGCAAGCGTAATGATCCGCCAATCCGGCAGCGTCTGCAGAACGACGGCCGCGCCGGTAAACCAGGCCAGACCCTCGTAAGACAAAGCAACCGCCGCCGGGCCCCACCAGCCGCTCTGCTTCCACCGAAATGGCGGCGCGCTGTACCCCCACGCCAACGCCAATCCGACAATGGCCGCGCCAAACACCCACGCGCCAAGAAAGGCCGCCATAATCAGGGACAAGCCGGACCAAATCAGCGCGATCCAAAGCCCCCAGCGCCCCGGGATTCGCCCTGAGGGAATAGGACGATGAGGCTCGTTGATCGCATCCACATGCCGATCGAACCAATCGTTCGCGGCTTGGCTCGTGGCGCACAACATGGGCCCCGCGAGCACAGCGCCCGCAAGCGCCAAAGGCCAAGTTTCCAAGAACGACTGCCCTGAGGACAACACCCCGCACATGAACGCCCACATCGGGGCAAACCATGTGACTGGCTTCAACAGCGTCAGCACCGCTTCCGGCGATGGCGCCCGGGGCTGCGCCGAGGGCGGAGAAACCAAAACCATGAAAAAAGGCTAGACCTGACACCCACGAGTGTCAATCAAACTGGACGCTCAAAATCCGTCAGTTTTGTGTGACATGCGGCCGCAAACTGAGCCAACGGGCCCTCAAGCAATCTCGCCGTCCAGATTGCCCATGCCGAACCTGTGAAGTTTGGAATACAGGCTTTGCCGGCTCAGGCCCAACAGCTCCGCCGCCGAAGCGCGATTATTTCCAGTGAGTTGCAGCGCCGCCTCAATGCAGAGCCGCTCCACGAGGTCTGTGGTGTCCCGCACGATCTCCTTCAAAGAGGCGCGTCCCACGAGTTCGCTCATATCGGCCGCCGACCGTGGGAAGCTGAGCGCAGAGGCGGGCGCGGTTGCATCCCGTCGGCTCACGCCCCGGATGCTGAACCCGTAATACGGCTCCGCCGCGTCAGAGACCGCAACAGCGCTGACCTCGACGTCTTCGTTATCAAGAAATTGTGTCCGCAGGATCGTGTTGAAGTTCCGCGCGACGCCATGCGTGCGCAGAGTCTCCATCAAAATCGGTCGATCAATCCCTGGCCGCCCCAGATAGGTTTCGAGCGACCGCCCCACCGCCTGCTCTTGGCTTGGGATCCGCACCAGATCAAGAAACGCAGGATTGACCGCAAGGATGCTCAGACCAGCGTCCGTCACGACGAACGCGTCCGGCATCCGCTCCAGCACCGCAAGCAGCCGCTTGCTCGCCTCCGGCAGGGTGGCTTCTCCGCGCTCCGCCGGCACGAGGCGCACGAGGAAATGCGCCGTGCGATCGAGCCGGAACAGCGACGCCGAAACCGCATAGTCACGCCCATTGGACATGAGCCGCGCCTGCGATCCCGCCGGCCCCGTCGCCGACTGCGCCACCGACAGCAACGCCGCCGCCGCCTCCTGGCTCTGCACCGCAAACAGCCGGGCGAACGGCCGTCCGACAAGCGCCCCGTCAGCGCCAATCAGCTTATCGGCGGCGGGATTCACCTCAACGACCCGCCGCGTGCCGGAATCGACGATCAACACCGCCTCGGAGGCGAGGCGGAACAACAGGCGATAACGCGACTCCGCATCTCGAAGCCGCGCATAATCTCGCTCCATCGATTGCTGCGCCTGCAGCAGCCGCTGCTGCAGCGTCGCCGCCATGCGGTTGTCACGCCCCATCAACACAGTGTGTCCTGAACCGCCGGCCCGCACTGCAACGTAGCGCACGCTGATGCTTTCCCCCCGCGGCGAGGGATGGTTGACTTCCCGCCACCGAGGCGCCGCATCAGACGCCGCTTCTTGGAGAAGCTCTTCGATTTTGATCTGGCTGTCCTGGGTGACGGTGTCCGCCCAATGCTTATCGAGCCAGGCCTCAACCCCCTCGCGACCCAGCTCCGGCGCCGATACGGCCAAATCCCGGATGACGCCTTCCCGGTCCAAAACCATGGCAAGATCAGCACTCGCGGCGATCACTTTGCCCGCCGCCGCCGCGTCCAAAGGCCCCAGCACATTACGCTGAAAGGACATCGCCAAGCGATCGGAGTGCGCCCAGGCTGACATTTTCTGCACGACACACCCTATAGGATCCGACGACTAGACCCGCCCCCCTTGGTGGCCGATCGTTTTTTCCGCTTTGGCGAGGGCGTCTTGCGCGCAGGACGCCACAAGATCAGCCCCCAAAACGCCGCCCAGTTCCGGTCGATTCAGAAAAATCTGACCACCGACCATGACGCGGACACAGCGATTCAAGGAGGATTCTCTGACACGCTTAATCACACCACTCAGTTGTGCAAGGCCAGCTTCACAGCTCGCTCCAAGACCGATCACTTCGAAAGAAGCGCTTTTGGCGATAGCCGCGATTTCTCCAGAGCTTGCGCCGATCCGCGTCACTGTTCGCCAGCCGGATCGACGAAACATTTCATCGACCATCAACAAGCCAAATCCGTGACCTTCACCCTCTAACGTTGCAAAAAGCGCGGTTCGAGCAGGCTCTGGCCTGTTTTCAACAGCAGAGCCATCCAGCCGCAAAGCCAACAAAACTTGCTGCAGGCGACCCAAACCGACAGTCACGTCGAAGAACGAACAATAGTCGCTGGTCCAATACTCCCCGAGACGTCGCGCCGTCGGCGCCAACAGCCCCAGGAACACCTCTTCCACCGCAACCCCGCGATCGATCAGCGTTTCCACATGATCAAAAACGATCGGCATGTCCTGGGTCAGGATCAGCTGCGCGAACTCATCCACGGCGCGGGCGTCAAACCGGCTCGGCGCGGCGGGTCGCTTCAACGGCTTGACCGTGATCGCCTTCGTGTGCGCCATCAGCAGGCGCGGAATGATCTCGGCCTCTAACAATTGGGTGAGCTTTCCCGGATCGATGTCGCCGCCGGGCGGCGTCCGCAGGGCCAAGCCCACCGCCAACGGCTCAAGCGCGCCGTTGGGCCGCTCGGCGCCGCGTCCGCGGGGCCCTTTGGCCAAGCCCGCCGCATCCGCTGCCGGCAAACGCGACCTGCCGGCAGACGCAGCCTTGCGCCCGGAAGGTTTAGTGTCAGGAAGGTCGGGCATAAGGCCCTCCTTGAAATCGGAGCGACATGGATTCGCGCGCGACCGATATACGCGTCTCTCCCCGACGGTAGGCTTTGTCATCCGCCTTTGCCCCAGGGCTCCCATGCCCGGTGCGTTCGCTTGACTGAACATCAATCACCGGGCTGCCCACCATGAACGTCTTCCCCGACCCGCGCCAGGGGAGTGCGTCAAAAAGGCTCTCGCGTTTCCGACCATGTGTCAACCTATCTGGACGTCCTAATTTCTTGACAACCCTTCAGGGGCGCCCCAACCTTCCGAGCATACCACCTCGAAACGGTCCGAGGTGATGGCTTGGAGATCGGACGATGCACACGCAGAACGCCTCTCCTCGATCTGTTGCTTCCTCGCTTCCCCGCGATGCGCGGGCGGCGCGCTCCCCCCGCGCGGCAGCCGCCCCGTGGACGATCGAAGCCGCGTTCGACAATTGGATTGATCGGATCGCAGCGGTTCCCTGGCAGGCGCACGGCGGCGTCAGCGCCCGCAGACGGCGCAAGGCGCGCGCCCCGCTTTACACCCCGCAGGAACGGGAGCGCCGCGACCGGTCGATCTGGACCGTGGTGCAAGGCGTCCTTGCCCCGCTCCAATTCGCGATTTTCGCCGTCAGCCTCTGGCTCGTTCTGACCTATCTTGCGACCGGCGAAGGCTATGCCGCGGCGAACGCCTCGGTCCTGCTCAAAACCGTGGCGCTGATTGCGATCATGGTCACCGGCTCGATCTGGGAAAAAGCCGTCTTCGGCAAGTGGCTTTTTGCGCCCGCCTTTTTTTGGGAAGACGTGTTCAGCATGGCGGTGATCGCCTTGCATGCGGCCTACGTGATGGCCTTGGTCTTCCACTGGGGCACGCCCGACGACCGCATGTGGATCGCCATCGCCGCTTATGCCGCCTACGTCGTCAACGCCGCCCAGTTCCTTTGGAAGCTCCGCGA
>JBILVS010000178.1:0-4991 GCA_044370335.1 Caulobacterales bacterium
GGCCGGGGACGCCGCTGCGGTGTCCGCTACAGCGGGGGCGCCTTCGAGGGGTCGCACTTCCAGGGTGGTTTGGATCACGCCGGCGTTTTGGAAGTTCAGGGTCACCGGGATGGTCTGGCCGGCAGTGAAGGGCTCGGTGACGCCCATAAACATCAGATGGAGGCCACCGGGCTGAAGGCTCACCTGGCCCGTGGCGGGAACGTCCACGCCTTCAACGGCGCGCATGGTCATAACCCCGGCCACGTCCGCCATCTCGTGAATTTCCACTGTCGGAGCCCGGGGGGAACTGGCGCCGGTAAGGCGATCGGCCTCCAGGGTCGGGTTCTGGATCACAAGGTAACCACCCGCGGCTTGGGCGCCCGCGGGCGTAGCGCGGGTCCAGCCTTGGGTCACCGTCAACTGCACTGCTGCGGGTTCAGGGGTCGAAGCGGCTTCCGGGCCGGTCGTGGGCGGGGCCGGCGGTTGCGAACAGGCCGACAGCGCAAGAGCGGCGGCGCAGGCGAACAGAAAAGCGCGCATCAGGGTTCCTTTGTAGAGCGCCCGGGCGAGCCGCCCCGACGCAATCAGTTTGCAGCCGCACAGGTGGTGTGAAACCCGCTGACGTCAATCGGGGAGGCTGCGACCAAACGACAATCAGCCGCGCCCCCGCCCGCTGGTGTGGCCTTCCGGCCATGCCGGTGCAAGGCCGGGCCTCCCCCCTGGACGCGGCCCGCGCCAACGGGCAAAAGGCCCGCCAACACAGAATGAAGTTACGAACAAGAGGGTAAGCGATGAATCTCGACGCCTTGAACAAGGTTGCGACCGCGATGGTGGCTCCGGGGCGCGGCATCCTGGCCGCCGATGAAAGCACGGGCACGATCAAGAAGCGGTTCGACGCTATCGGAGTGGAGAACACCGAAGATAACAGGCGCGACTATCGGGAATTCATGTTCCGGGCCAAAGAGGCGATGGGCTATGTTTCGGGGGTCATCTTGTATGACGAGACCATCTGGCAAATAGCGGCGGACGGGACCCCCCTCGTCAAACTGATCGAAGCGGCGGGTTCGATCCCGGGGATCAAGGTCGACGAGGGCACAGAAACGCTGCCCGGCTTTGGCCGAGAGACCATCACCAAGGGTCTAGACCACCTCGCCAAACGGTTGCCGAAATACCATGAGCAGGGCGCGCGCTTCGCCAAATGGCGTGCCGTTATCGATATCGACACTGGCGTGCCGAGCCGCGGCGCGATCCGGGCAAACGCCCAAGCGCTGGCTCGCTATGCAGGGCTCTGCCAGGCGGCGGACATCGTGCCGATCGTGGAGCCGGAAGTGCTGATGGACGGTTCCCACGACATCGACCGCTGCTTTGAAGTGACCGAAGCTGTGCTGAAAGAGGTGTTCAACGAGCTGTTTGAGCACCGTGTGCAGCTCGAGGGCATCGTGCTGAAGCCGAACATGGTCATCGCCGGGAAAAAATGCGCCAAACAGGCGAGCATCGACGACGTTGCGGAACAGACCATCACCTGCCTAAAGATCACGGTGCCGTCCGCAGTGCCGGGGGTCGCCTACCTTTCGGGCGGACAGTCGGATGTGGACGCCACCGCTCACCTCAACCGAATGAACCAGATCGGCGGCTTCCCCTGGCCGATGACGTTCTCCTATGGCCGCGCGCTGCAGGCGGCGCCGCAGAAGGCTTGGTCCGGCAAGCCGGGCAATGTCGCGGCAGCGCAAACCGCGTTCCTGCACCGAGCCAAGATGAATGGCCTTGCCAGCCGGGGGCAGTGGAGCCCGGAGATGGAGAAGGCGGCAGCCTGAGGTTCAAGGCCCCCGTTGCGCCCCAGGTCTATCGCTTGAGGACCTGCGTGAAGGCCCTGACCGCTGCCGCGGGGCCTTCGGGATAGCCCCACACGCCGGCGCTGACGGCCACAAAGTCCGCGCCGGCGTCTGCGAGGCCTTTCGCGTTCTCCACCGTAATCCCGCCAATGGCGACGCAGGGGACCTCCATGATCTCCTGCCACCAGGAGAGCAGCTCCGAATCGGCTGCGGTTTTGGGGTCCTTGGTAGTGGTCGGGAAAAAAGCCCCGAAGGCGACATAGTCCGCGCCCGCTTCGGCGGCCTCCATCGCAAGGTGACGGCTGTCGTGGCAGGTGACGCCGACGATGCCGCTGTCACCCAGCCAGCGGCGGGCCTCGGGGTAAGAAGCGTCTTCCTGGCCGATATGGACGCCGTCGGCGCCGACGCGGGCGGCGAGGTCAGGCCGATCATTGAGAATGAAGGCCACCCCGGCCCCCTGCACAATCGGGATTAGGGCTTCTGCCGCAGCAACCACCGCTTCATCCGGCAGGTTCTTCAGCCGCAGTTGGAACGCCGCGATAGGTCCTGCGGCCAGCACCTCTTGCAGAGTGAGAGCGAACGCCGCAGGCGTGATCTGCGGCGGGCTGATCAAGTACAACTGGGTGGTCGGCCTGTCCGTCAAGCGATCTCTTCCTTTACGCCCAGAGCCCCTACCCGGGCTCCGCGGACGCTCTATCATCGAGGCCATAGGAAGCGAAGCGCACACACAGCGCAGCGGAGGGAGGTTCTCATGTCCTGGCCATTTGCGGCGGTTTTGGCTGTGGCCGAACGGGTGATGGATCCCACGCGGGCCGCCTTGGCGCACGGGCCGACCGTCCGGACGTGGGGCGACTTGAAGGCCCGGTCGGATGCTTTGGCTGGGGCGCTTGTCGAGGCGGGCGTAGCGCCTGGGTCCAAAGTTGCGCACTACATGCGCAATCGACCCGAATACATGGAGACTTCGGCTGCGTGCTGGAAGGCTGGGCTGACCCACGTCAATATCAATTACCGCTACACTGAGAATGAACTTTTCTACATTTTCGACAACTCGGACGCGGCGGTGATCGTCTATGCAGAAGAGTTCGCGCCCCAGGTATCGGCGCTGCGGCCGCGATTGGATAAGGTTCAGCTCTATGTGGAAGTGAGCGACGGCGGCCCCGCCCATGACTTTGCGCAGCCCTTCGAAGCCCTGGCAGCGTTCGGTGGGTCGGCTCCCGCGGACCGGTTCGGCGAGGACGAACTGCTCTTCATTTACACCGGCGGCACGACAGGCCTTCCGAAAGGGGTCATGTGGCTTCAGCGTGAACTGTGGGCCGCTTTGGGCGGGGGATCGCCGGCGCCTGGGATGCCGCCGCCGGAGACGCTGGAGGCCTTCGAGGCAATGCTTCGGCAAGGGCAAACCGGCATGCCGACGCTGATCTGTGCGCCGTTGATGCACGGGGCTGGCTATCTGATCGCGGTGAACCAGCTTTTGCGGGGCGGAACCGTGGTGACGGCGGAGGGCGCAAGCTTTGTGGCGGAGAACGCCCTCGACGCGATGCAAACGCACAAGGTGGCGGTCGCGGCGATCGTGGGCGACGCGTTTGGGCGGCCCCTGGCGCGAGCCTTGGAGGCGCATCCGGGGCGCTGGGATCTCAGTGCGACGCGCATGGTCATCTCTTCCGGCGCGATGTGGAGCCCGGAAGCGAAAGCTCTACTGGGCAAGCACATGCCGGGGGCGATCCTGCTCGATACGCTCGGCTCCTCTGAGGTCATGGGGATGGGCATGTCCATGACGCCGGGCGCGGCAGCGGCGGGGGCAGCCCCCACCCGCTTCATGGCGGACGCGCGCACTAAGGTCATCACAGACGACGGCCGGGAGGTGACGCCGGGATCTGGAGAACTCGGGCGCATTTTCCGCGGCGGGCCAATTCCGCTCGGCTACTACAAGGACCCTGAGAAATCCGGCCGCACCTTCATGGAGTTCAATGGCGCACGCTATGCCATTCCAGGGGATTACGCGACGATCGAAGCGGACGGCACAATTACTCTGATCGGCCGCGGCAGTCAGGTCATCAACACGGGCGGGGAGAAAGTCTTTGTCGAGGAGGTGGAGGAAACGCTGAAAACCCACCCAGCGGTGGAAGACGCCCTCGTCTTTGGCGTCGCCGACGAGAAATGGGGGCAAGCCGTCACCGCTGTGGTGGAGACGGTCTCGCCGATCACGGCGGAAGACCTGATCGCGCATCTGCGACAGACGCTTGCGCCTTACAAGAGCCCCAAGCGCATCGTCTTTACCGAGAAATGCCCGCGAGGACCGAACGGCAAAGCTAACTATGAGGCGGCCAAAGCTCTTGCCGCCGCCGGCTGAGGCGCTCAAGAAGGCTACTCATGACACGCTTTTTGTTGGTTCTCGCCGCCCTTGCGGTTTCGGGCTGCGGCGCGCAGGACACGGCGCAGATGCGGAGCGAGCCGGGGGCGGAGGAGACTGTTCGGCCGCCTCTGTTTCAAGCCGCGTATCGGGTGGACGCCCAGATTTTTCCAGAA
Source organism: Caulobacterales bacterium (assembly GCA_044370335.1). Lineage (GTDB taxonomy): Bacteria > Pseudomonadota > Alphaproteobacteria > Caulobacterales > Aquidulcibacteraceae > REEB509. The sequence goes on from JBILVS010000178.1 coordinate 4,338, forward strand.
GACGGATCGGCCCCGCTGCCGCTCGTTCTGATCCGCGACGGCGCCCGAACGCGGATGGAGGTCAGCCTGCCCAATCGCGGGGACGCGGTGTTTCTGGTCCGCGATGACGAGACGCTGATGATCATGCGCCTGTTGGGCGGCGATCTCGTGGTGCGAGCCCCTGCCGACGCAGCGCCTCCAATCCCAGAGGCGACCTTGGCGGGGGCGGATCTGCGCCGCATGGGAGACTGTGCGGTGGCGGGCGAAGCCGGTAGCCTTTTTGCGAACCCGAATACGGGAACCGGTCAGCCCGGTCGCGCCTGCATCACCGCAGACGGGATCATGCTTCAGGCCTTTGAAGGCGAACGCCTTGTTTGGCAGGCCAATGCGGTTCGTCGCGGCGCGCAAGACCCGGCACTTTTTGAGCCGCCGCTAGGCGCTTCCATCATTGATGCGGCGGACATGGGCGAGGCCGCAGCCGGCATGGCGGATCAATTCCAAGACCCGCCCCGATAGAGCGGCAACAGCGTTAACGCGTATTGGCTCTGTTCCTGAACGAAACCTTAGCCGCGTGGCGCCATGCTTCGATAGCGCTGGGTTGGGGCCCACGCCTACCGGTCGGCAGGGCGAACAATGCGAAGGGCGGGGGACTGGCTAAACGTCTTCGGCGCGCTC
>JBILVS010000061.1:0-16915 GCA_044370335.1 Caulobacterales bacterium
CGCGTTGAGTCCTGTGGCGGCGCCTTGGCGGACCGTCGCCCATGGCGCCCGGCGGGTGTTTTTGGCGTTGCCGCATCCCTTGCTCAAGACCCTGCGCAGGATAGCGCGACGCCCCTCTCCGTCCGCGCCCTGACCATGTCGGAGATCGCGCCGCCATCGCCTAGTCCCGCGCGTCTTGAGAGAAGGTCGAGCGCTCTCGACGCCCCTCCTCCTCCATTTTTTATAATGAATTGAACACGCAACTCGACTTTTATTATTTCATTTTGCTCAAGTTTGATATCGATTTTCCTCTTTATCGCCCTTCCAAGCAATAAAATACTGAAACTTTTGTTTCGGGAAAATTCCACACCCACGAACCAAATGCTGCTCTAGTCTAGATGGGCGGAGGCGGCCCCCATGAGATGGGGTTTAGAGCTGGTTGGGACATGACTGAACGAAACAGAGCGGAACGAAACAAGTCTGTGACTTTGAAAAGGGTTCTACATTGCGCGGTGCGGGAGTTCGCGAATAATGGCTACCATGCCGCGCGGGTCGCTGACATCGCTGCAATGGCCCAATGCTCGACTGAGACCATCTATGATGTTTACGAAAACAAGGCGGGTCTGTTCGGCGCGGCGGTCGACCACGTCATCGCCTTGCATTTCGAGACTGTGACGGTCAATCCCCTGCTCGATTCCGTCCTCGATGGCGTGACATGCCCGATCGATGGATTATGTCGTGTGACGACTTTGTACGGCAAGCCGCTGGTCAGCGAGGATTACCCGGCGCTTCTTCTGCAATTGTTCGGCGCCGGGACGGCGATGCCCAAAACGGCATGGGCGGGCATGATCGGCCGACGGGACGCGTTCGGCGATCGTCTCGTCGCGCTTGTACGCCAAGGGCAGGATGAGAACCTTGTTATGACCGGCGATCCGCAGTCGGCGGCGCACCTGATGCTGAGAGCCGTTGGCTTCATGGAAGCCTGGCGCAGGCGATTGTCCGAGCAAGACATGACGATGGCCCATATCCATGAGTGCGCCCGGGTGGCGGTCCGAGCCTTCGCGACCCCTGCTGGACAAGCGCGGCTCGATGCGCTCCCTCCATTTTACGGCTAGGGTGGGGTCCGATCCGGTGGAATCGGATCGGCGCCCAAGGTTTTGATTCAGCGCGGTGTGAGTATCTTTTGAACCCGCACAGATCGTTGCGTGAAGGCGCAATCATGCGGTTTTGGAAGACCGCTTTCGGACGCTGAACCAGCCGCCCTGTTTGCTGACCACTGCGGCTTCAGCTGAAGTCTTTTCCGATCCGATGAAATCGGATCGGATGCTCTGTCTCATTGATTTGTCACAGCCGCCAACCGACCCAATGGAAAACCACTTGGTCGGCAATCTTTTGGGCCGAAGCGGGTTCTTGGGCCCTGTGGCGGTTGCACACCTTGGCAAAGGAAGGCCGCCGGCGCCGCCCTGACAAGAGCAACCCTGACCAGACCACTAAGCGCCCGCTTGGATGACCTATCCGCCGCTAGCCCTCTGCCAGAAAACGGGTTTCGTCCAGACCATATTCCCGCAGCTTGCGGTAAAGCGTGGACCGACCAATGCCAAGGCGGCGGGCGATCTCGCTCATGTGGCCTGAATAGTGCTCAAGGGCCAGCTCGATCAGATCGCGCTCGACGGCTTCCAGCGCCCGCAAATGGCCTTGGTGGTCAAAGACCGACACCCGGGGCCCTTCAGCCGCCATGCTGATCACCTCCATCAGGCCCGGCTCCATGGCGCTGGCCGCCACTTCGGCGATGAGATCATTGGCGGGCGCAGGCAAACGAAAGTCGCGGACATCGTTTACCGGGGTTGGGGCGGGCAAAGGCTTGAGACTGGCCAGCTGAGGGAAATCCTCATTCTGAAGGAGATCGCCTTCGCAGAGAATGACAGCACGGAAGACCATATTCTCCAATTGCCGCACATTGCCTGGCCAGTCATAAGCGCGGATCAGAGCCATGGTCTCGGCGGAAGCGCCCCGGACGTTGCGGCCCTCCTCTGCGTTGAAGCGCGCGATAAAGCGCCGGACCAAGGCCGGGATGTCCTCTTTGCGGGCGCGCAAGGGCGGCGCCTCGATGGGGAAGACATTGAGACGGTAAAACAGGTCCTCGCGGAAGCGGCCTTCCCCGACGAGTTTTTGCAGATCTTTGTTGGTGGCGGAGATAATCCGCACATCGACTTTCACCGGGCGCTTGGCGCCGACGGGGTCGACCTCGCCTTCCTGCAGGACGCGGAGGAGCTTCACCTGCATGTCGAGGGGAAGCTCGCCCACCTCATCGAGGAACAGCGTGCCGCCGCTGGCTTCAACGAATTTGCCGGCGTGATTGTCCACAGCGCCGGTGAAGGCGCCTTTCACGTGGCCGAAAAGGATGCTTTCGACCAGGTTCTCGGGTATCGCGCCGCAGTTGACCGTGACGAAAGGCTTTCCGGCGCGCTCGGAGGCGCCTTGGATCGCGCGGGCCAGCAGCTCTTTGCCGACGCCGCTTTCGCCCAAAATCAGAACCGGGATGTTGGAGGACGCGGCGCGCTTGCCCATGCGGATCACAGGCGCCATGGCCGGCGCGTTGGCCACCATGTCGTCAAAACTCAGGGTGGCGGTCGCCTTCTTTTTCAGGCGCGTCACTTCGGTCTTGAGCGTGGTCATTTCCAGCGCGTTGCGGATTGACACCATGATCCGTTCGGGCGCGGCCGGTTTGACAAAGAAGTCCACCGCGCCGGCCTGCATGGCGCGGACAACGGTATCGATGCCGCCGGTGGCGGTCAGGACGATGGCGGGGACATCGGGGCGGCGGCGGCGCAGTTCCTGCAGCACCTCCTGCCCGCTCATGCCCGGCATCACCAGATCCAACAGCATGAGCGCGACGTCTTCATGCTTTTCCAGGATCGCAATGGCCCGGGCGCCGTCTTCGGCGAGGCGGGTCTCGAATCCATTCCGCTCCACCGCAGCTTGCAACAGACGACGCTGCGCCGGATCGTCATCTACGATCAGAATCGACTTCACCATAACCCACCAATTCTTGGTTTATTCGCCCTTAATGGACGTCTTTGTTGAGTAGGTCTTACAGCACGACCCGTTCAAACCGCGTTAAAATGAAACAACTCGGACTTTATTTCTGAGCTGAGGGGCTCGAAGGCTTAATTCGCCGCAGCCTGGGTCATGGCGCCCGCGGGGGGACCGCCCTACATCCCCGCTATCATGAGCACAGTGAACGATCCGGAACGCGACCGGCTGTCCGCCCGCATGGGGCGCATCGCCACGGTGGGAGCCAACGCGGCAGGCGCGGGGATCAGCGCGGGGCTGTCCCGGCTGTTCGGCGGCGACGAGGCCGATCGGCAAATCGCCATCGCCATCAAGGCCGCGCTGGGGCGCACCCGGGGCCCGCTGATGAAGGTGGCGCAGATCATGGCCACCATCCCTGACCTTTTGCCAAAAGAGTACGCTGAGGAGCTTGCGCAGCTTCAGATGAACGCGCCGCCGATGGGGTGGCCGTTCGTGCAGCGGCGGATGCGGGCGGAGCTGGGGGCGGACTGGGCTTCGCAATTCGGTTCGTTTGAGCGGGAAGCCTCGCACGCAGCCAGCCTTGGGCAGGTGCACCGGGCGACAGACAAAGCGGGGAAGCCGCTCGCGGTGAAGCTGCAGTATCCGGACATGGCGTCTGCGGTGGAAGCCGATATCAGCCAGCTGAATAATCTCGTCGGCGTCTATCGCCGATTCGGCAAGGTCGTCGATCCGAGCGAGATTCAGGTCGAGCTCGCTGACCGGCTTCGGGAAGAGCTCGATTATGAGCGCGAGGCCAAGCACATGGCGCTTTATCGGCTGATGCTGGCGGACGCCTCCGACATTCATGTGCCGGAGCCAGTGGCGGCTTTATCCAGTAAGCGGCTTCTGACGATGGAATGGCTTGAGGGGGCGCCGATCCGATCGTTCCTCGATGCGCCGCAGAAGGTGCGCAACCGCATCGCCACCCTGCTCTTCCGGGCCTGGTGGGGGCCGATGGCGCGGTACGGCGTGATCCATGGCGACCCGCATTTGGGCAATTACACCTTCACCCCGAACGCGGCGGATTTGAACCTTTTGGACTTCGGCTGCGTGCGGATTTTCCCGCCGCGTTTCGTGCAAGGCGTCGTGAACCTTTACCGGGCGCTGGAAAAGGACGACCTCACGGCGGTGGCGCAGGCTTATGCAGACTGGGGCTTTGGGGATCTTAAGCCGAAAGCGGTCGAAGCGCTGACGATCTGGGCGCGGTTCATCTATGCGCCGATGCTCGATGACCGGGTGCGGACGGCGGCGGACGGGGTTTCGCCCGGTGAATATGGCCGGCGCGAGATCATGAAGGTGAAGGACGAGCTGCAGCAGCATGGGCCGGTGAAGGTGCCGCGGGAGTTCGTGTTTATGGACCGGGCAGCGATCGGGCTTGGGGCGGCGTTCCTGCACCTCAAGGCGGAGATCAATTTCCATCAGATCTTTGAAGAACAAATTCAAGGCTTTGATATGGCGCAGGTCTCCAATAGACAGAAGAATGCCCTGCGAACTGTTAGTCTAACCTAAAACTCTTTCTCTTTTTTCATGTCTCTTAATATACAATACTCTATTATTATCGATATGCTTACGTAATCGTTCTATTATTTGCCACTCTAGATGGCGACTTTGCTGTGCTTCAATTATATTATTGAATTGATTTCACCGGTCGCATTTTTATGGGTGGAGGAACATGTCAGTTCGGTGGGTTGTTCAGAACGCGCCCGCGGGGCGAAGGCTTCAAGTCAGCTACGCCGCGCTTGCAGCTCTTGGCCTAGCGGAGGCCGAGTATAGTGCTCACTTGTAGAAGTATTGACATGATCTGACATGCGATGCTTCGGGCGGCCAATGAGGCCGGGGCGCGGAGCGGAGCCCTCGCGGAGCTCGGCGCAGCGCCCCGGCTGTGGTTTCAAGGCATGACGCCATAACAACGAACGTTGAACCCAAAGTGATCAAGGTCAAGGTCGGCCTGTTGGAGTTGGCCAAGCAGCTCGGCAACGTCACGCAGGCCTGCAAGGTGATGGGGTAAGGCGCGACGGCGAAGCCGACTGATCATGCCGGCCGGCATGATCAGAGCGCCGAACCCCCGCAGCGCACGCTCAGGGCCGGGGCGCCACAGCTTTTACCGTTTCCAGGAATTGTATGAGAAGGGCGGCGACCTGGCGCTGGCGGAGATGACGCGGGCGAAGCCGAATTTGAACACTCGGGTTGCGCCACAGGTCGAGGCAGCGGTCGTCGCCTTGTGGCGATTGACCTGGGCGGTTGACCTGGGCGGTTGACCTGGGCGGTTGACCAGCCGCCCTGGGACCTAGGCCGAGCCGCCTGAGCGGTGGCGTCTGACGCTTTCGATCCGGCGGACACCCGCCACGCCGGGAACGAAATGTCAGATCACGTGGATGCTTAAACCGTATCACCGACATCGCTGGCCAAACCAATCTCTTTCCCCACAACGCGACGATCAAAGCGGCGCGGGCGGGCGATGCTGGCCGCGGGTTTGCTGTCGTGGCGGCAGAGGTGAAGCGGCTCACGAAGCAAACCGCCAAGGCGACCGAAGGCATCACCGCCCTGATCGCCGGAATCCAAGGCGCAACCAACCATGCCGCGGGGGCGCTCGGAGCGATTGCAGAAACAATCGACGAAGTCGCGCGGATTTCGCTCACCATTTCGCCGGCGGTCGAAGAGCAGACGGCCGCCCTGCAAAAGATCTCGCGGAACACGGGGTAGAGGTCGCGGATCAGACCGGTGGGATGGGCCACGCGACAAATCAGATGCGGGCGGATGTCTCCAAAACTGGGGACATGGCCGCAGAGTCGAGAGAGTCCGCAGGGGCCTTGGGCAAAAAGGTCGAAGCTCTGCGCACCCAGGTACGAGACGCGATCGCGACAATCCGGGCGGCCTAAGCTCACCGTCGGCCGGGTCCGCTCTACCCCCTCCCCAGCGGGGGAGGGGGAGAGAAACCTAGGTCCTACCGCAGGCCCATCCGGATGGAGCCGTCGAGGCGGACGTCTTCGCCGTTGAAGTACGTGTTGCGCATCATTTCGAGCGCGAGGGAGGCGTATTCCTCGGGATTGCCCAAGCGCTTGGGAAACGGGACGGAGGCTGCGAGGGCTTCCTTTACGTTATCGGGCGCGGCGTTCATCAGGGGCGTGGAGAAAATCCCCGGCAGGATCGTGTTGACGCGGATGCCCTCGCCCGACAGGTCCCGGGCGATGGGGAGCGTCATGCCGACGACGCCGCCTTTGGAGGCGGAGTAGGCCGCCTGGCCCATTTGGCCGTCTTCGGCGGCGACAGAGGCGGTGTTGATGATGACGCCGCGCTCGCCGTCCTTGAGGGGATCCAAGTTCAGCATCCCGGCGGCGGACTTCGCGATGCAGCGGAAGGTGCCGATCAGGTTGATCTGGATGATCATGGTGAAGGCGTCGAGGGGGAAGTGCTTGATCGCACCGGAGGCTTTGTCGCGGCTTGCGGTCTTGATCGCGTTGCCGGTGCCGGCGCAGTTGACGAGGATGCGCTCTTGGCCGATGGCGGCGCGGGCTTTGGCGAAGCCTTCGTCGACGCTGGCCTCATCGGTGACGTTCACCTTGCAGAACACCGCGCCGGTCTCAGCGGCGGCCGCGGCGCCGGCGGTTTCGTTCATGTCGAAAATGGCGACCTTCACGCCTTGAGCGCGAAGGGCTTTCACTGTGGCAAGGCCTAAGCCCGACGCGCCACCGGTGACCACTGCGGCGACCGACGCATTCAATTCCATCGGAGCGTTCTCCCGTTCCCGTATCCTGTTTCTGGTGGCCGAGGGATTTAGAGCCCCCCGCCCGGCTTGTCGACGGGCGGGGCGCCTTTCCGGCCCGGCTCAGTTTTCGGGCCGGTTTTGCTCGTCATAGATCGTGCCAGGTCGACCGCCATCCTCCCGGGGCTCAACGTGACCGCCCCGCGGTGACGCCGGAGGAGGCTCTGGAGGGGGCGGAGGTGGTGGCGGAGGCGGCGGATTCCAGACAGGCGGAGACGGAGGCGGCGGTGGTGGGGGCGGGTTCCAGCCAGGCGGCGGAGGCGGAGGCGGTTGGTTCCAGCCAGGCGGCGGCGGGGCGGCCGGCGGCGGAGGAGGCGGTTGTTGCTCGCGTTCGATGCGCTGCAGGCGGGCCACCTGGTTCCGGGCCTCCTGGAACCAGCGCCCATGGGGATAGAGTTCGATGTATGTCAAATACGCCTGGATCGTGTCTGTGTAACGCGCGCGCTCCCAGGCGCGTTGGTCATCGCGATACATCTGGTCCAACCGCCACCGGGCCTCGCTGGACCAGCGGCCGTCGGGGTACTGGTTCAGGTACTGCTCCAGTTCATAGGGGGTGCGGGCGTATTGAGCGTCTCGCCAAGCGCGCTCTTCATTGCGAAAATACTGATCAAGAGAATTTCGCGCCTGCGCGGCGAAGCGGCCGCTGGGATAGGAGCGCAGAAAATCCTGCAGCGCATAGACGGTCGGGCGGTCCTGCAGACGTCGCCAAGCGCTGGTCTCGCCGCGGTCGAGTTGATCAAAGCGAGCGCGGGCTTGGCTTGTGTAAGCGCTGTTGGGGTAGCGGCTGAGGAAGGCCTCGTAAGCTTCGACCGTATCGGCCGCCTCTGCGTTCTGCCACGCGATAACCTCTTCCCGCGCGCGGCGCTGGATTTCGAGATCGGTGAGGCGAGCACGGGCGACCGCGCTGTTGAAACCCTCGGGATAGCGGGCGAGATAGTCCTGCCAGCCCTCTTCAGTGTCGAGGTTCTGGGCGCCGCGGAACGCGGCAGGTTCCGCTGCGGTCAGGGCCGCGATGCGCTCCGAAGCGCCCGCGGCGTTCAGCCCTGTAGGATGGAACCGCAGATAGCGCTCATAGCCGGCGATGGTGTCCTCGAAGGCGGCAAGGCGCCAATCGCGAGCCTCCTGCTGTTCCGCCGTCAGGGGCGGAGGCGGCGGCGGCAATGGCGGGGTGGTGGCGCATCCGCCCAGCGCTGCGGCGGCCACAGCCGCCAACAACCCGTTGCGGGCCCAGAGGTTTCGGGCGCCTGGTTGGGCGCTCTTGGATCGTGTGTCCTGCATCGGCCCCTCCCTTGGCATACGCATCTGGTTGACGAGGCTACAGTTTCGCAGATGAACGGAGCCAGAATCAATTAAGGATAGCTCCTGCATGCCAATGGTCATGGGCGTACCTGCATTGTCCATCGGGCTTGCTCTGCTCGGGCTTGGCTGCGCGGTGCTGTTCGGGCTTCGGGAGCAGCGACTGCAGCCCTTGCCGGGCCGGGCCGTGATCAAGGCGGGGGCGGTCGGGTCTATAGCGGCAGCGCTCGTGGCGGCAGGAGGCGGGGGCTTTCTCGTGGCGGCCCTGCTCTTCAGCGCCCTGGGGGATTTCCTGCTGGCGCTGGAACGGAAGCTCACCTTTGCGCTCGGGATGGCCGCGTTTCTGGCCGCCCATATCTGTTACATCATGCTGTTCGCCGGCCTTCAGCAGGCCCCGCTGGAGCCTCTGTGGCCGCGCCTGACGGTGGCCGCGCTGCTCTTCCTGGGGGGCGTGCTTCTGGTTCTCTGGCTGTGGCGGGATCTGGGTTTCGATCGCTTCACCGTGCCGGTTTATGCGCTGGCGCTGATCGGAATGGCGACAACGGTGTGGTTTGCGCCCTGGGCGGCGTGGCCGGCGATGATCGGGGCTTTGCTTTTTGTGTTTTCCGATGCGGTTCTGGCGGGGCAGACGTTCCGGGCGGACCCGACCGACATGCCGCCCGTGTTGCGCGGGCACAGCTTGGTGTGGGCCACCTATGCTGTGGCCCAGGCGCTTCTAGTGACGGGGGCGCTGCTCGCCTCCTAAGGCGCTTTGGAGGGAGCCTCGGCGCGCTTCAGCCGGCTCTCGCGCCAGGTGATGTAGAGCGTTGAGCCGATAATGACGCCCGCGCCCGCAAGGCTGAACACGTCCGGCAGCTCATGAAAGAGGAAAAAGCCCGCGGCGATGGCCAAAGGCAGACGGACATAATCAATGAGGCCCATCAGGCTCGCTTCGCCGGTCGAAAGGGCCCGCACGAAACAGCTCTGGGCGCCGACGCCGGTCAAACCCAGCAGGGCCAGCAGGATCCAGCCCGTCAGATCGGGCATGATCCAGCCACCAAAGGCGAAGGGCAATCCGACAATGGTCGTGAAGGCGTTGGTATAGAGGACCAGGGTCACGGTGGAGTGGTCGCGGGTGAGATCTTTCACGGTGACGATGGCGAGAGCAAAAAACAGCGCAGAGATCACCGCCGCCAGCTCCGGGACGCCGATCCCGCTCGCTTCGGGGCGCAGCATGAGGAGCACGCCGGCAAACCCGACGCCGACCGCCGTCCAGCGGCGCCAGGCGACCTGCTCTTTCAAAAGCCACGCGGCGAAAACCACAATGAACAAGACGCGGGTAAACGTGATCGCCTGGGCGTCGGCCAACGGCAGGCGCGCGAAAGCGTAAAACCCCGCAAAGAAGCCCAGGGTCGAGTATACGCAGCGCCAGAAGAGCGGCGCAGGACGAGACACTTTGAGGGCCGACTGCCCCATCCGGAGGGTAAAAGGCAGGATCGCCACGAAACCTGCGGCGCATCGGGCAAAGACCATTTGGCTTTCAGAATAGCCCTCGTCGGCGAGCATCTTCAGAGAGGCGGCCATGGCCGTAAAGCAGGCGGCGGAGGCGAGCATCCATAGCGCGCCAACGGCATTCGGGCTCAGAGATCGGCCCGCAAACAGGGGAAAAGACAGACGCATCAGGGCGGAGACCCCTCGTGCTTGAGCCTTCGCACCCTTCGGGTCAAGCGATCAGTCCTGCCGATTTGGGGTAGAGGGCTGCGGCAAGGGGGCTTCGCGCGAGCGGTTTTGATCTGGTAAGACGGCTTAGGAAGGCCCGGACGGGGGACAGGCCACACTGTTGGGAGAGGGATGATGAAACGATGGATGCTGGCGGTCGGGGCGGCTGCGGTACTGGGCCTTGGGGGGTGCGATTTCACGTCAAACACCTCTGAACCCTTGGCGGAAACCGCCGATGCCGGAGAAGGCCTTGCGCCGGAAGCGTTTGAGGGGGCGCTGGAGGCGGTGGGGCCGGAGGGCGCGTGGCGGCTGTCGATCGCGCCGGAAGCGGGGATCGCCCTGTCGGAGCGAGATGCGGGCGTCGACACGCGGGCGGCCTACACCCAACCGGTGGCGCTTGACCTAGGGGTGGAGATCGGGTCCGCGCCCATTACAGTTCGGATCACGCCCGGCCCGTGCACGAACGGCATGGCGGGGGTGACCTATGACTTCAACGTTCAGGTGACGCGAGAGGGCGTGGCGCCGCTGAACGGCTGCCTTTATCGACCGTGGAGCAGCCTAATCGTGGCGCTGGAGCCGCAGGTCAGCGCATGCCTCAGCGTGTCGCCTGATTCCGCGCTGAGCTATCTGCGGGCGAATGACGATGGCGGGGCGTTCATGCGCGTCCGTGGGTCGACCGGAGCGGAGACCGACTGCACGATGGTCGCGGGCGGGACTGCGCCGCAGACGATGCCGGCGAACCCAAGCCAGCGCTATCCAGGGGAGATGGACGTGCTGTTCTATCCCGCGCCGGGGGAGCAGCCGGGCGGCGAATGTTACGCCGCGCCGGAGGTGCGGGACTCCTCGGGTCGCGTGCTGGGTTGGCTGGCCGATCCGAACGGCTGCTGATCGCCCAACGCGCTTGGCGGATAAAAGGAAGACGCGCCGTCTTCGAACTGCGAAGGCGGCCCTTCTTCCTAGGCGGAGTTCGAGAAACCCGGGGAAAGCCCCAGGCCTACGCCGAGCACGGCTCCCGTCACCACAAGGCGGCCGATCTTGGCGCGGCCATCCGGGGTCTCGAGCAAGGCCGCTAGGTCGGGCGGGGAAAGGTCGAGCCCGCAGAGCGGGCGAAGGGCCTCCAGATGGGCCTGGAGCTGGCCAAGGGGCGTTTCAAGCAGCCCCTTACCTATGAGTAGGTCTTGACCCAAGACATTGAAAGGAACCGGCCCGCCCTCGCCTGTCCAGTAGGCCAAGACGGCGGCGTCTAATTGGTCGAGGACGCCCGCACGCCCTGCGGCGGCGAAGCAATCATCCAGAAAGGCGCCGATCTGCAGCAGGGCTTCAAGATAGGGGGCCATGTCCTGGCTCAGGAGGTAGCTATCGACTGTCCCGGCCACACCATACCGACCCTTGGTTTCCGGATGCGGCTCGGTTTCCTCAAAGACCACCTTGCCCTCGCGCGTGACAGTGCGGCCCAGGGGATAGAGGCGGCATACCGCGGGACGGCTCTGATGGACCGTGCAACCGTGGCCGGGCTCAAAGAACACGCACCAGCCGCCGGGGGCTGTGGTCTTCAGCGCCGGGCGCGAAGGATCGACATAGCGCGCCATCGTTTCTGCCGTGGAGAGGCCCAGCCCTTCGGCGAGGCGCGCCACATCATAGGGCGTCAGGATGAAGTCCTTGTCGCGGCAGCAATTCCCGCATTGGCCGCAAGCGTAAGACCACGGCGTTTCTCGTTCCATGCGCCGGCCGGGTTGCGCGGGAACGTCGGCGTCGCTCATGCCGCGCTCAGTCAAGCGTCACGACGACTTTGCCGGTGGCCTTGCGGTCCATCAGGTCGCGGATGGCTTTCGCGCCTTCGGCAAAGGGAAAGCGCTTGGAGATCTGCGGCTTGATTTTGCCGGAGGAGTACAAGTCAAACAGCTCTTTGATGTTCGCCTTGTTCCCGGCAGGGTCGCGGGCGGTGAAGGCGCCCCAGAACACACCGACGATCTGGCAGCTTTTGAGGAGCGTCAGATTGAGCGGAATCGCGGGAATGCCGGCGGGGAAGCCGATGACGAGGTAGCGGCCGTCCCAATTGATGGCGCGGAGGGCCGGTTCGGCATAATCGCCGCCGACGGCGTCGTAGATGACGTCGGCGCCGCCGCCACAGGCTTTCTTGAAGGTGTCGGCGAGTTCCTTTTTCTGGTCCTTCGACAGCTGGCCGCTTGGATAGACCACGCCGCCATCGGCGCCGGCTTTCAGCGCGAAATCGACTTTTTCCTGGCTCGAGGCGGCGGCGATGACTTTGGCGCCCATCGCCTTGCCGAGTTCGACTGCAGCAATACCGACGCCGCCCGCGGCGCCGAGGACAAGCAAAGTCTCGCCCGGTTTGATACAGGCTCGATCCTTTAGCGCGTAGTGGCTTGTGCCATAGGTCATCAGGAAGGCGCTCGCCTCGTCGAAGGGCATGGAATCCGGGATGGGCGTGGCGCGGGATTCGTTGACGACAACCTCTTCGGCCATGCCGCCCCAGCCGGTGGAGCCGATGACACGATCGCCGACTCTCACACGCGTCACTTTCGGGCCGACGGCCTTGACGACGCCCGCCACTTCTCCGCCCGGCGCGAAGGGGCGCTCGGGCTTGAACTGATACATGTCCTGAATGATCAGCACGTCGGGGTAATTCACGCCGACGGCTTTGACCGCGATCACGACATCCTCCGGACCCGGCTCTGGACTGGGCAAATCCTCCATCACTAGGGTTTCAGGCAGACCGGGGGCTTTGCTGACCAGGGCTTTCATGGACCGTCCTTCGGCGTTGAGCACTTGCGTCGTGGTAGCGTGCGGCGCTTTAGAAGAAAAGCGATCAGGGAGAGGGCGGACATGGCACAGTGGGCTTTGGCTTTGCACGGCGGCGCCGGCCCCACGCGCAAAAAGACATACGAGGTCGAAGAAGCCCACATGGCGGAGCTTCTGGCGCAAGGAGCTGCGATGCTCGCAGGGGGGGCGCCGGCGCTGGATGTGGTCCAGGCCATGGCAGCCGCGCTCGAAGAGAGCGGGTTGCACGTCGCGGGGCGCGGGGCCTCGCCGACCATGGACGGGGTTTGGGAGCTTGACGCCTCGATCATGGATGGGCCGACGCGGAAGGCGGGCGCCGTTGCGGGGCTGGTGGGTTTCAAGTCGCCGATCGCTGCGGCGCGGGCGGTCATGGACAAGACCCCGCATGTGCTGCTGGCAGGCGCGGGCGCTGCGGCCTTCGCGAGAGGGCAAGGCTTGGCGGAGGTGGGGGATCCGGCGGCTTATTACACGCCGGCGAATTCGCGGCTTGTGGGCCCCGGAGAGCTCGCACACGGCACCGTGGGGGCTGTGGCCTGCGACCGGGAGGGGCGGCTCGCGGCGGCGACCTCCACCGGCGGTCTTCTGCGCAAAATGCCGGGCCGGGTGGGCGACAGCCCGCTGATCGGCGCGGGGACCTGGGCGGATGGGCGCGTCGCGGTAAGCTGCACGGGCCAAGGGGAGCTGTTCATCCGCGCCAACGTGGCGGCGGATGTGTCGGCGCGGATGCTTTATGCGCGACAGTCATTGCATGCCGCAGCAGCAGGGGCGCTGGCGGACATGGAGCGGCTCGGCGGGGACGGCGGGCTGATCGCGGTCTCGGCCGAGGGCGAAGTCGCGACGCCTTATGTGAGCGAGGGGATGAAGCGGGCCATCGCCACGCAAGGGGGCGTGCGCGAGGTGAAGACATTCCGGTGAGGTGGGAAACCGCGCCGGATGGGGCTGCATTGGCAAGGTTTCGGCGCGCTCCCGCAGGCCGCGGCGACCCGGCCCCGCCGAGCTTTATCGAGGCGGCCGTGCTGGGCCGGCTCGGGGCGGCGCTGCAACGGACCCGAATGCCCGAGACTTGGCGGCGGGAGACGGCCCGGGCGGTCAGTTTGCTGCGGCCGGAGGTCTTGATCCTGTCGCCTGCGGCGGCGGGCCTGCGGGCGGCGTGGGCTCTGGCGCAGGTGAGCGGCCCCGCAGGCCTCTGCGGCCTGCGCTGGGATGAGAGCGGGCGCCCCCGCGCCAAATGCGGCGCCGCCCCTGCTCTTCAATTCCAGGGGCGGGAGCTTGCGCCTGGCATGGGGGGCGGGCTTTTGGGCGCGCTGAAACAGGCGCTCGCGGCGGCGCCGGATACACCAGGATTGATCGTGTTCTTCAGCGCCGGATGGGGCGCAGAGGCGCTCGCCGCCGCAGCGCATGACACAGCCGTACGCGCTCGGGCCGCGCAGTGGCGGCGTTGCTATCTTTTCGCCAACGGGCGTTGCCTGTCGCTTCACCCAAGGTCACGCTTGCCGGTTCAAGCCTGAGCCGGCATCAGGGCGTTATCCTTTTCGGTGGCGCCGGCGCAGGCAGGGCGGCCCATGATGCGGTCGAGATATTCCGCGAAGACCGGCCGGCTTTCGATTGAGCCAAACTGCACGCCCCACCGATTTGACGCCCCAGGCACACATCCACCGCGGTGAAACAATCCCCGACGCAGTAAGGCGCCTGCTTGCGCCGCCCTTCGAGGGCGTCCAGCACCTGCTCCAAGGTCCCATTGCCGACCATGCCCTGTTTCTCCGGCGGGGGACGACCCTCAGGGTCCGGTTGGTTGTCGCTTGTTCGACCGGGCCAGTGGTGAAAAACGACCGGCGATCATAGGCGCCGCGCTGCGCCAGGCTGGAGAGGGCCAAGCCCGCGTCTGGGAAGGCGTCCGCCAGATAGGCGCAGACAGCCGCGCATTCGGTCACGATCACATCGTTATGCTTGCTTGTCGGCACTTTGGCCCATCGGATTGACGGCCAGATAGGCCGCGCCCTTCATCGTGGTCCCGTAGTCGAGGACGACCATGTCATAGGTTGCGCCGACCTCTTCGAGCATCCAACGGGCGATCCGGCCGCGGGACATAGGGTTTGTGTAAAACGTCAGACCCATCTCCGCCTCCTTGGGCGACCCGCCGCACGGCCCTAACAAAGGTCGAACGCTTTCAAATATTAATAGGGTCTGTGGGGGATTTCGATCCTACGCTTGAGATTGGGCGAGGCGGCTTGGCCTTACGCGTCAGCATCGGTATATCGCCCGGATGCGCGGCTATTTCGGGATCGGGGCGGAGGGGATCTCCAAGCCCATGAATTTGGGCGCCCTGATGCGCACGGCGCATGCGTTCGGCGCCAGTTTCTTCTTTACCGTCAACGCTCATCCCTCTGTGCGGGAGGCTTATCGTTCGGACACGTCGCGGTCGTTCGAGAACCTCCCCTCTTATTTCTATGACGATCTGGAAAGCCTGAGACTGCCCAAGGGCTGTCTGCTTGTCGGCGTGGAATTGACGGAAGACGCGGTAGAGTTGCCGGCGTTTCGGCATCCTCCGGCGGCGGCGTACGTTTTGGGGCGGGAGCTTGGGTCTTTGACGCCCGAGATGCAGGCGCGGTGCTCTTATGTCGTCAAAATTCCCACCAAGTTCTGCCTCAACGTGGGCCTTGCAGGGGCGCTTGTGATGTATGACCGGGCCATCTGCATGGGCGGCTATCCGGCCCGACCCTTGATGCCCGGCGGCCCGCCGCCGGTGATGAGCGAACACCCTCGGCGGCGGCGGGAGCCTTCCGGTTAGTTGTCGTCGCGCTTCGGCTGGCCTTCCTTGCGCGGCTGAGTTTGTTGATTTTGCTGCGGCGCCTGGCCCGCCGGGTTTGTGTTGCGCCCTGCGCTTCTGCTGCTCATTGTTCGGCATTTGCTGGTTTTGTTGGTCGGCCATGACGTTTTCCTCGTTTCCGCGCGCACCCTGTTCAACGGCCCAATGCGGACCTGCGCTCCCGGCGGCCGTTTTGGCTCTTGCCTTGGCGGCGTGCGTTTCGCCGATGGCGGCGCCGGAGCCTACGCGTGAAACCGGACCCTACACCGCGCGCGGCAATGAGCCGTTCTGGCGGCTGGACGTGAACGACACAGCGGTGAGGTGGACGACGCCGGAGCAAACGCTGCTTTCGGAGGAGCCTGCGGTGCAGGCGCCGACGCCTGTCGCGCCGGGCTGGCGCGGGTTCAGCGTCTGGATCAGTGGCGAGACCCTGATGGCGGAAATCCGTCCGGTGGCGTGTCAGGACACGATGAGCGGCCAGACCTATCCCGACACGGTTACGGTTACGTTCCAGGGCGGCGCCCTGGAAGGATGCGGCGGGGCGCCGATGGACCTCTTGGTTGGGTCATGGCGGCTTGAGCAGGTTGGGGACGCGCCAGCTCTGGCCGGACCACAAACAGCGAGCCTGATGATCGCGACGGATGGAACCCTTTCCGGCTCCACAGGCTGCAACCGGATGTTCGGGCGGCTCATGGTGACCGGGGAAGGCATCACGATCGAAGGGATGGGGACCACGCGGATGGCCTGTCTCGATCCGGGGCTTTCCGCCCAGGAACAGCGGGTCACACAAGGGCTGGCCGGCGCCACCGCATTCAGCATCGACGCTGAAGGCCGCTTGGTTTTGCCGTCCGGAGACGGGGCGCCGCTGCGGTGGGTTCGGGTATCGCCGTAAGGCTGGCTGCGCCGTCGAACGTCGCGCGGCGGCTTGAAGCGAAACGGCCGCATATGTTTGATTGCGTGGCGGTGTGGCGTTTTGGTGCTTGTGCCAATTCCCCCTCACACGGTAGGGAGTTGCTCCAAAGTTATCCGAACGATAAAGGTCCCCCATGTCGAAACTGCATCGTCGCTCTTTCATGAGCCGCTTGTTGGGGGCAGCCGTGGTGGGCGGCGGGGCCACGACCGCCGTCCTGGGCGGTGGGACCGCCGCAGCGCAGACTTACACCGGCTACACAGACAGCGATCCGACCGACGCCTCCGGCTACGGCCGCGGCGCCTATACCGGCTACACAGACAGCGACCCTTCTGACGCCTCCGGCTACGGCCGCGGCGGTGGCTCATCGGGCGTCTATACCGGCTACACGGACAGCGATTCAACGGACCGATCGGGTTACGGGCGAGGCTCGGGCGGGTCTTCAGGCGCCTACACGGGCTACACGGACAGCGACCCGACCGACGCTTCCGGCTATGGCCGTGGCTCGGGCGGGGCTTCCGGCGCCTACACCGGCTACACCGACAGCGACCCGACCGACGCTTCCGGCTATGGCCGTGGCTCGGGCGGGGCT
>JBILVS010000179.1:0-4945 GCA_044370335.1 Caulobacterales bacterium
TGTTCGCCGTTACGAGATGTCTGACTTCGAGTGGTCGATCATTCAGCCGTTGTTGCCGAATAAGCCGCGTGGTGTCGCGCGGGTCGATGATCGCAAGGTGATCAACGGCATTTTCTGGCGGCTGCGCACCGGTTCGCCCTGGGACGAAATCCCCGAACGCTATGGTCCTTACACCACCTGCTACAACCGTTTCGTTCGCTGGCGAGAGAAAGGCGTGTGGGATCGCATTTTTGATGCGGTTTCCAAGGCTTATGCCGGCAAAACACAGATGATCGATTCCACCAGCGTGCGCGTGCATCAGCATGCGGCGAACGGTAAAAAGGGGAAGAACAAAACGGCGCCAAAGCCCCGTCTCCCGCCGTTGGGGACGGAATTGACACCCGATGCATGGGGCGCTCGCGCGGCGGATTGACGACGAAAATCCATGCCGTCGTCGACGCCAATGGTTTGCCAATCACGCTGAAGTTGACGCCCGGCCAGGCCCATGACGGCAAGAGCGCCGACGACATGCTCGCCACCGTGAAAGCGGGCGACACCCTGATCGCCGATGCGGGCTATGACAGTGATCGGCTTCGCGCTGATCTCAAGCGTCGGCGCGTCAAGGCCTGCATCAAGCCGATGCCGAACCGAAAGAAGACCTATCGTCCGCGGAAAGCCACCTACGCCAAACGCAACCTTGTCGAGCGCTTCTTCAACAGGCTCAAGCACTTTCGCGCCATCGCCAACCGGTTCGAAAAGCACGCTTCAAATTATCTCGCGCTCGTTAAACTCGCTTCCGCCAGATTGTGGATGCGATTTATGAGTCGGTGACCTAGCCCGTACGACGCAATAACCGTTCTCCTCGTTGTGAAAAGTGACGCGCTCCACAACGCCCGCCAAGACCTCAGGGGTTGCAGGTTCTGGCGTTGTTTTCATTTGAGTGAGCGTTGGCTGCTTTCCCACATCGCATAGACGGTCCTTGGTAATGTCGAGAGGTCGACGCTGCCATATTCACACGGTTTTGAAAGGTCTTCATCCCGAAACCAAAGGGCCAGTGGGGCATCCTTCGCCGCAATTTGGCGAGCGACAGGCCCACCCATGCCCGGAACCCGAATGGCGTTTTTTGGGTCATCTCACAAGGCCTTCACGTTGACGCGAACGGAAGCCTTGGATCGACCCTGCCACTCTGCGTGTTCCGCGAGGCGGCGGCCGCCGAAGGGGGCCGTTCGGTCGACTCACTCCTCGCAGCCTCATATCTGACCAACCCCCAGCCCAATCCAAGCCCCCCCCGCGACTATCACCAAGCCCGCCGTCACTCGCCAAGAGAACGCGCCACGACCAGCGCTGAACGACATCAAAATCTTGCTCACAGTATTCGTGGACAATGCGATGATGACGGGCAGTACCGAGTCGCGCACGGTCAAAGCGCCATCCGACGCCAACGTGGCTACCGATACCGAGGCGGCGTGCACATCGACAAATCCTGCAATCGCCGCGCTGGCCAGCGCGCCACGCGAGCCGAACCAATTGTCAAACACTGCTGTGACGATCAGCACGACGCAAACCAGCAGACCAAAGGTCAGGGCGCTCACGATGCTGAACGCACGCCCGGGTTCATCGCCTTGCGTGCCTGGCGTCTTCAACGCGGCGACTACGAAATACCCTGTGTAGAGGGCAGCGGCTGCGCCAGCGCACAGCAGAGGAGCAGCAAGCGCGCGCAACACGGCAGCGTCGATCACGAGCAGCAGCACGCTCATCTGTATAAGCGTTGCGATTGAAGATAGCATCGCCCCCGCCACGGCAGCGTTGAGCAGCGCCGAGTCACGCGCGGCGTGTCCAGCAAGAGCGGCGATCGTGGCTGTGCTGGATATGAATCCGGAGAAGAACGCAGCCATGGGGATGCCGAGACGTGGCCCAGCAACGCGAGCGGCAACATGCCCCATAGCGCCGATGCTCAACGTCAATATCACAACGAGCCAGATCGCATGCAAATTAAGCGCGCCGAACGGACCGACCGCTGTGGCTGGCAATAGCGGCCAGACCGCGAATGTAGCGATGGCCAGCACTAGAGCGTCGCGCAACTCATCCGGAGACAGCGCTTCGCGTATGAACCGATGCAGAGGCGTACGGATCGCGAGCAGCACGGCGACCATCACTCCCAGGGCGCCAGCCAGAGATGGCTGTTCGGGCGCTAATCCGCCCAGAAGCACAGTCACAAGTAGTGCGAACTCCGTTGTCAGTCCGGGATCATCGCTCTGGCTCCTCGCATAACTCAACGCCGCTAGTGCCGCCGCGCCGAGCATCGCCGCTGCGAAAATCACATCACCGAGAACATGAGCCATCGCTCCCAGCAAGGCCGCCAGCGCGAAGGTGCGGATGCCTGCTGCATCGCGGCCCTTATCTGCGCCTTTGCGACGCTCGCGTTCGGCGCCAATCAATAACCCAACGGCGAGGGCAACCATCAACCCGATGGTTGTTTCGTTCATCAAGGGAAATGATGAGCCATTCAATGCAGACATCCACACCGAACCCGCGCTTCGCGCGAACTCTGGATCTATCGACTCACCTCAATCAGGCCAAGCACCTTCCCCCATTTGCGATAGACGGGGTGGCGGCTGATGTCTAAGTTGGCGGGGCGCAAACTCGCGCGCATGAATGATAGCGCAGTTTTAGACTTCATGATAACACAGCGGCGCGCAAGGGCGATGGGCGGTAACGTCACCGCTACAAGTGCAATGGACGGAGGGTCGCCTTTCACACTTTACGCTATAGCCGGGGCCGGTAATCGCGCGGCAGCGGCCTGAGGCGATCCAAGATGAGCGACTAGACGGGGCCACCTTCTGTCGGCGGCCCAACAACCATAGGCGACCGAGTCGGTCGGATCATGCTGCCTCCGATGCGACGGTGGCGCTATCCGGTGCAAGCTCTCAGCATAGTCGCCTATGCGCGTGGTTCGACTGCCTGGGCTATTATCCTCACCGGCGCGGACGCAATGCGGCGATAGAGACGCCGACGTTGTAGAAGTGGCCACCAATCATAGAGGAAGATTTCGGTCGGCCGCCAATTCGCGACCCAGCCCATGATCAACAGACCTTCGGCGAGCGCACGCGTTAGCGGAGTGTCGCCAAAAGCCTCGATGAGCAGGCGCCCGCCCGCCACGCAAGCGATGAGGGCGCAGGCGCCGATCGCGAGCGAAAGCCGGCCCACCCGAAACAATTCGTGCAAGTCGCCCAAGATGCGATCGGCGCGATAGGAAAAATGCCTGGATATCGCGTCGTTCAGCCCTTTTGCGGCCTCGCTCAGCACTTCCTCCGAAGGAACATGCACGACGAGTTCGATCGCCGCCTGGTTAGGCAATTCGCGCGCCCAACCCACAATGAAATCTTCAGCGCCTTTGGCCAGATCGCGCGAGGGCAATGGAAATGGATCGAATGGATCGAACAGATGCGAGAGTGTATCGAGCCGGAGTTCGATCGGCGTTGGCAGTTCACCCATCCGGAAATCATACTGCCAATCCGCACTCTAACGCCACAGCGCCGGGATCGGCTCGAATCACTTTTCGCTTGTTCGCATGACGAACGACCGCGCTGGGCCGAGGCCGTGCGAAAACGGCCCGATGATCTCAGACTTTGGCGTGGCCGAGCGCTGGCCCGCTGGATCAGGCGTCCATCGCTCGTATGAACGTGCCGAGGCCGAACAGCGCCATCATCTGCTTCATGTTGTAGGCCAACACTTGCAGGCTCATCTCGGTTTTGACGTTCGGCAGCGTCCTCGTCAGAAAGTTCGTCGCGCCCATCCAGGCCTTGATGGTCCCGAACGGATGCGGGCGTCTCTCGGCGGATGGTCATGGCCGTCCGGATGCGATCCAGCCGCCGCTGCATCGCGTCGAGCACATGGTCATGCGTCCATCGCAAGATCTGTTGAAAGCGCTTCGAGGTGCACTTCGGTTTGAGGGGGCAGTCGCCGCAGACGTCGAGAAATGGTGGATGCTGGCCAGGGAATGGATGGCCGCGAAGGGCAATTCGCTATCGTCTTCGAAGACCGCTGATCCCTCAGTGACGACCCAACCGGCCGTTACACGGAATTCCTGATGGTCTGCGGCAGGCGACCCCGGCCAGGGCCAAATCTTAAGTTGTTAACCCGCCATAATGGCGGCTCGAAATTCGGGGTTCATGCAGGCTTTGGCGCGTTTGCGGCCGATTGATAGCTTTGAGGGCTCGCGCTTCAGCAGGTTGAGGGCGGCTTTTCGGATCAGCGCCAACTCTCTGGCCGAGTGGTCTTTTCGGGTGCGGCAGCGGTCTTCGTCGAAGGCGACGTCCGACACCCAATGGAGGTTATGGCGAGTAGGCCGGAGGAATTGCACCTCCGGCCTCTCTCAGAACGGTGCGGGAGCCTCTCGACTCACGCCGCTCCCATCAAGCAAACGAGCCCGCTGTGCCTCTCTGCCAGTGCGCGAACATTGGCGGCGTGCGTGACTGGCTTTGCCAACGCCTTGAACACCGCCTCCTGGCGCGCGGGATCGGGTTCGATGCAGAAAGCGCGAGCTGCCTCTAGTGCGAGATCGCCTTTGCGGTAGGCGGACTTGAGTTTGGGCGACAACGCCGCAAGCGCGAGGCGCTGGTCGACATGGCGGATAGTGCAGCCGAAACGCTGCGCGATGGCCGAAGCATCGAAACCCTGATCTTTGAGCGACGCGAAGGCCTCGACTTCCTCCATGGCGTCGGTCGCGACACGCTGGACGTTCTCCGCGAGTGAGCTTTCCAACGCGGCCTCGTCTTCCAGGACGTGACACGGCACCGGGAAATCCCGTGGAATGGCGCCTTGCTTGGCGAGCGCCTTTAGAGCGTTTTTAGGCCGACCGGAATCAAAGGGGATTCACAACGCTTCCGAATTCTGATTCTTGATCTGTCGTCTTTTGCGATGGAGCGAGACGGCGATGGGCTGGGTTTCGGGGCAGGCGTATTCG
>JBILVS010000180.1:0-4939 GCA_044370335.1 Caulobacterales bacterium
CTCCCAAGGATCATCAGACGCTGTGTCTCCGACAAGGCCCTCAGGGCCTTCCGGGCCCGTGTCCGGGAGCTCACGCGCTAGAGCGGAGGCCGCAGCCTCAGGGCCGTGATCGCCGAGCTTCGTACCTATGTCCTCGGCTGGAAAGGCTACTTCCGTCTTCTGGCGATGGGGGCAAACCCGACCACGCCAGACGGGTCGCCGCCAACAGCCCACGCTGGCGGCGAGACAGCGGCACGGCTCTTAACGCAGTCCTGACCAACCGATGGCTTGCTGATCTTGGCGCGCCGTCACGCTCTTGAGCCTTAAAGCCTCAATCCGCCCGGTGCGGACCCGCATGCTGGGTGGTGTGGCAGGGGGGCTATTCTTGAGGGCCGACCCTCATGCCGATTGGTCTCTATGGCCCTTTGGCGGGGTCGGTGGGATCGGACGCCTCCTTGTCGAGCTCCGGGTGATGGCCGTCGGACGCCCGCTCCGGGTCTTCGGCGTCTCGGCTTGCCGGCAGGACCTTTTCCTCGGTCATCAGGGCCAAGCCTTCTTCAGCCAGATTCGCCACATGAGGGATGCCAAGGAGATCCCAGGGCCGTCGATCCTTCCCGGCGTTCCTGCGCCAGTGCCAGGGCTTCGTCCCACTCCGACGCCTTGAAGTCTTCTCGCCCCAACGCACCAGGGCGATAGGGGCGGCCCGTTCATCATCGTTCATTGCGAGGAGGAGGCCCACCAGTTCCTCGGCGACGGCGTCGGCGGGGCTATCCACCTGGACATCGGTCATGCCGTCATCGATGTCGTCCGAGCCTGCGGACGGGTCGGTCATGGCGCCCTCCGCGTCAAACCGCCGGGCGTGGTCGGCGAAGGCTGTTGCCTTATCACCAGCGATCTCCATGGTGAACCTTTCGGTGGCCGCGCCCCCTTTGCCACTGGACGTTAACGGTCGGGCAGGCGCCTTCGGTCCGTCCTGGGATGACAAATTTCCCGCAAAGCGTGCATCCAAGGCCGTCGGTTGGCTGCATCTGGTTCCAAAGAAGCGAGGGAGGAAGAGTAGATGGAACGCTTGGCAGTCATCGGCGGGCTGATCGTGGCGGCGGTGTTCGCCGTCGGAGGCTTGGCGCCATCGCTATGGGACAATGTGCATTTCGAGATCGCCGGCGAACGGTCCTGGGAGGCGGCGGAACCCGTCGCGCCGGACCAGATCACCACCTTGGCGGAGGCGACCTTTGCGGGAGAGCGGCTGGTGCTGTCTGACGCCGCCGTTCGGCTGGAGGTGATCCCTGAGGACCGCTCTGATTTCGCTGTTTCGATTGAGAACGCCGGACCGCTCGCGACCCCGCTCGTGTCGGCGGTCGGCGGCGTCGTTCAAGTGGATGGCAGGCTTGGCGCGGGCGTGTCCTGCCGTCACGATGGGGCGGTGGTGGTTCACGGCCGCGGAGGCGTGGACCGGGCCGCCCTGCCTTTGGTTCGGGTCCGGGCCCCGCTGGCCCTCGCGGTTGAGTCGTCCGGCGCGAACCATGTCGTCGTGCGAGACGCCGCCAACCTTGAGCTTGTGCTGCGGGGCTGCGGCGACGCCGTCGTCGGTAACGTCGCGGATCGGTTCGATCTCACTTTGGCCGGCGCGGGCGATGTGAAAATCGGGCGTCTGGGGCGGGCGGAATTCGAACTGACGGGGTCGGGGGACGTTGCGGCCGCCGCGGTGGCGGGCCGGCTGGAGGCGTCGATTGGCGGTTCGGGGACGCTGACGGTGGCGGAGGCTGCAGGCGCGGCCATGGTGACGGTTGCGGGCTCGGGTGAGGCGCGAATCGGGGGCGGACCCCTCACCGCCTTTAACGGCGTCGTGACCGGGTCAGGGGACATTCAGGTGGACGGTGATGTTGACGGGCCCGCCGTGGTCCGGGTGGCGGGTTCCGGCGACATTTCTATCGAGGGGGCGGTGAGCACCCTGAACGCTACTGTGGAGGGCTCCGGTGAGGTGGATGTGGACACGGTCCGGGGGGCGCAAACGCGCATTGTGCGCGGCTCCGGGACGATTGAGGTGGGCGATACTGCTCCCGGTCCCACGGCTCCGCCGACCCCTGCTGCGGCCCCGACTCCGCCTGCTCAGCCTGCACCATAAGTCGGCGGTGCTGTGAAACCCCTCACAAGATGCTTGACGCCGGATAGGCCCATGGCTAAACCCACGCCCTCAAGTTGGATCGGCTGTAGGCCAGTGCGCCTAGACGCGGTTCGCTTTTCACTTCGTCGCCCTGTGATTGAGCGGCGCCTCCCCGGGGGGCTGGTTAGCCCCCCGTTTTGGCGTGGAGTGACGGCGTTCTCGTCTAGCGGTGAGTCCTAAAGCCCCGAAAGCGGTCTTCGGAAGTCCCTCCAGGGCCGCTGTGGCAGCGAGACGATGAACCAAAATATCCGTATCAGGCTCAAAGCCTTCGACCATCGCATGCTCGATCAATCGACGCGCGAGATCGTCAACACGGCGAAGCGGACGGGCGCCCAGGTGCGCGGCCCTGTGCCCCTGCCGACCCGGATCGAGCGGTTCACGGTGAACCGCAGCCCCCACATCGACAAGAAGAGCCGCGAACAGTTTGAAATCCGCACCCACAAGCGGGTGCTGGACATCGTCGATCCCACCCCACAGACGGTGGACGCGCTCATGAAGCTCGACCTCGCCGCCGGCGTCGACGTGCAGATCAAGGTTCTGGGGTAATCCGATGCCGAAGGCTCAACGCACGGGCGTGATCGCCAAAAAGATGGGCATGATGCGGTTTTTTGCTGCGGACGGGGCTCACGTGCCCGTGACCGTGCTCGGCCTGGAGGGCTGCACTGTCGTCGCTCAGCGCACCAAGGACAAAGACGGTTACGTCGCCCTCCAGCTTGGCGCAGGGGCGCCTAAAGTGAAGAACTTGACCAAGGCTGAGCGCGGCCATTTCGCCAAAACCGGCGTTGCGCCGAAGACGAAGCTTGTTGAGTTCCGCGTGGCCGAAGACATGCTCGCCCCTGTCGGCGCGGAGATCACGGCGGATCACTTCGTGGTTGGCCAGAGGGTCGATGTTGCCGGGACCTCTATCGGTAAGGGCTTTGCGGGCGCGATGAAGCGCTGGAATTTCGGTGGGTTGCGCGCCACCCACGGCGTGTCGGTGTCGCACCGTTCGCACGGCTCGACTGGCCAGCGCCAGGACCCGGGCAAGGTTTTCAAGAACAAGAAAATGGCCGGCCATTTGGGCGACGAGCGCGTCACGACCCAGGGCCTGGAAGTCGTTCGCGTCGACGCCGAACGCGGCCTTCTCTTTATTAAGGGTTCGGTCCCCGGCGCTGAGGGCGGCTGGGTCGAGGTGCGCGACGCCGCTAAGGCCGCGCTGCCGGCCGAGGCCCCCAAGCCCGCCGCCTTCAAGGCCGCTTCTGAAGCCGTTGAGACGCAGGTCTGATCCCCATGAAACTGGACGTTCACACCCTCTCCGCCGCTAAGGCTGGCACGATTGAGCTCTCCGACGAGATCTTTGGTATCGCCGAGATCCGCTCCGATCTGATCCAGCGCATGGTGAAGTATCAGCTCGCCAAGCGCCGGGCTGGCACGCACAAGACGTTGACTCGGTCGGAGGTTGATCGCTCGAAGAGCAAGATTTACAAGCAAAAGGGCACTGGGCGCGCTCGGCACGCCTCCGCCAATGCCCCGATCTTCAGGGGCGGCGGTATGGCGTTTGCGCGGAAGCCGCGTGATTACGCGCACGACCTGCCGAAGAAAGTCCGCGCCCTCGCCTTGCGGCATGCACTGTCCGCCAAGGCCGGCGCCCAGGAGATCGTGATCCTTGATCAGGCCGTCCTGAACGAGCCGAAGACCGCCCCGCTCAAAGCGATGCTTGCGAAGCTTGGGCTGGACAACGCCCTGATCATCGCTGGCGCGGAAGTGGACGCCAACCTGGCCCGCGCCGCGCGCAACATCCCGAACCTCGACGTTCTGTCGAACGCGGGTCTCAATGTTTACGACATCTTGCGGCGCCAGAAGCTTGTGCTGACCAAGGATGCCGTCGCCGCCATTGAAGCGCGCTTTACTCAGAAGGAGGCCGCGTAATGGTTGCGCTGCGCCACTACGATACGATCATTGCTCCGGTGATCACCGAGAAGTCTACGCTGCTGTCTGAGCACAACAAGGTGGTGTTCAAGGTGCCGCTTGGCGCGACCAAGCTGGAGGTGAAGGAAGCGGTGGAAGCCCTGTTCAAGGTGCGTGTCCTCTCGGTCAACACCATCGTGCAGAAGGGCAAGAACAAGCGCTTCCGGGGCATCCCGGGGCGCCGCGCTGACGCCAAAAAAGCGATCGTCACCCTGCACGAGCAGGACACGATCGACGTGACGACGGGGCTTTAAGCTATGGCTCTCAAGACTTTCCGCCCCACCTCGCCGGGTCGCAGGCAGCTCGTGCTCGTTGACCGGTCTGAGCTTCACAAGGGTAAGCCCGTGAAGGTCCTGACCGAAGGCCTCGCCAAGTCCGGCGGCCGGAACAACATGGGGCGCGTCACCGCCTTCCGTCATGGCGGCGGTCACAAGCGGTCCTACCGGATCGTGGACTTTAAGCGTCGCAAGTGGGGCGTCCCCGCCACTGTTGAGCGGCTGGAGTATGACCCGAATCGCACTGCCTTCATCGCTCTGATCAAGTATCAGGACGGCGAGCTGGCCTACATCATCGCCCCGCAGCGCCTGAAGGCCGGCGACACGGTGATCGCTGCCGAGCGCGCCGACGTGAAGCCCGGCAACGCCATGCCGCTCAAGTCGATCCCGGTCGGCACGATCGTCCACAATGTCGAGTTGAAACCCCTGAAAGGCGGCCAGATGGCACGCGCCGCCGGTTCCTACGCTCAGGTCGTGGGGCGCGATGGCGGCTATGTGCAGCTGCGCTTGATGAGCGGCGAAGTCCGCATGGTGCAGGACGTCTGCATGGCGACAGTTGGCGCGGTGTCGAACC
>JBILVS010000181.1:0-4917 GCA_044370335.1 Caulobacterales bacterium
ATCATCGCGCCGGTGGCCACGGCGGCGGCCCCTGCGTGCTGCATAATCCGAGCTATGATTTCAACGACGCGTTGATCCCGATCGGGGCCCAAGCCTGGGTGCAGATTGTAGAGCAGAGATTGAAGCCGGATCACTCGGCTGCGTAAGGGTCTTCGACGCGGGGCCAGTAATTCAGATCACGCCGCTGAAATGGGATCGCTTCGAAATCCGTCCGTAACAGGCCTGGCGTTTCGACATGGATCACCTCGCCGATGAACGGGGCGAACGAAGTCCTGAAGTGCTGCATGGATTTCACGACCAAGCCGCGCAATCCCGCGATCTCCAGACCGAGCCCCGCGAAAAGGTCCACGCCCAAGACCTGCTGGCGCTTGGAGATCAACACGATATGCAGCCCCGCGTCGGTCTCCACCCAAGCACTGGGCCCCAAGTCAGCCCGGGCGCCAAAGTCGTCCTGGGAATGGTCTTCAATAAAGCGCCGCACCAGCACGCAAAGATCAACCGGGTCCCCGGAGGCGACCCCGCATTTTCCCCCAATCCGCAGATGGAGTTTTGCCCCCTCGCCGGCTTCGCGACACAGCTGAACCGCGCCCGGATCCCAAAGCCCGCCGAGCCCAACCGCTCCAATGCTCCGGTCGGCCAAAGCCCGAAGCAGAAACGTGCTGTCGCCCATGGCGCCGCCGCCGGGATTATCGGCGACGTCAGCCAAAATCAGCGGCCTGTCGCCACGCCACGCTTCCAGACGCGCCATCGCCTCCGGCAACGGCGTGAAACGCGTGCCGATGCGCTCGCGCAGGTCAAACAGCTCCAGGGCCAACTGTTGTGCAAGGCGCGCGGCCTGCGCCGGATTATCGTCGGCAATGACCCAGACTTTCGCCCCGGCCTCGGGCACATCGCCATAAGCCATGCCATGGCCCACCGAAACGGAGAGAATGTCTGGTTGGAGCTCCAACGCCCTGACGCGGTCCACAAACGCCCGGAGCGGACCAGTCAAAGTTGGCCACAAACCCATGGCCCGACAGTCTGCAGCGGCCATGCGGGGCCGCACCTTTCCCTCAGCCGCGGCGATCGCGAGGTCCGCGGCGCGCGCGGCCGTTTCAACAATATCAGTGTGCGGATATTCTTTGTATGCGATTAGGGCATCGGCCTGCTGAAGCATTAGGGCGGTCAGATGACAGTGCAGGTCCAATGACGCCGTGATCGGAACAGACGGCCCCACCAGCGACCGGACTGCCGCCAACAGGTCCCCCTCGCAGTCGTCGATCGACTGCGAGGTCATCCCGCCATGCAGAATAAGAACCACCGCCGAAACCGGCATCGCGGCCTCAAGGTCTTGTAGGATCAGCGCTTTAAGCGCCGCATAAGCGGCGTCCACCAGCGGCCCCAGAGGCTGCGCCGCCGCCAAGACCCCCTCAGCCACTTCCCATCCGGCCGCCCGCGCGCGCGACGCAACCCCTTGCATCGCCGACGCCATGCCCATCGGATCAGTTGGATCATTAGGGCCGGAGCGGAGTTCAAAAGCGCCAAAGCCCGTGGGACAGCAGGCAAAGCTGTTGGTTTCAGCAACG
Source organism: Caulobacterales bacterium (assembly GCA_044370335.1). Lineage (GTDB taxonomy): Bacteria > Pseudomonadota > Alphaproteobacteria > Caulobacterales > Aquidulcibacteraceae > REEB509. The sequence continues at coordinate 1,566 of JBILVS010000181.1, forward strand.
AGACCGGCGACAAACAGCTTCATCCAGACGACCTCACCCATGCAGTGTTGACAATCCGGGCGCCAAGGGTCAACCCTTTTCCAATCTGGAAAAAATCGCGCTGGGTGGAAAATGGTTGCCGACATGGGCGAACGCGAGATGCATCAGCCCAACGCCCGTTTGGCGCAGGCCTTCGTGATCGTTTTGACCGTCGCCACGGTCATTTCCTTTGTCCATCGCTACCTGCCTTCTGTGCTCGTGGACTCGATCCGGGGCGACATGGCGATCACCGATGTGCAGTTCAGCACGCTTCAGACCGCCTTCGCCCTGACTTACGCCGCCGCCACCTTGGGCAGCGGCTGGATTGCCGACCGCACAAACCGCAGAAACCTGATCGTCGCCGGCGTGAGCCTTTGGACAGGGGGCACAATCCTGTTCGGATTGGCCAACGAACTCAGCCACTTCTGGACGGCGCGGATCATGATCGGGCTTGGCGAGGCCGTCTTGGGTCCTGCAGGGATTTCGCTGATCTGCGATTATGTCAGTCCCCGCCAGCGCGGCAAAGCGATCGCGCTCACCTTTTTCGGCGCCACGTTGGGGACCTCGCTGGCGTTCAGCGGAGGCGGGTGGCTCCTGGACCGGGCCGAAGCTGGCCTTTTCGTCGACCTGCCGGTTCTGGCGGATCTATCACCCTGGCGACAGGTGGTTTTGACCCTGGGCGGGCTTGGCCTGATCCTGATCCCGTCGCTTCTCGCCTTCAAAGAACCGCAGCGCAGCTTTGATCCGAAAACCGCCAGCAAAGGGCGGCTCTCCGATCTCTGGCGGCTGCGGAGTTTGTTCTGGCTCACCTTGTTCACAGGCGGCTCAGTGGCTGTAGCCGACTTCGCCTACACCACCTGGCAAACCTCTCTGCTCACGCGAAGCCACGGCTTAAGCGCCGGCGAGGCAGGCCAGCTTCTTGGCTTGTCGGCCTTCATCGCCGGCACGGCCGGGGCCTGGGTTGGCGGCTTCTTGTCTGATCGCGCCCATGACAAAGCCGGCCTGGCAGGCAGGATCGGCCTTGTGCAGCTCTGCGCCCTGGGACTGTTGGGATCGGCGGCCTTGCTGGCTTTCCCTCTGGCCTGGGCCGCGATTGCAGCCTTTGCCCTGTGGCAGGTGGCTGCCAACATCGCCTATGTGGCGGTTGCTGTGACCTTGCAGGACCTTGTGACAGACAGAACGCGCGCTTTGGCGGCATCGATGTCGGTTTGTCTGAGCATCGGCCTTGGCCTTGGGTTTGGACCAACGACAGTAGCGCTCTTGAACCAGTCCGTTGTCGGCGAGGGCGGCCTCTCCGCCAGCCTTCTGATCGTGCTGGGCGTCATGGGCTTGATTACCCTGAGCTGCGCCACGCTGTTGCGCCGAGGCCTGAAGGGCAGGCAAGCAAGCCACACCAGTTGAGAAAGTTTTTCCTGTTTTGGAAAATTTCTTGACGAATATGCAGGATGCGCAAAAGTCTCCTCAACCTAGGGGAGGAACCTGTATGAAGAGCGCATTTTGGCCCGCCGTCTCCGTCGCGATGATCGCGTTGACCGCCTCGCCGGCAGTCGCCCAGTCCGTCTCTCAGGACGACGAAATCGTTGTGACCGCCTTGAAGCGGGAGCAATCGCTGCAGGACGTGCCCGCGTCCGTGACAGCGCTCAGCGCTGATGCGTTGGCGCAATCCGGCGTCACGAACTCATTCGATCTACAACAATTGGTGCCCGGCCTCGCGATCTCCTTCGGCAATCGGGAAACCAATGTCGCCATTCGCGGCGTATCCAACAATGTGCGCAGCGTCGGGTCCGATCCGTCTAACGCTGTTCACCTGGACGGCGTCTATCTCCCACAGTCGAGCATGATCCTGACCGACTTGTTTGATGTGGAACGGGTTGAAGTCTTGAAGGGGCCGCAAGGCACGCTGTACGGCCGCAACGCGACAGGCGGGGCAATCAACGTCATCAGCCGGGCCCCTGAAGAAGGTTTCGGCGCTGAGGGCCTGGTTGGCTTTGGCTCCAACAGCCTTGTACGTGGTCAGGTAGCTTTGAACGCCGGCGGCGAAGCCGTGTCTGGCCGCCTTGCCGTGTCTTATGTGAACGACGATGGCTACACGAACAACGTTCTGACGGGACAAGGCCTCGACGCCCAGGATTTCTTTGCCCTGCGCGGCCAGGTTCGATTTGATCTTTCTCCGAATGCAGATCTGACGCTGCTCGTCCAATCCGCTCGCGATGATGGAACCGTGGGATACGGGATCGCCACCGACGCCTCTTTCGCCGCGTTCCCGGCAAACTTTTACGCGGTGATCGTTCCCGCAAACCTGCAGCGGGTTGATGAACGCAATATCCGCATCGACTCGCCGGTCTTCAGCCGCCGCGACAGCGATGTCTATGCCGCGACCCTCAACTGGGACTTCGGCGGAGTGGCGCTGCGGTCGATCACGGCCCACACCAAGTATGATGCGGCGGACGCCCTCGACTATGACTTCACCGGGGACTTCAACGAGACCTTCACCTCCACCACGGAGGTTGAGTCCACATCGCAGGAATTCCAGCTCTACAACACGAACGCCGGAGCGCTGGAGTGGACCGCTGGCGTGTTCCTGTACCGGGACGAGGGAACCCAATTCATCGATTGGCGCGTGCCCTTCCCCTTTGCTCGCGCCAACACTACGAGCGAGGGTGAAGCTTACGCTGTGTTCGGCCAAGCCACCTACCACTTCAATGACCAATGGGCCGTGATGGCCGGCGCCCGGTATAACGAAGAAGAAAAGACCGGCCGAACCCAAAACCTCATTGCCGCGACGACCGCCAACGTCACCGCGAGCTTTGACTCGTTCACGCCCCAAGTTCAGATCCAGTATCGTCCGACGGATGATATCCTGGCCTATTTCGGAGTGAGCCAGGGCTTCAAGAGCGGCGGCTTCAACCTTTTGGCTGCGGGCCCTCCGACCCTCTACGAGCCCGAAGAAATCATCGCCTATGAGGCGGGCCTGCGCACCAGTTCCGCGGACGGACGGGCAACCGTGAACGCTTCGCTCTTCCACTACGACTATACCGATCTGCAACTGCGGACGCTTGTGTTTACCGGGACCGGCGGCGGCGCTTTCGCCACCGTCAGCAATGCAGAGGGCGCCTCGATCACGGGGATCGAAATCGATGCGGATTTTGATCTGGGCGGCGGGTTCTCCTTTGACGCTGCGGGGACCTATCTCAACTCTGAGTTCGACAGCTACATCTCCCCATCCAATAACCGAGACCTGTCCGGCACGAGGCTGCCCCTGTCGCCGGAGTGGAGCGGTGTTGCAGGCTTGACCTATGACGGGATGATGTTCGGCGGCGATCTGCGGGCCCGT